>NZ_JBEPDM010000072.1:0-24056 GCF_040300305.1 Streptomyces sp. NPDC000410
CGGCGTATCCGCCGTCGGCCACACATCCCCCGAAAACCCCCCACACAACCAATAAACAGCCTCAGGACACTCCGACCCATCCACCGTCCAACACCTCCTCTCGCTGGTGGACTTCAGACCCAACTACAGTCGGGGGCGCCGCCCCGGCACCCCCGACTACGATCACTCCTGATCAATGGTTCACTTGACGCCGGCTGACACCCCGCCTGAGCTGCTGCCGTCGTAGGTCCAGGCCGGTGATTCGTCCACGGGCCGGGTGAGGGCCACCATCGCGCGGTGCAGCGACACCCCGTCCACCAGAGGCGGCGTGAAGCCGACCGAACGCATCTGCTCGGTCAGTTCCGGCGCCGGCAGCAGCCCGTGCGTCTCCAGGTAGTAGGCGGAGGCGTCGGACCAGATCCAGAAGCCGTCGGTGCGGTAGCTCATGGGCACCACGGTTCCGAGGTCGCGGTCCACCACGTCGTCCATCCGCGCCGTGGTCAGCAACAGCGGGGAGCCGGCGGCGAGATAGGCGAGCATGCGGTAGCGTTCCTCGTCGTCGGCCGCCCTCGGATGGTCCGTGCGAAAGATCGGGCCGACCTCGGGGTCCACACCGTCGAAGACCGCGACCAGGTCGATGCCGGGATCGTCGGAGGCCGCCCACAGCAGGTCAGAGGTGTTACGGGCGTACTGCTGGTAGCTGGGCAGCTTCACCCCGGTGGGATACACCTCGACCTGCGGGTCCTGCTCGCCCACGGCGGACAGGACGCTCTGCAGGTGGGCGGTCGCACCGATGAGCTGGTCGACCGCCTCGACCTCCACGACGTACACCCTGCGCGGCGGGGGCCACGGTGCGCCGGCCGGGGGCAGGCGCCAGGTGCGCCACATCCCGACAGCGCCGTCCGTGTCCTCGCACCCCGCCATGACGGCGGCGTCGGTCTCGTCGCTCACGGGCCCGCTGAGGCGCGGTTCGGCGTCGGGCGTCAGCTCGAAGCGGTAGCGGGGCAGGGCCTCGTACTCCGCTTCGTCGATGTCTTCGAGGACGCGTGTGTCGGCGTCTGCCTCGTTCAGCAGCTCTTCGAGCAGGTCGATGTCCTCTGCGCGCAGCGGAACCTTGGCTCCGGCGGCGGCGAAGGCGAGTGCGCTGCCCACTTCCGTCCTGCGTCCCTCCGCCAGCCACGCGCGGCACTGTGTGATGAGCTGGTCGGGAATCTTGCCGGCCATGAGGAGCAGGAGCTCGTGGCAGGCCAGCGCCTGCTCCTCCCCTTCGGCGTCCTCGTCGTCGTGCTCGGCCTCGAACCT
Organism: Streptomyces sp. NPDC000410; assembly: GCF_040300305.1. NCBI lineage: Bacteria > Bacillati > Actinomycetota > Actinomycetes > Kitasatosporales > Streptomycetaceae > Streptomyces > Streptomyces sp. NPDC000410. The sequence continues at coordinate 1,282 of NZ_JBEPDM010000072.1, forward strand.
GGCGTCCTCGTCGTCGGCTCCGGCGGGGAGCGGAACGTCCGGCGTTCCCTCGCCCCCGGCCTCGGGGCCGGCTACGGCCTCAGGGTCCGTGTCCCCAGGTGCGGGTGTCTCGGACAGGTACTGGGCTGCACCCCCGCTCGTCTCCACTGTCTCCACTGCCTTGGCCCGGCGCTTTTCGGTGGCCACCTGGCTCCTCCTCGGACTGTTGGCCGTTTGTCGTCATGCGGGAAACGCGCGATGAGGGGGACGGGTTCAGATCCGCACGTAACGCAAGCCACGCCGCCGTTCTCGTACGGCGTGACGGTGCCGGCCATGTCGATGACGACCATCAAGCCGTCCGGGCAGTGGGCGGGTTCGGACGCCGTCGTGACCGCGTCCCTCTCCCCGTAGAAACAGAAGGAGAGGAGATCTCCCCGAGGAAGGCTTGTCCAGGGAGATCCGTCGCCACCCGCGTTCCGCGCCTCCTGGGCGAGCGCGTCCGAGGTGATCACGTCCGACAACACGACCGCACCGCCGGGAAGCACGGTGTTGAGATGCCGGCGGCACACCTCGGCCGCGAGCGCGGCGCCACGCGCATAGGACACGTCCGGCGAACCGCCGCCCACCGCCGTGGGCCCGTCACCGCATGCCACGGCCAGAGCGAGAGCAAGGACGAAGGGCAGAAGCAGACGTGATGTCAGGGCCCGTGGAACACGCATGGCTGCGTCCACTTCCTCTCCGGACGGCTCAGGTGGCGGCGGCAACTCGTTGATACGCGTCCTGCGCACGCGAGTTCACTCACCAACCTGTCCGCATCTCCGGAAAGAATCTTCCCTCCGGGTGAACCCAAGCCTGCGGCGGCCGTATCCATGAGTGCTGGACTTGCCAGACCAACTCCCGTGGGGGGAAGCCAAGGTCGGCATCTCCAGCACAGGCCGATCGCATCGGCCCGCCCTGCCGCTCCGTCACACCCCCGTGCCCGTGGACGGAGCGGCAGGCACAAAGGCTCCGCGGCGCTGCCACGCTCCCTCCGTGTGGCGCCGCGGAATCTCGAGCCCGCCGGTCCATGGTGTGCCGCCGCATCCCCCCGTGTGCGGCTCTCCGAGGGACGGTGTGTTCGAGGTGTCACAGCCCCGGTCCAGTCTCAGGACCCCCCCCCAGAGACTGGACCGGGGCACTGTGCTGTTCCCGGCCGGCACGCCCCGCCCGTACCCCTGGGCCGTGAAGGGTCCGCTCAGACAGAAGGCCCCCCGCGCAGGCTCTCGCCTTGCACGAGGGGCATCCTCGCGTAGACCTCCATGCCTACGTCGTCCTCAGGGTTTCCTGCGCTCGCCGCACGGCCTCCCGAAGGCGTTCGAGGCCCTCCTCCAGCCGGCGTTCGGCACGATCATGAACCGAGTCGGCCGTCGGCTCCCCAGCCTCAGAGGGGCTCTCCTGCTCCACTTGATCACACATGACCCATTCCTCACCATTGGCCGCGATTGTCAATATGTTTTACGGAGTGGCAAGTTGACGGGTTCAGCTCGACGGTTGCCCTGTCGTGGCAGGTCAACCGCACGTCATCCGAGAGAACGTGTATCCGCGGGCCTTGAGCGTACTGAGGATCTTTGGCAGCGCGGCGACGGTCTGGCTGCGGTCTCCACCGCCGTCGTGCAGGAGGATCACCGAGCCTGACCGTACGTTGGCGAGCACCCGGCTCTCGATCGCTCGTGCACCCGGGCGGGACCAGTCCCTCGGGTCGACCGTCCAGAAGCGGAGCTTCTTGCCCATCAGGTCCGCCCGCTGCCGCACCAGGCTGTCCGAGGCGCCGTACGGAGGACGGAGGCAACGGGGCTTGTACCCGGTCTGGGCCCGTATGGCGGCGTCCGTGCGGTTGACCTCGTCCTGGAACCGCTTCCAGGTGACCGTGGTGAGGTCGACATGGGACCAGGTGTGGTTCTGCACGCTGTGGCCCAGAAGGTGGGTCCTTCGCGTGATGGAGGGGTACACGGCGACGTTGTGGCCGGTCTGGAAGAACGTTGCCCGAACCTTGTAGCGGGTCAGTACGGCCTGGACCTGTGCGGTGTACTTCGTACTCGGTCCGTCATCGAACGTGAGATAGACGATCTTGGGCGCTGCCTGCGTCCGGGCAACGGCCCGCTCGGCGGGATGTGCGGCTGTGAGCGGTGCGACGAGAAGTCCCGTACCGAGGATGGCGAGCAGGCCCTTCCGGAACGCGCGCCCCTGCCGATGACCTTTGAGACGTGTACCCATGGCGATGCCTTTCTTTGAGGGATGGCGACTTCGCTGCGGTAAACGGAACCAGGATCGGACGAGTTCATGACATTCGCAGGCAGGTCGAGCGGCTCGCCCTCATCGGAGGCCCTCCGCCCCACCATCGGCGCGGTTCTGCACGCGCCTCGCCTGCCGGTACCGCTGCCAGAAAGGCATGACGAACCAGAAGCCGAGGAGCCAACAGAACACGCCGACCGCGAGGCCGAGCGCCAGGGGGAGGTCCAGCACGACGTCGAGGACCAGCAGTACGGCGGCCGCCATCGCGACCATCAGCAGGACCAGCCCCCACAGCGCCAGCTTGCTGGAGGTGCGCACGAGGCGGTGCTTGAGGCAGGGGTCGGTGACGACACGATGGAAGGCAGCGGGTGCGGTGAGCAGGCCGACCGCACCGAAGGCCGTGACCAGAGCGATGACGTAGATCCCGCGCGCGACCTGGGAGAACGTGTCGAAGCGCGGCGTGACGGCCACAGCCATCAGAAACCCGAGGAGGAACTGGAGCGCGGTCTGCGCGACCCGCACCTCCTGCAGGATCTCCGCGTACGCCTGCGTGGAGGTCTCGGGCGCGTTGTCTGCCACACGCGGTTGGTGGAGGACTTCGGGCAGCACCTCCATGGCACTGGGTCCACGCTGCGACGGCAGAGCCATGGCCGTCGGCCGAACAGGCCGTGGCGCCGGCATCAGCTCGGTATCGACCGCGGTCGGCGCCCAACCTGGCGGAGTGGAGTGCTGCTTGCTGTCGGCCATGACGGCCTCCTCGGTCTCGCGGGATGCGGCAGCCTGTGACGGGCCCCGTTATTCGCAGACTTACGGCGGCCCTTTCCCTGGAGTTCACTCCGGCGTCGGACCAAGATGGTCTTCGGACATCTTGCTTGCCGGCCTCAACGCTCTTCGCCGCTACTCGTACCCGAAGTTCTGTGTCCACCAAGGGCCCCCGGAGCCCGTGCCGAGTCCGACACCGAGGGACCGCACGTCCGGGTGCAGGATGTTGGCACGGTGCCCTGGGCTCTTCATCCAGGCCAGCACGACCGTGGCGGGACCGGGCTGGCCCTTGGCTATGTTCTCGGCCGCGGGTGCGGGGTGCCCTGCGGCGCTCATGCGGTCCACCGGGCGGCGGCCGTCCGGGGCCACATGGGAGAAGTAGTTCCGGGCGGCCATGTCCTCGCTGTGGGCGCGGGACGAGCGGCGCAGTCTCTCGTCGGTAAGCAGCTCGGGGAGCGCTCTTCTGCGTCGTTCCTCGTTGACCAGTGCGGTGACCTCGTCCTCGACCCGCCGGCGCCAGGCGTCCGTGCCGATGGTGCGTTCCTGGAGGCGTTGTACGTCCTTCGTCGCCGCACCGTCGGTCGGATCCCTCACCCAGCGGGGGGAGTTGTCCGCATCGGCGGCGGCAGGGGCCGGTCGAGGCGCTCGGTGCTGTCGCTTTCGCTGATTGCCCTGCTTCGCGTTCTTCCCGCGCTTGCCGCGCTTGGATACCACGTCGCCGCGCCTCAGGCGGCCCGCTCGGCCGTCGGCTGCTGAAGATCCGGCAGGGAGAGCGGCCGGACGGCCGAAGCAGGGTGGTGAAGCGCGTGCAGCCGACGCAGGAGCGCTTCGATCTCCGGCGGCTGGACGTCGGAGCCGAAGAGGTTCGCGGTATCGGCGTATACGAATTCCTCGCTGGTCATGGCCATTCCTCCTGATGGATTGAGGTCCGTCAGCGGTCCGCGGGAACGATCCCGGACGCGGCCCGATGTCGAAGTCCGGCGGGCCAAGTGCCCTGCCCTCTGCCGGGGATACGGCCCGGATCGCCACCAGGCTCAATCACGTGGCCGGATCCCGTCACCCTCCGTGGATGCCGGCCCGCGCACTGAACTCTCGGCCGAGACCCCGCGTAGCTACGGGCGCCCGTCGGTATCGTGCCGAGGGCGACAGCGACAGGAGTCCCGCATGTCCCGTATCCGACGTACCTTGACCGTTGCGGCGGCGATGGCCTTCTCCGGCCTTGCCGCCACCCCTGCGCAGGCCGCGGACGCGCCGCTGCCGAAGAAGTGCGCTGAGGTGGACAACATGACCTGGGTCTGCGTCGAACAGACCGAACGCGGCAACCTCCACGCCTGGGCCGTGGCGGACCCCAACGTGTACGAGACGACCGAGGTCATCCTCTGGATCGGCAACCAGCGCCAGGAGCAGTACTACAACCGGACGACCAGCGAGCACGACGTTCACACCTGGAGCTCCACCCAGTCTCTGGAGAACGTGGTCGCGGTCGTGAACGGTAAGCGCAAGGACAACGGCCGGTGGGACCGGCCCGCAGCGTTGCAATACACCTGAGCCGACAAGACACGCCTGCCGGAGCTGTATCGGCGGGCTAGTGCCGTTCCGCTCCTCTCGTGAACTTCTCCGCCGTACGGCCGTAACCAAGGATGAGGAGCCGGAACCATCCGTCCGACCAGAGAGGTCGGGTCACGGCTTCTCCGCCGAGCTCCTGACGTCGCCGCGCTTCCCGACGCCCCTGCGGCGACAGATGGAGGTCTCGAGCCCGGGATCGGAGCAAGCGCTCGCGCCTCCGCCACGCGTCCCCACGCCTGGAGCCGCCCTGCGCACCACTCCCACTCGAGACTCGGGCCCCGGTCCTGATCCGGACGGTCAGGACCGGGGCTCTCGGCCGCAGACTCCCGGAGGTTTCCGTGACCGTCGACATTCCCCGCATACCCCGGCAGCTTGACCGGCGTGGTTCCGCCTCGCAGGCAGCCACCACCAAGGACTGCCTGCCGGGCTTCCACGCACCCGCGAAGACGTTTCTCCTTCTCGACCCCATCGACGCGCTGCACCTCATCGAGCAGCTGTCTGTCCCGCCCGATGCGTTGATCGTCGATGTGTACGGATCAGCACAGCGGCACGGCCCCACGGCGGCGTTCGCCGGTGCCGTGGAACTGCTGAGTTCGTACAACGTTCCGTCGACGCAGCTGTGGTTGCGGGTCCATCCGGCTTCCTCCCCCTGGTGTGCGGCCGCCATCAATCTCCTCGCGGACCACGTCCACGGCGTGGTGCTGCCCGAAGTCAGCTCCGTCGAGGACGTGCGGCAGGTGGCCGGCACCTCCGCGGGCCACCCGCTGTTGCCTCTCCTGCCGGTGTTCGAGACGTTCGCTTCGTTGTCCCACGCCATGCGCATCGCCGAGCTCCCCGAGGTGACGCGGCTGGGGTGCTCGGCCGCGGCGCTGCACGCCGCGGCGGATCCCGACAGCCCCTTGCCGCTGCGCAAGACGGCCCACTGGGCCCGGTCCGTGCTCACCCGCTTCTCGGTCGCCGCCGGGCTCCCCGCCCCAGTCAACGGAGTCTCCTCCGACCCTTGGGACAGCGCCGCGCTGATGCACGACGCGGTCCTCGCCCGATGCGCCGGGTTCGGTGGGCAGTGCGTCACGGAGCCAGAACTGGTCATGGACGTACGCGCGCTGTTCCGCCATTGCGTCTCCGACTGAACTCCCGGCAAGCCGAAGGGCTCGGCGGGCGGAGCAGCTGACCGCTCCCTTCACTCGCGGCCTTGAGCTTCCCGGACGATCTCGCCACGAGATCGCAGATCCAACTTGCTGAGAATGTGCGAGACATGAGTCTGGACCGTCCGGCGTGAGGAGAACGTCCGGGCGGCGATGTCAGGGTTGGAGAGGCCCTCCGCCACCAGCAGCGCGACCCGGTGCTCGGTGGGGGTGAGGGCATCCCAGCCGGTAGTCGGCCGCTTACGCGGCCCTCGCGCTCCCCGCCGGATGCCGAACTCACGCAGTCTGGCCGCCGCTGCCGCCAGGTCCCCTTCGGCCCCCAGGTGCTGGTAGTGGGTGACCGCCTCCTCAAAGACGGTCTTGGCCCGCACTACCTCGTCGGCTCTGGCCATCAGTACGGCAGCGTCCTCCAGCGTGGCCGCCAACGCCAGGGGTCGCGGCGCCGCCCGACTCAACTCAGCTGCCTCTAGCAGGGGTTCTGGGTCCTCTTCGAGCATCCCCCGGCACCACAGGTCCGTGACGCGAAGAGCCGGCCGAGGGTCTACGGCCCGCTCACCGGCCACAGCAGCGGCCACGGACTCCGCCATCGCCCGGTCCCCGGCGTCCAAGGCCATGCGCATCAGAGTGGGGAAGCATTTGAACCGGTCCGGCATGGCCTTGGCCCAGTCGTCCGACAAGGTCTGGGAAAGCGCCGCTCTGGCGTCACCTGGGCGCCCCTCCCGCTCCGCGAGGAGGGCTCGCGCCAGAAGTTCACAGGCGGTGTTGGCCCGTGCGTAGCCCGTCGCGGCCCATGGCTTCTCGTCGATCGCCGCCAGCTGGGCACGGGCCACGTCGAGCTGCCCCCGGCGCACGGCCACGAGGGCAGGAATACCGTGAATCAGCTCCGGGTTGTTCATGCCTTCCCAGAACTCCTCCACGCTCTCGAGCTCGGCCACCGCATCGTCCCAGCGACCGGCCTCGTACGCGCTCTCGGCCACAGGCGCGGCAAGTTCGTAGATCCGGGCCGTCCCCACGCCCTCGGCCAGCTGCTGTGCGGCGGCGAGCTCCTCCCACATCTCCTCCAGGCGGTTGAGGTCCTCGAGCGCGTAGGCCCGATTGGTCATCAGCAGGAGTCGGCAGCCCGTCCACTGCGGCGCCTCGTCGCCAAGCAAGGTGAGCGCCCTGTCCAGAAGGACCAGCCTCGTTTCGGGGGCCCGCCGATGGGTGGCTCCCAGCGCCATCGTGTGCAGCGCATAGGCGGCAGCGGGCCACTCGCTCAGTTCCTCGGCCTCGGCCAAGGTATGGCGCGCCAGCTCCTCTCCTTCGTCGTACTGACCGTCACAGAAGAGGATCAGGGCCCGCAGGGCATCCAGCCTGGTGGCGGACCTGGCATCGAGGTTCCATCGCCGCGCGGCCCCCGACGCCACGTCGATCGCCTCGGCGAAACTTCGGACGCGCATCAGCGCGTAGGCCAGCAACCAGGTCACGGAAAAGGCCACTTCGCTGTCGGTGGTGCGCACCAGGACTTGCCGCGCCGCGCGGGTGGCGTCCGCCATTCTTCCGCAGAAGAATTCGGCCGTGACCAGGTCCGCCTCCATGCCACCTCTGCGTGTGTCGTCACCGGGCAGGCCGGGCAACGCGCGCCGCATCAGGTCCACCGCAAGCTCGGGGGCCCGGTACAGCAGCTCCGGACCGGTCTCCGCGAGCCAGTCCATAGTCCACCCGTCCGTGACGTCCGGAACGAGGTTCAGCTGGCCTGCCACGCGTTCCGGGAGCGCGCCCGACCCGGCGAGTGCCCGCGCGGTCTGGTAGTGCAGGGCGGCGCGAATGGCGGCCGGCATCTCCTCGTACAGAGCGTCCCTGAACAGGGCACTGCGGAAACGCAGCCGGTCACCTCCGTCGCCGAGCACCCCGGCCAGTATGGCCTCCTCGATCGGCCTCAGCAGATCGTGCGGCTGCGCCTCGTGCACTGTGCAGAGGTCCGCCATGGTGAACTCGGTGCCGAGCAGACTGGCGGAACGCAGGACTTCGGAGGTGGCCGGTGTGAGGAACCCCAGGCGGTCGGCGATGGCTGCGCCGAGCGTCGTCGGGGCCAGGCGGCCGTCGGGGCCCTCGGTGAGGTCGACTATGCCGTCGGTGACCCGCAGTCTGCGTTCGCGAACCAGAGCGTCGACCATCTCCCGCACATAGAGCGGATTGCCCCCGGCCAGGCCGACCTGACGGCCGAGTTCCGGACCGACGACGGCGCCCAGGAGTTCACCCGCCATCTCCTGCGACTCGGCGAAGGAGAGCGGCTTGAGGGTGAGGACGGTGGCGTCGCGGCTCGTCATGGCCCGCTTCAACTGCTGCACCTCTTCCCGCCTGGGCACCGACCGGACACTGCCCACGATGAGCAGCGGAGTCTGCCGCGTGGCTCGCACGAGGCTGCCGAGTACCAGCAGACTGGCCTCGTCCGCCCATTGCAGGTCGTGGACGACCAGGAGGACCGGCGCCACGACGCACAGCCGGTCGATGGCTTGCAAAGCCTTCTCCACGCCCGCCATTGCGGGGTTGCCCGACCCCAGGAGCCACAGGGGCGTCCTGATGTCCGCCGGCACGGAACCGGTCGTGCGCATGGAGGAGTCGAGCGCCTGCCCGATGACATGGAGGGGCAGCTTCTGCCCGAGCTCGTCCGCGTGTGCCATCAGCACGGTGCATTCGAGCCGTGCGGCGTCCTCGAGTGCTTTGCCGAGGAGGGCGGTCTTCCCGATACCGGGCTCACCTTCGACGAGGACGCAGCCTCCCCGCCCCTCCCCGAGAGCGGCGACAACGGCACGCAAAGCCGTGGTCTCCTCGACGCGCCCCACCCATGGAGGTGCGCTCGACTCGTGCCCGGCCGTCTCTCTGCGCATGTACCTGGATACCCCCGTCAATGCCTGATGCCGCTGTGCCTTCCGGATGTCGCCGCGCCCGCACTCACCATAGGGACAGGGGCAGACTTTCGAGTCCTCGGAAAAACGGAGTAGGGCGGTGACGCAGGTCGGCGGACGGAACGGACAGCTGGATGCCGTTGGTCGTACGCAGGAGCGCGTCGAGCACCGCTCGCGTCTCGGCCCGCGCCAACGAGGCGCCGCTGCAGAAGTGGATCCCTTGGCCGAAGCTGAGGTGCCGCCCACCCTGCCGGCGCGTCACGTCGAAGGCGTCCGGCCGGTCCAGCAGGTCGGGATCCCTGTTCGCCGACCCCAGACCGGTGAGCAGCAAGTCGCCCCGCGCCACGTACACTTCCCCGATCTCCACGTCCTCCAGTGCGCTCCTGAGGCCGTATGGAGTGGGCGTGTCGAACCTCAGCGCCTCCTCGACCGCGGCCGGGATGAGCCGCGGGCCGGATCGCACCTTCTGTAGCTGAGCGGGGTGGTTCACCAAGGCGAGGATCGTGTTGCCGATCTGGTTGACCGAGTTCTCGTGGCCGGCCATGAGGACGATGGCCGCCATCGTGATCAAATCGTCCTGGCTGAGCTGCTCGTCGGCGTCGCGAACGCGGATCATCTCGGTGATCAGATCGGGTCCCGGACGGGTACGCCGCTCGGATCACGCCTGCGAAGTACTCTCGGAACTCCTCTCCCGCCCGCGAGGCGGAGACCAGCGACTCTTCGTCGTAGGAGCCGACGGCCGCGGTGAACGAGGCCGTCCAGGTGCGCAGCTGATCGAAGTCGCGCTCCGGCAGCCCGAGAAGCCCGCCGGTAACGAGCAGCGGGAGCGGAACAGCGACATCCTGGATCAGTTCGCACTCTCCGCAGGAAACGGCGTCGTCCACGAGGCGCCGGGCCGTCCGCTCGATCAGTGGTTCGATCCGCTGGACGGCGGAAGCGGTGAACGCGCGCCCCAGGAACGCCCGGAGTCGGCCGTGCGAGGGCGGATCGGCCAGGAATATGCTCTGGGCCATCATCTCGACCACCGCGTGCTGTCCAACCGCCCCGACCCACGCCTCGGTGAAGTATTTCTTGCCGAATCGAGGGTCGGAGGTGATCAGTTGTACGTCCCGATGCCGACTGGCGAACCAGAATCCGTTGGCACACCGATGCACGGGATCCTCGCGCCGGAGCCTCTCGTAGTGCGGATAAGGGTCGCTGAGGACATCGACGTCGCCGATGTCGAACGTCCGGCTGCCGCCGAACGGAGTCTCTTCACCCTTCATGCGCCGTCACTCTCCTGTGTCCCCGTGACCGGCGCCTGATCGAGTCGGAACGCGCGCCCGGAGGCCTGCGGCTCGATGACCACGACGCCGGCACCAGGAGCGGTCCCCATGGCTGCAAGGGCGGCAGGTGCCTGATCCAGCCCGATGGTGCCGGTGACCAGGAGCTCGGGGCGGAGCAGCCTGCTGTCGATCATGTCCATCATCGGCGGGTACGCGTGAGCAGGCATGCCGTGACTGCCCAGGATCTCGAGCTCGAGGGAGACGACCAGGTCCATCGGGAGGTCCCCGGCGCCGTTGGGCAGAAGGCCGACCTGGACGTGCCGGCCCTGGCGGCGCAGGCTGTTCACCGAGGCTGCACAGGTCGTCGGGCTGCCCAGGGCGTCCAGAGAGACGTGCGCCCCTCCGTCTGTCACGGACCGCACCGCCTCGGCGACCTCGCCACGGATGGCAGAGGCGTCGATGACCGCGGACGCACCGAACTTCCGCGCCAGATCGAGCGCCTGCGGCGACACGTCCACGGCGACGACCCGTGCGCCGATCGCTGCGGCGATCATGACGGCCGACAGCCCGACACCCCCGCAACCGTGTACCGCGACCCACTCCCCAGGTGCCGTCCGCCCCTGGGCCAGGACGGCCCGGAACGCGGTGGCGAAACGGCATCCGAGGCCGGCGGCGGTGACGTACCACATCTCCTCCGGGATGCCCACAAGATTGACGTCCGCCTGGTGGATGGGAACGAACTCCGCGAACGACCCCCAGTGGGTGAATCCGGGCTGCTCCTGCCGTTCGCACACCTGCTGGGAGCCGCTGACACACGCGGGGCACCGCCCGCAGGCGCATACGAAGGGCACGGTGACCCGGTCTCCCGGTCTCCAGTTCACGACGTCCGATCCGACTGCCTCGACCACCCCCGACAGCTCGTGCCCGGGAACGTGCGGGAGACAGATGCCGGGGTCGTGCCCCATCCAGCCGTGCCAGTCACTGCGGCACAGACCTGTCGCCTCCACTCGGATCACCGCACCGGCGCGAGAAGGTGCAGGGTCCTTGACCTCTCGTACCTCGGGGATCCGCCCGAACTCGTCGAACACCACTGCGCGCATCTGGTTCACTCCCTCGTCGTGTGCCTTCCACACCGGCACGGTCCGCCAAGAGGACCCGGCGGACCGTCACAGAAGCTCGCGACCGGCCCGGGGACACGAGCGGCCGCCGAGACGTCGGCTAGGGCACGAGAAGGATGCCGGGTTCGGCCGCGAGGCCCCAGCCGGCCGTCTCGGTTTCGGCCTGCGCGCTTCCGACAGGCTCCTGGGCGCGTGCCCGGAGCGCCTCTTCCGCCGATGCGGATGCCGCCCCGGAGAGCTGAGCCACACCGGCGGCCGCCATGACCGCGAAGGTGGCGGCAACCTTGCTGGGGAACTTGATCATCATGGTTCCAATCCGCAGAGGCGGGCGGCCATAGCCGCCCGAATCACAAGGGGTCGACATCCCAACGTCTGGTACTACGACAGCGGATCGGGAAAGTTCATGAGGGTGCCCGTATGCCGACGAAACGCCCCGACGCCCGCACCCATGTCACGTCATGTACAAGTCGATGATCTCGTCGTCCAGGAGTGGGGCGGGGCCGGAGCGGACAAACCTGCCGCCGACGATTACGTAGGCCCGGTCGGCGAGTTCAAGGGCCAGTCGGGCGTTCTGCTCGGCCAGGAGGAGAGCCGTGCCGGACCTCGCGACAGCGCGCAGGCACGCGACGACGCTCTCCACGACGACAGGCGCCAGTCCCATCGACGGCTCGTCCAGTGCCAGGACCTGTGGCTCCGCCATCAGTCCGCGGGCGATGGCCAGCATCTGCTGCTCACCGCCCGAAAGCAGTCCCGCCGTGGAGCGTAGGTGGGGCCGAAGAGCGGGGAAGAGCTCCATCATCCGCTCCATGCCCTCCCGCACCTCATACCGTCGGCGGTGATGGCCGCCGACCTGGAGGTTCTCCTCGACGGTGAGAGGGCCGAGGATGGCGCGGCCCTCGGGCACGTGCGCGAAGCCCGCCCGGGCGATCCGGTGGGGACGCTGCCCTGTGATCACCCGGCCGGAGAGGGACACCGAGCCCGTCGACGGGCGGACAAGTCCGGAGACGGTACGCAGGAGGGTGGACTTCCCCGCTCCGTTGGGCCCGACGACCGCGACCGCCTCGCCCGGCGCGACCGTCAGGCTCACACCGTCCAGCGCCGTCGCGTGGCCGTAGCGCACCACGAGATCGGTCACCCGCAGGAGCGTCACCTCTCCCCCTCTCCGTCGGCTCCGAGGTAGGCGCGTCTTACCCGTGGATCGTCCCATACCTCCGGAGCCGGGGCCTGGGTGACGACGCGGCCCTGCTCCAGGACGACGACCTCGTCGCAGACCTCGGAGACGAGTCTGACGTTGTGCTCGACCAGCACCACGGTGACCGCCTCACGGTTGATTTCGCGGATGAGAGCGCCGATCTCATCCGCTTCGCGGCGCGTCATCCCTGCGGTCGGCTCGTCGAGGAGCAGGAGATGGGGCTCGGTGGCCAGGGCCCGAGCGATCTCGACGCGCCGGCGCGATCCGTAGGACAGCTCGGTCACGTTCTCGTGCGCTGCCACCCCGAGGCCGACCCGTTCGACGAGATCGAGTGCGACGCGGCGCTCACGTTCCTCCGTGCGACGCCGGCTCCAGAGCTGCCAGGGCCTGCCCCGAAAGGCGCGGTGTCTGCCGAGCAGCAAGTTCTCGACGACCGTGGTCTCCTCGAACAGACGGAGGTTCTGGTAGGTCCGCGCCACTCCACGGGCGGCCAGCTGGTCGGGGCGCAGTCCGGTGGCCGGGCAGCCCGCCATGAGGATGGTCCCGTTGTCAGGTGCGAGATACCCCGAGACCAGATTGACGAGCGTGGACTTCCCGGCACCGTTCGGGCCGACCAGTCCGACCACCGACCCTTGCCGAACGGCGACGGAGACCTCATCGAGGGCCTTGAGCCCTCGGAAGGACTTGCTCACCCCACTGACCTGGAGCATGTTCATAGACCCTCCATGCGGGCTTCTGACCGTGGCGGCTGGGAGGCGTCCGAGACATGCCCGCGAGCCCGCCTGGCGCGCACCCACCTGACGACCACTCGATAGAGGCGCCGGTCCGTGAGTCCGTTGGGTGCGGCAAGGACGACGATCACGAGGACGGCACCATAGACGGCGTTCTCCGCGTCCGACTCCGCGAGCTCAAGGGTCTCCCGCAGCAGCGTGAACGCCACGGTGGCCACGACCGGACCCGCCCAGTGCCCGTTCCACCGACGAGTGCGTAGGTGAACACCGCAACCAGGAGGGGAAATCCGTACTGGTCGGGGCTGATGACCCCGGTCCGGTGAGCCTCGAGCGCGCCGGCCAGACCGGCCAATGCGCCGGACGCGACAAACACCGCCAGGCGAAGGCGGAACACATGGACACCGAGCCCCTGCGCAGTGCGCTCATCGAGCCGGACGGCCCGCGTGGCCCGGCCGGTGTACGACCGGTGGACCAACTGCAGGAGGAGACAGACGCCGACCAGAAGGACCACCAGCATTTCGCTGCCGAGTCCTGCCGGGATCCCCGAGACGCCGAAGAGGCCGCCGGTGAACGAGGCGTTCGAGATGCCGAGGACGACGACCTGGCCAAGCGCCAGGCTGCCCAGCGCGAGATAGCTGCCACGCAGGCGCAGCACGGGGAGACCGAAGACCGCCGAGAGCGCCGCCGCTGCCAGCGCGGCGGTCGCGACGGCGACATGGACAGGCCAGCCCTGCTCCGTCGTCAGCAGGGCAGAGGTGTAGGCCCCGACAGCCGTGAATCCGGGCGTCGCCATCGAGAAGGGGCCGCACTGGAAGAGAACCGCCACGCTGAGCACCAGCAGGATCTCGATGAGGAGCGTGTCCAGGAGGAACTGCTGGTAGGCGGGAGCCAGTCAGACACGGGTCGCCTCCTTCTCACCGAACAAGCCGGACGGTCGTACGAAGAGGACGAGGATGATCACCAGGAATCCCACCGCCTCGCGGAACGCCGAGGAGACGTACACCGTCGCGTAGACCTCGATCAGCCCCAGGAGCAGCCCTCCCGCCACGGCGCCCCGCATCGAGCCCATGCCGCCCAGAATGATCACCGCGAAGGCGACGAGCAGCGCGCGGTCTCCCGACGAGTAGGAGACGTTGGCGGTGGCCACGGCCACGAACACGCCGGCCAGCGCGGCCAGGACACCCGCCACTACATGGGCCACCGCGTAGACACGCCTGCTGTCGATGCCCAGCAGTTCGGCCGTCTCCTGGGAGTGGGCCACGGCCCGCAGGGCACGCCCCGCTCGGGTGCGCCTGATCCAGCTCCCGAGCAGCACCATCACGGCGAGAGAGACACCCAGAACCGTCAGCTGCAGAACAGGCACGTTCTGTCCGAAGACGGTGAGAGCACCCTGGGGCAGGCCCTGGCGCGGGAATGCCACGTACTGCGACCCCGTGTGCCACTTGAGGATCGCGGCCAGAACGAGTGCCACTCCGATGGTGACGACCACGGGAGCGTGCTCGGACGTGCCTCGTCGCCGCAGTGTGGGCCAGGACCGTGGCATCGATGCCCCAGGAGAGCACCCCACCCGTGAGGCATCCGACGACCAGGGCCGCCCAGACGGGCAGGCCGCCATCGAGGGCCACCAGGGTTCCGAAGGTTCCCCAGGTGAGGATCTGGCCGTGTGCGAAGGTCAACGTGTGGAGCACTCCCCAGATCAGCGTCACGCTGAGTCCGAGGAGCGCGTAGACACTGCCCACGGAGAGCCCGTTGACGGCTTGCTGCATGCCATCACCCGCCGCTCTCGCCCGCCCCCGGCCCGCTGCGTACTTGACGCATCGTGAGCCCGGCTTCCACAGCACCGGCTTGCCTCCGGTGATCTGCAGCGGAGTTCCGGTGATCGTGGGATTGCGGTTCTCGTCGAAGCCATACTCTCCGAAGGCGCCCCTGAACTGCTTCAGGCTGGCGAGCGCATCCCGCACCGCGGGCTTTTGTGCCGTCCTCGCCGTCCGGAGTGCCGTCGCGTAGGCCCACAGGGCGTCGTAGCCGGCTGCGAAGAAGAGGTCACCCGGCTTGCCGAGCTCTTTCTGCATCAAGCTCTGGAAGTGGTCGTTGTTGCCCTGCCGGCTCTCGGCCGACCAAAGACCGGTGTAGACCAGGCACTGCATCGCGGGTCCGGCCTGCTGCAGTATCTGTTCCCCGGCCGTCCCGTCGGTGGCGATGATCTGCTGGTCGATGCCGAGCTCACGAGCCTGGAGATACACCGAAGCGAACTGGCCGGGGAACGTGGACAGGACGCTCACGTCGGGATCGGCCTTCTTGATCTCCGTGAGCTGAGCCCGCAGGTCGGTGTCCTTCTGCGTCATGCTCTGCTCGGCCGCGGACGTAACCCCGGCACCCTCCAGCCCCTTCTTGCGGGCGCCGTGGATCGCCACGACCGTCTCGGTGTCGTTGTTGTAGAGGTACGCGGCGGTCTTCGCCCCGAAGGCCTTGGCGAACGCCACGTCCCGTGCCGGGTAGATCCTGCTCACGTCCGGAATGATGCGGAAGACGTAGTCGCCGACGTCGGTCACCCCGGGTGCCGAGAGGCCCAGTGCGATCACGGGCACCCCCTGGACTGGGCTTGAGGGGCAGCCGCCAGAAACGAGGGCGTGAGAGAGAATCCGACGATGGCGTCGACCTTGTCCTGGCCCACCATCTTCAGCACCGTGCTGACGGCCGCCTGCTTGTCGGCTCTGGTGTCACGGAACACGAGCTCGATCCGGGTGTCGCCGAGGAACCGGCTCGCCTCGATCTCTTCCATGGCCAGCTTCACGCCCGCGTACTCGTTGGTACCCACGCCCGCGATGCCGGCCGCCCCAGACGTGTCGAGCGGTATCCCCACCTTCACCACCCTGGGCAGCTGGGTGGTGGACGCGGAGGCGCCGTCGTCCTGGTCGCCACAGGCCGCCGCAAAGAGCAGCATCGAACCGGTCAGGACCGAGGCTCCGATTCTTCGTACGGATCCGTTCACAATGACTCCCTCATTCGGACACTCACGGTCGGAGATGCGTTGCGGAGACGCGGTGCAGCCGCTCAGTGACGAGACGCAGTGCGGCCGTTCAATCCGGGGACGGCGATGAAGACGGCTCACAGCACGGCGATCGGATTGACCGGGGAGCCGGCAGCGCCGGTGATGTTCAGCGGAGGCGCCGACACCAGGAACTCCCAGCGTTCCTCCTCGGCACATGCCTCGGCCAGATCTTCCAGCCACCACAGCTCGCCCAGCGTCAGGCCCAGATCGCGGATCAGCCGTCCGTGCACCGGATAGTCGTGCTCGAACGGCTCATCGAATGGCTCTACCTCGATCGCCACGTTGTCCATCGCCACCGCGGCGCACTGTCGTGCGTGCAGCCAGGGGACCGTCGCCATCGTCAGCCCCGGGGCGCCGACTCGCCAGAACTCCGCCTTGTCCTCAAGGTCGTAGAACCACGGCACGTGGCCGGTGCGGATCAGCAGGATGTCGCCGCTGCGAACTTCGACATGCTGTGCCCGCGCGCATGCGTCCAATGCCTTGGGGATGATGCGGTGCCCTGGCAGCAGCCGGTCAAGACCCAGATGCCGGGGAAGGTCGAGCAGAACTCCGCGGCCGACCAGACGGCTCTTCATCCGGTCGATGGCGCAGTGCCGGGCGCCGCTGTAGGCCTCGACCCCACCGATCCAGAAGCCGTTGTACAGAGTGTCGGCATAGCCGAAGTGAGCCAGGCCGTCCCACTGGGTGGTGCCCTGGAGAGGCAGGAAGAGGTAGTCGTCCGTCACCTGCGCCCCGGTCCACCGGCCGAAGGAGGCTCCCGCGACCACATCGGTCCCGCTGACCGAGAAGAGGTGCACCGGTCCGCTGCGCAGCGGGTGCACGGGCCCACCAGGACCGAGCGGCAACGCGCAGCCCACGGCCCGACCTGCGCGAACCGCCGCGGCCGCCTCGGCGATGACCTCAGGGGTAAGGAAGTTCACCGTGCCGAGCTCGTCCAAGTCGCCCCAGCGCCCCCAGTTGTTGGGTGTCCGGTCGTTGACCGCGCCCACCACTCGGCCGTGCTCGTCCACCTCGTAGTCGGGCGAACTCCACCGCTCGCTCCACACGCCGTCCGGTCCGCGCCCCATGCGCACCGCCTTCCCTTCGTGACGTACCCCGGTTACGTCCGTCACGCCGATCGGGTTCACATGGATTTTCGCGATGCCCGTGGCGCACTCTGAAGGCGTGCCCGAACCGGGTTCACCACACGGTCAGCGGAAGCCGCTCGAGCCCTCGGAAGAACGGCGTGGGGCGATGGGGCAGGTCGGCCGGCGACACGGAGAGCTGGATGCCCGTGGTCGTGCGCAGAAGCGCCTCCAGTACGGCTCGCGTCTCCGCCCGCCCCAGCTGGGCATTGATGATGAAGTCGATCCCCTGGTTGACACCTAGGTACGTGGGACCTGGTCGGCGCGTGATGTCGAATTCGTCGGGCCGCTCCAGCAGTGCCGGGTCCCGGTTGGCGGATCCCCATCCCATGAGGACCAGGTCGCCCTGCGCCACGCGCGCACCCCGTATGTCACCGTCCTCAAGCGCCACGCGCAGTCCGAGCTGCAAAGGGCCGTCGAACCTCAGGGCTTCCTCCACCGCCGCCGGAACCAGGGACGGGTGCGCCCGCAGTCTCCGGAGTTGGCCAGGGTGGTCGAGCAGAGCAAGAACCGTGTTGCCGATCTGGT
Organism: Streptomyces sp. NPDC000410; assembly: GCF_040300305.1. Lineage (NCBI taxonomy): Bacteria > Bacillati > Actinomycetota > Actinomycetes > Kitasatosporales > Streptomycetaceae > Streptomyces > Streptomyces sp. NPDC000410. The sequence continues at coordinate 18,903 of NZ_JBEPDM010000072.1, forward strand.
TGGCCGAGTTCTCGTGCCCCGCCAGCAGAAGTGCGGCCGCCATCGTCACCAACGAGTCGTGCCCGGACCGCGGGCGTGCGTCGCGGACGCGGATCATGGCGGTGAGCAGATCCAGTCTCGGCAGGCGGCGGCGGTCGGAGATAAGCCCCTCGAAGTAGTGGTGAAACTCGTCTCTCGCGCGTGAGGCGGAGGCCAGCACCTCGTCCTCATGGGAGCCCGCGGCAGTGGTGAGCGCGGCCGTCCACGTGCGCAGCTGATCGAAGTCGCTCTCCGGCACGCCCAACAGGGATCCGATGACGAACAGCGGCAGAGGCAGAGCGATGTCACGGATCAGGTCGAGCCGGCCATGGGCTACGGCCTCTTCGGTGAACTCGCGGGCGAGCTTCTGGACACATGGCTCGGTCCTCCTGAAGGAGCGGCTGGAGAACGCTCTGCTCAGGAGGGCCCGCATTCGACTGTACAAGGGCGGACCGGCCGGGAAGATGCTCTGGGCCAGCATGTCGACCACGGCGTACTGTCCGCGCGCCCCAGACCATCCGTCGGTGACGCACCTCTTGCCGAATCGATGGTCGGCGGTGACCAGTTGCACGTCCCGATGCCGGCCGACGAACCAGTATCCGTTGGCACTCCTATGTACGGGATCGTCCCGCCGCAGCCGCGCGTAGTGGGGGTAGGGGTCGGCCAGAACATCGGTGTCCGTGATGTCGAGCACCCGCTGTCTGTCTGCCACGGTCTTGCCGGCATTCACTGTCCACCTTCTGTCGTCCGGCGGTTGGGGTCCTGCCTCTCCTAAGGGCGCATGCAGGGGGCAACTAGCGCTTCTTGCGGCGCCGTTACATCGGCTCCCCGAACACGCGCTCCAGCTCGGCCTTGAGGAAGGCCTCGATGCTCTCGCGGCTGTGCTCGTGCGAGCGGTCCTCCAGGAGGAGGGCCAGCCCGATGCGTATGTGCGTCTGAGCGTTGATCTCGTACTCGGTCTTGGTCATCGTCGCGGTTCCTATCAGCCCTCCGGGCGGTGGCCGTCCGGTCTGCGCGTGGTGTGTCACCCGCTCCGGAGGCACGGAGGGGAGAGTGGGCCCCGCGCCCGTTCGCACCCACCGGCCGCGGCGCAGGGCCCACGAGCGGTACCCCCCGCAGCCCGAGGTGCACCAACCATCGGGCTCTTCGGCCAGGAGCACCGGAAGGCCTGATGTGCCAACGCGGGCCTTCTGTGGACGATACGGACGTCGCCTCACGATGGTTCACCCGGTGGCCCCGCCCCGGTCCGGGGAGAACCCGACTGAACCGTCCCGGCAGTCCGCACGTTTTCCTCGGCGCAAGAGCCGTATCCGCAGAGTCGAGGTGCTGGGAATGAGTCGTGACGGACATCAGAGCTCTGTCCCCCCGTTCGTGACGCGGCTGAGTTCGCCTGCGCCCTGCACCGAGCAACCCTGGCTCTTTCACCCGCCGGACGACGGCTACAGCGACCACGGGCCTCGGGGAAGGGAGCGGACGGAGAGTGCACAGATTCTCTGTCGGCGCTGTTCCGTGATGCGAGCGTGCCGCCAATGGGCTCGTGACCAAGGCGAGTACGGCATCTGGGGTGCCGAGACGGACAGGCAGCGGGTCGCGGCAGGGCATCGGTCCCGGATTCGCGGTGCCAAGGTGAAGGGCTCGACCTCCGGGGCCTCGAGACTTGCGGCACAAAGCGCCGCATCCGACCGGTACGCAATTGCGCAACGCCCGGAACCGCTCCCGGTCCCCCCGTCGACGCCGCGTCTCACCCCGGTGGAGAGCGCCGTCCTGCGCGCACTGTGCGAGGGCGTCGATGCCAACGACCTGCCGACCGAACTGTCCCGCACCAGCACGGTTGTCATGCGGACCTTGGTCGCACTGCAGCGAAAACTCAACACCGACATGACCGGGCTCGTGACTGCCGCGCACGAATCGGGACTTGTTCAGGTTCTGTACGGCCCGGCCGCCTGAATCTCCGCCGGCCACTGGCACGTCTCCCCACCGCAGGAAAGGCAGTTCCACCCGTGAGCAGGTCCGAGGAATGGGGTTCGCTGCTCGAACTGCTCCCCGTCGCCTGGTGGGAGACAGACAGCGGGCTGCGTCTCATCCGGTACGGCGGAGGCTCGGCGCCCGGCGCACTTGGCAAGGTGCCCTCGCCCGCGCCGTCCACTCCCCAGGAACGCCGGGACCATCCGCCCGTACACGATGCACGGATGCTCGGCCGGGCGCTCGAAGGAGAGACGGTTCACTGGCGGGCCCGCTGTGGTGAGCGCCTGCTCGACGTCACCGCCGGGCCACGACGGGAAGCGTCCGGGCGGGTCGGCGGGGTGACGGGATTCGCGATCGATGTGACGCTCGGCGTGTACGAGAGGGAGCGTCACATGGCGTTCGCCGCGTACGTGCCGGCGGCCGCCTTCATCCGGGACGCGGCAGGCCGGTACCTGTGGGCCAACGACGCCTATGCCCATCTACATGGAAAGGTCCCTGGAGCCGTGACCGGGCGCACCCTGGAGGATGTCGTCCGCGAGCACGATGTCGCTCAGGCACGTGCGCTGGATCTGCAAGTCCTCGCGCGCGGCCGTCCCCTACGCCACTCCCTGACATTCTCGCGGCCGAGCGGCGCTCCGGTCAGCGTGACGGGACACCGCTTCCCTCTGGACACCGCGGCGGGCCCCTGTGTGGGCGGCATGTACATCGATGTCACTGGCGAGGTTCAGGCGCTCGGCGAGAAGGCCGCTGCTGAGGAAGAACTGCGGGCCCTTCGCGACCGGACAGGAGCGGCTTCACTGATCTTCACGCTCAGCGGCCGGGTCCTGCGTGCGAACGTGGGTGCGGCCGGACTCCTCCGAACCAGGGTCGCCTTGCTGGAGGGGCGCTCCCTGCGCGACCTTGTCGTGCCTTCACCTCGTACGGCAGCTCTGCTACGGGAGTGGCAGGAGGTCGTGCGTGGGCGAGCCTTGCGCCGCAACGTACGACTGGTGTGCCGGACCGGCGGCGGCGCCCTTCGTCTGGTGCGTGCCGACGTCGCAGTGCTCCGCGAAGACGGTCGCCCGGTTCGGATCCTGACCCTGCTCACCGCCTTGGGGATCGAGCACCCACGTGCCGTCAAGCTGACACCGATTCAGGAGCAGGTGTTGCTGCGCCTGGCCCAAGGCAAGCCCAACGCCGACATCGCCCGGGCCGTGGGCATGTCGCGCCAGGCCTTGGACTACCACCTGAGCCGGCTACGGCAGGAGTTGGAAGCCCCCTCGCGTACGGCGGTCGTCGCACGCGCCTTTGCCTTGGGCCTGCTGGACTCGACCGTCTGGCCTCCCGAGCTCACAGGTGAGTCGTCCGCCGCAACGCACTGAGCCCGCCGCGGCGTCAGGTGCGGGGTGGCCTGACTACCTGCTACGGACTACGGAGACAGCCTGGCTTGGAGGTAGGAGGAGTACGCCGCGGTCTTCTCCGTCGCGAACGCTCCGCTGCCGATGGCCGGGCTGGCGGTGACCTCGAGCAGGTGCCACTGCCGCGTCTGACGGTCCTGCACCACATTGACCCCGGCGATGTCACACCCCATGAGACTGGCCGCCCGGACGGCCATGTCCATCACGGCGGGGTCGAAGGACTCGGTATCGAACAGGGTGGCATGACCACCCCTTTCGGTGTTGGTGAGGTGGGTTCCGTCAGTGCTGCATCGATGCATCACGATCGGCGTCTCCTCGCCGAACACCAAGATGCGGAACGTGCCGTTGTTCGGAATGAACTCTTGGGCGAGAAATCCGACCGTGTCGTGAGCGGGGTCGAGCACGTGCCTGAGAAAGTGGACCTCGTTCTCGATCAGGAAGTTGAGCCTCCCGCCGCTCGCGTTTATCGCCTTCAGAACGAAGGGCAGGCCCAGCCGGGCGGCCAGATGTTGGAACGACTTCGGCAGGACACGCCGGGGCAGGTGGAGCGTTGTGGGAACCGGCAGTCCCGCCTGGGCGAGCACCATGAGTTGGTAGAGCTTGGTAGGAGCGCTGACCGCGGCGGCATTGAGTGCCGGCCGGTTCTTGTGCTCGAGGTAGGAGGCGACAGCGCTGAGCAGTGTGACGGTCGGACGGGGATAGGCGACGACCTGCACCAGCCCGAAGTCGGCCAGGTCCCTGCCCTCCACCGTCTCCCAGACGCAGGTGCGCGGCGTGTCGATGGAGAACGCGAGGTCCTCGATGCCGCAGTAGACGGTCTCGACGCTCCCGACATTCAGGCCGGCGAAGTGGGGGCGGTCGCGGCGGAAGACATCACCGTTGATGACAAGGAGACTACGGCTGCCATGGGAACCCGCAACGTTCGTGAGAGTCGCGCGGCGTCGTCGGCGCAGCACCCTTTGAGCCAGGTTGCCCACTACCGATCCGGACATTGCGGCTGACATCCGCGACACTGTTCATCCTCCCTCGGACGAGTTGGCCGGGCTCTCATTCACCGCCCTGGCCTGCGGTCCGCGCGGGACCATCCACCCGGGAAACGGCGCTGCGCGCAGTCGGGTTCACCGCTTGGGGCGCCCGCGGGATCTCAGAGCAGGTAGGGGCGGATCTGCACGAGGCACAGCCGACCGTCCGGGTCGAGCAGCCACTCGACGTCGAGGGGAGCGGAACGCTCCGCCGAGCCACCGAAATGGCCCTGGAGCAGGCGTCCCGCCAGCGCGAGTCGGCTCAACCCTTCCATGGCAGCCAAGTCCAGATCACTGACGCCGTTGCTCTTGGCGACAACCCGCCCGCCGCCTTCGACCGTGTTGTAGAGGAACCGGTGGGTCGGCGTCCGCCAGACCACCACGCCGTCCATCGAGCCGGATGAGCAGTCGATCACGACACTGCGGAAGTTCTCCGGTCGGGACGGATCCCAGGTGACCATCTCCCCGCCCAAGTCGCATGGTTGAAGGCGCTGGACGGTCACGCCCATCCCGCTGTCCTCCAGTGACCAGCCACCCCGATGGCGTAGCCGGACAGCCCTGGGCGAGAACGTCGTGGCCCACGCGCGGCGGATCGCCACCGCTAGTTTGGGCAGGTCGGTGACCACGGTTACGGATTCGAAGCGTCCGAGGGCCGGGGGGACTGTCCTGAAGTTTGTGTATGCCCCGGTGTGACCCGTCTGGCATGAGATGTGGTCTCTGCCGGGAAGGATCACAGATGGGCAGCAAGGACG
>NZ_JBEPDM010000073.1:0-23557 GCF_040300305.1 Streptomyces sp. NPDC000410
GTACCGCTTCGTGTACTTGCTTCCCACCTGGTGCTACTTCCTCTGGAACCTCAAGATCCCAGTCTCCAGGTGCCCACGATCAAGGGGAAGCTTCAAGGGCGCGCTGCGCTCGCCGCTGCCGCCCGACTCACCAAGAGCCTGGCGTGCTACCTCCGCCGCGCGGCGTCCTAGACCTGGGCCCTGTCCTCAAAGGGGGCACCAGGAGCCCCGCAGGTCGCGCTGGTGGCTGGAGGAGAATGCCGTCATGGCCCGGCTCGCAACGGCACCGGGCCAGATCTCTCCATCGCCGAACACGGAGTCGGCTGGCGGCCCGGGCACGCGTGGCCTGCCTTCGCCCGGCCAGCCTGGCGCCCCGATATCCGGGCGGCGTCATCTCCAGGGCCGGGATCAACTTGCACCGCATCATGGTCGCCCTCGCCGCGGCGTCCGCCAGGCTGTTCCGGAGTGCTGCCGCTGGGCCGCGGCCTGGCGGATGCCTTGTCAGCGGACGACGTCGAGGATGTTCTTCTGCAGACCGTCGACGGGGGCGGGGGTGGGAAATGGGGGTGCCCCAGTCGGCGGGAGCGGACTGGGGCACCGTGGCGAGGGTGCTGCTCTCGCCGTCTACTTCCTCTCGGCCGCCTGTCCAGGCGCTACGGCTGCTCGGGGCGGGTCGGCGGCGCGGATGAGCTGGCGGAGCGCGCCTAGGTAGACCTCGTGGTCGACGACGGCGGGCAGGACGGTGCCGAGCTGCCCGGTCAGCACCGGGAATTCCTGCGGGTCGAGCGCGGCCAGTGCCCGCCGGGTGGTGGCCTGGGCGGCCTTGGGGTCGCGGTGGTTGACGAAGCTCGCGCCGCCGAGCGTGAGCAGGTACATCCGCCGGTAGGTGACGATCGCCTCCTGTGGCGTCATGCCGGCGGTCAGGGAGTCGGCGAGCTGCGGTTCCACCAGGCGTTTCAGCAGCTGTGGGCCGAGCCAGGGCCGGTCGCCGCGCAGGGCGACCAGGCCCGGATGGGCCGTCAGCAGCTCGTACAGCGCGGTGAACCGCTGCTCGGTGGCGCTCGCCCAGTCGGTGCCGGTCTCGATTTCCGGCAGGCGGCCGGCGAGGTGGTCGGTTACCAGGTCGAGCAGTCCGGCCAGGTCTGTGCATCGGCGCTGGAGGGAGGCGACGGAGATGTTCAGCGCGGCGGCGAGGGTGCGGAAGCTGAGTGCGGTGGGCCCGTCCTGATTCACGATCAGCAGGGCTCGCTCAGCGATCCGTTGGGGAGTCGCGTGATCCAGGGAAGTGGATTGCCTCGGCATGCGAGTCAGCGTACGGTACACCGTACCGTCACGGTAGGCTCATGCATCCTTACGGAGGCGACATGCCCCGCACCACGGCACTCGACCCGCTGTTCACCGCCGTGGACAGCGCGTCCTTCACCGACCGGCACCTGGCGAACCTCGCGGCCGGCACCCTCGCGGCCGTCCGCGTCCCCGACTTCCTCGACACCGCCACGTGCCGGGCCGCGCTCGCGGCGCTGGACCGGCTGCCCACCGGCGACTACGACACAGCCAGGGTGCCCACCCCGATCGTCCGGTTCGGCCCGGCCCTGAACGACTACCGCGGAAAGGCCGGCCAGCTGGATGCCGGGCGGTACTGGCGCGACGCCGACGCCGCCCGCGCAGCTGGCATCGGGCCGGGATGCGCCCTGACCCGATCGCCATCTCTCTGGCCCGCCTCGGCTCCGCCTGGGGCGCCGCCGTCGCCCCGGCCACCATCGCCGGCCGCCCGGTCTTCGGCGGGACGCTCCGTGAGATCAACGCCGGGGCCCTGATCCATTACGACGACATCAACCGCGAGTTCCCCACCGGCCTGTTCGACCAGGAGGTGCTCGCCCAGCTCGCCTTCAACCTCTGCGAGGCAGGACCGCCACCAGCCCGGACATACGCTGGTCTTGTCCGGGACAGCCCCGGACAGCCCTCACGCTTGCACGACATTGATGGACCCCCCCCAAAACTGCTGCCAGCAACGGCTTCGGATTGGACGCCGAGGCCATAGAGGGGGAACACAGGTGCGAAAGCAACGCTGGACGGTCTTGGCATTGTTGCTGGCGGCGCTCCTGGCGGTCACATCACCAGGTTTCGCGAATGCCGAGAGCACGGGCCCGCAAGCAGCTCGAACGGAAGTGGAAGACTTACCCCTGCCGCCTGAGGTCAGGGTGCTGACGTGGAACATCTGCGGTGCGATCGCACGCTGTCCCAATGACGAGAAACCGAAGCGGAAGACGGACGAAATCGTCAGCCATGCCAAAAGGGACAACCGCATAGCGGTGATCATGGTGCAAGAGGCATGCGTCATGCACGCCAACTTGCTGCGCGAATCCCTGCCCGGCGAGTGGGTGGTCCATCACCGCAAGGCACCCAACATGAACACCGGGCAGCTCCTGGGCTGCGCCGCCGACAAGACATCCCCGAAGGAGCAGCGATTCACCGGCGTGGCGATCGCCCTGAAGAAGCTCCCAGGAAGCGACCTGCGTCCCTTCGACATCACCTTCAAGAAGGCCGACTCGCGGCCAGCCACCCAGGGGGCGGCGTGCATCGAGGACCGCGGCAACGCGCTGGTCGCGTGCACCAGCCATTTCCCCAACTCCAGTGACGACGCCGACCCCACCGGCCGCTATCGCGCCGTCGCAGCACAGGACTTCCACGACTGGTCGCTCAGCTGGCAGCGACGTGGCCTGCGCACCATCATCGGCGGGGACCTCAACCTCTCGCCGGGCGACGACGAGATCAAGCCCCTGTACACCGACCACTTCGAAGCCGACACCGCCCGGAAGTGCAACACTTCGGGCCCCCGGCAGTGCACGAGCTGGCTCGGCGACAAAATCGACTACATCTTCTTCAGCGACTACGGCTGGGACCTCAAGAGCGGGCGCGTCATCTACGACGGCTCGTGGCGCTATGACCTGAACTACAACCCCGCACCCTGGCCCGAAGGGCTCAGCGACCATTGGATGCTCACAGGCACCGTCAAGCCGTCGGCGTGACGGTGGCCCATAGGAAGTGATCAAGCCGCGCGGCCGCCCTCGCTCCGGGGGCGGCCAGTGCTCTTCCCACGAAGCCCATGTCATCAGCCGGCACAGAGTATGAAGCAGCGGACTCGCATCGTCCGCGCCTCCCTACGAAAGCTTCGATCGGCTCGACAAAGCACGTCCCGCCCGGGCCCACGGCTGGCAGTGCCCGGAGCCCGGGCGGGGGCCTTTGCCCTTCCCGCCCGGGCTCCAGAGCCTTCCGGCGACGCACCGGCAAGGTCCGAGCGTCAGCCGGCGGACGTGAGGGCGACGGCGCGGTGACCGATGGGCCGGTCCTGGGAGACCCACGACGTCGCCACCGCCTGCCCAGCTGCCCATCATCGGCCCGGCACTGTGCCTGACGGCTCCGGGCAGGGCCATGTGGCAGGCAGGCGAAGACGGCTGCGCCATCCTCGTCGAACTCCCCCTTGGTTCCGCGACCGGGGGCGTCGGCGAGGCGGCGCAACGCGGCATGTGGGCAGGCCCAGCTTCCTGCCCAGGTGGTTCCTTGCCCGGTGGCAGTGGCAGTTCACGGTGCGGTCGTCGATGTACATGAACGGGGCGACCTGCGTGGAGGAGTACCCCATCAAGAACCGCATCACGATCACCTGGCGCACCGGCAGCTCGGATATCGCCTCGTACAGGCCGATCGTGCTCGGGCGCTGCGCGGCGAGCTCCAGCTCACCGCGCAGCGCCCGCAGGTTCCGCACGATCGGCCCGTTGATGACGTACGCCGGGTCGCGGCCCTCCCGGGCGAGGCGCTTCGTCACGTGCCGGTGCGGCACTGCAAGGGTCCGGCGCTCAAGCTCGTCCTCCTGGAGCCGGTGCTGGCTCCGTTCGTGCAGGCGCTGGACGGGGTGCGGTTGGAGATGGGTATCGGGTTGCAGTCCGCGGACATGCTGGTGCGCTCGACGCTGGTGAACGCCCGTATCTCCTGGCGGTCGTTCGAGCGGGCCCTTGCGGTGATGTCCGCTGTGGGGATCGATCCCAAGGTCTACCTGATGTTCGAGCCGCCGTTCCTGACCGACGGCGAGGCGGTGACCGACGTCGTGGAGTCGGTGGATTACCTGACCGGGCTCGGCGTGCTTGGGGTGACGCTGTGTCCGACGCGGGTCTGTACCCCGTCCGTAACGGAAAAGCTCTGAAAATCGGCAACAGAAAAGGCTCGCCGAAATCCCGGCGAGCCTTTCTCGTTTCTGGGTCAGGCGCGTCCCTGCGTCGAGGCGCAGAATTTCGGCGTCCCATTGGCGCCGTTACGCAGACACGCCGTCACCTTCACCGTCGCCCCTTCGGGGAAGTTGACGTCATCGGTGAGCGCACAGTTGCCGTTGTCGCCGTCGGCGTCCTGGATCTCCCACGTGGTCCCCGAGTAGGTGATGAACGTCACCGCCCGATAGCCGTCCCTGTCGTGATCGCACGCGTTCCAGACTTCGGCTGAGCTGCTGGAGTTCTTGTCCCCGTTCCAGTTGGACATGCCGCCGGGGTCGCCGTCGGTCGTGTAGACACTGACCTCTTCCGGCGCGGCCACGGCGGGGCCCTGCGCGAAAGCCACCCCGGCCACGGTGAGCACGGAGACCAGAGCGGTGCTGACCGTCCGGCGAGAGAGTCGAAGCATGTTCCTTTTTCCTTCCCGTTTTTGAATCAGCCACAGGCCGATTTCACCGCGATCCATCCCGCCTGGTGGTCGTGAAAAGTCGGCATCGCGGTCTTGCTTTCACCTGGGAGTTCCAGCACCGCCATACTCACCCCGCCGCTCGCGGTATCGCGTCCTCCGGTGGTCCTGGCCGCCTCCCCCGAGTGGGGGAGGCGAGGGGGTACCTGAGGGAGTCCCGGTAGTACTCGCCGATAAACAACGGAGCAGCCCCTGAGCTGCGGCAACGGCGGTTTTAGTCACTCGCCGAGGGTGTTGACGCGGTTTGCGTACTCGCGGCGGGCCTTGCGCTGTGCCGGGATCGCCGAGGTGCCCGGGGTGCCGTCGAGGACCTCGCAGAGGGCGAGCAGTTGGCGGTAGACCGGGGGCGCGGCGCTGACGCGCAATGTGTAGCCCTGGCCGGGCCGGACGGCCACGCCCTGGTCGAGCGCGGCCCGCGCGGCGGGCTCCAGTTCGGCCGTGCGCAGGAAGTCGGCGACCTTGACCGGCATGTCGAGGGTGACCGCAGCCCCCGGGGCCGGGGCGTCCTCGTGGCCGGCGATGTGCTCAGGCAGAGGTCGGCGACGGCCGTGCGGATGGTGCCGCGGCTGACGCCGTGTTCGCGGGCCAGGGCGGCGATGGACCGACCTTCCAGGTATTGTGCCTGCCTGCGACCGGCACCGGCGCCTCCGGAGGAGCCCCGGCAGGCGTCAAATCCGCCCGCGTCGTCGCCGTGGCCGACAGGGTGTCGGCGTACACCTGAATGTGCCCGGCCGCGTACGACTGAACGTGCTCAGGTTTGACACTCCGGATCAACTCTTCCGCCGGTAAGCGCCGGGTGCGGTCCCGTGCGCGCGTTTGAACGCGTTGGCGAAGGCGAACTCGGATGTGTAGCCCACCTGGGCGGCGATGGATCTCAACGGTGCGTCCGATGCCCGTAGCAGGCGCGCTGCCGTGGTCATCCGCCACCAGGTCAGGTAGCCGAGAGGCGGTTGGCCGATCAGCATGGCGAAGCGTCTGGCGAACGGTGCCCGGGAGAGCCCGGCTTCCGCAGCGAGTTTCGCCACCGTCCACGGTGCTGACGGGTCTCGGTGGATGGCATGGAGGGCAGCGGTGACGGGTGGGTCGTTCAGTGCGGCGGCCCACCCTGTGGTGTCCCCTCGGGCGGGCTGTTGTTTGAACCAGATGCGCAGGATGTACAGCAGGAGTGTGTCCAGGAGTGCGGGGACGGCCGCGTCCGTGCCCAGGCGCGGTGTCTCCAGCTCGGCGGCCAGGAGTGCTACGGCTGAGCGCAGTTCAGGATGGCCGTCCGACTGTGCCGGCAAGTGGATCAGATCCGGGAGGGTCAGCAGCAGCGGGTGTGTGCGGGACGGGTCGAGCTGGTAGGCCCCGCAGAGCACTACGGTGACCGGACCGCCGTCTCCGCTCCGGTCGACGCTGTCCGAGGCGTAGGCGTCGTACAACTCGTGGTCGCCGCGGCCGCAAGCAGGGGCTGTCAGCAGGGTTTCGGGGCTGTTGGCCAGGGTGTGCCCGCTGCCGTGGGGCAGGAACACCACGTCGCCCGTGCCTAGTTGGACGGGCTCCGCGTCCGGGGTCAGTAGCCAGCAGGAACCCTGAAGGATCACCTGGAAGCCCGCCGACCCCGGTACGGAGGCGAACTCCTGTCCCCACGGGGCATGCCACCGCACATATGCCGACCGGGGGCGGCCGGTCCGCGTCACCGCGACTACGTCGCTGAGCACATCCATGCCCTGAGAGTACGGGTGCGAGACGCACACGCATGAAGTGGGCAGTCTGACGCATGGATCGTCTTCATCTACGGTCGTAGATTCGCGGCATGACGATGATGAAGACCGCGCGTATCCACGAGTACGGCGATGCCTCCGTGATGCGCTACGACGATGTTCCGCGTCCACGAACCGCCTTCGGCGAAGTGCTCGTTCGTGTCGCCGCGACCTCGTTCAATCCCACCGAGGCCGCGTTGCGCGCCGGACTGCTGCAGGCGTTCATCCCCGTGGACCTGCCCTACACGTTCGGCTGGGACGTCGCCGGCACCGTGGCCGAGATCGGCGCGCGGGTGGAGGGCTTCGCTGTCGGCGACCGGGTCATCGGGCGGCTCGACAGCGGGGGTGCGGCTGCCGAGTACGTCCGCGCGCCCGCCGCCGTGCTCGTCGCTGCGCCGGCGTCCGTCCCCCTTGCGCATGCTGCGGCCCTTCCCGTGGCCGGTCTGACGGCCTGGCAGGCGGTGTTCGAGCACGGGAAGGTAGCCGCGGGTCAGCGGGTGCTGGTCAACGGTGCGGGTGGCGGCGTCGGAGGCTTCGTGACGCAGCTTGCCAAGCACGCGGGGGCTGAGGTGATCGCCACGGCCAGTCCCCGGAGCACCGGGGCGGTCCTGCGGCAGGGAGCGGACCAAGTGATCGACTACACCGCCGGTCCGGTGGGCGCCGCGCTCGACGTTCCGGTGGACACCCTGGTCAATCTGGTCCCGCTGAATCCGCAGGACGCCGCGGCTCTGGCGCCTCTGGTGCGGCCGGGCGGGAGGATCGTGTCGATCGCCACCCCGATCGAGCCGTCCGCCGACACCGGGGTGAGCGCGATGCACATGGTCGCCCGCAACGATGTCGCACATCTTGCGGCGCTCGTGGAACTCGTCGACGCGGCCACGCTCAGCATCGACATCAGCGAGTCACGTCCACTGGCCGACCTCGCGGATGTCCACCGCCTCAGCGAAGCCGGCAGGACCCGAGGCAAGGTCGTCATCATCCCTTGAGCCTGGGTGGCCGGACCTTGATTTCGGTTCCCCGGCCCGCCGGCCGCTGGGCACGTTTCCGTGTACCTGGCTGAGTACTTTGACGAGTACGCCGACAGACAGGGCACCGGTTCGCTGAGCGGACCCTCGCCAAGCATGCAACCGTCCACGCGCTCCTGGCCGCCGGCCACAGCAAGTGGTCCATCGCCCGTCAGGTCGGCATGGGCTTCAGCACGGTCCTCCGCTTTGCCCATGCTGCAGAGCCGGAGCAGCTGTTCACCGGCCAGTGCCAGAGCCGCCCCACCAAGCTCGATACCTACAAGCCCTACCTCGACCAGCGATGGCAGGAGGGCTCCACCAACTCCTGGAAGCTGTGGGAGGAGATCAAAGAACAGGGCTACCCGGATGGCTACGGCAACGTTCGCGCCTACGTCAGCCGGCATCTACGTGGCAGACCCCAGCCGGTCGGCCCCCGGCCGCCGTCCGCCCGCGCCGTTACCCGCTGGATCCTTACCCACCCCGAGGCCCTGGCCGAGGGCGACCGGCTCCAGCTCAAGGCTGTACTGGCGAACTGCCCTGAACTGGACGCACTCGCCGGGCACGTGCACTCCTTCGCCCACATGCTCACTCAGCTGCAAGGCCACCAACTGCCGACGTGGATCAAGGCCGCGACCACCGCCGACCTGCCCAGCCTCCAGCGATTTGCCCGGCATCTGGAGCGCGACCTCGACGCAGTCACTGCCGGACTCTTCCAGCCGTGGAACTCCGGAGTTGTCGAGGGCCACGTCAACCGGATCAAGATGCTGAAGCGCCAGATGTTCGGCCGCGCAGGCTTCGAGCTCCTCCGCAAGCGGGTCCTGCTCTACTCCTGAGATTGCTCAGGACGCATCGTCGATGAGCCCGAAGCCCTCCGGGAGGCCTTCCAGGGGCCCGGCGCGGGGCGGCGACCTCGGTCGCCGCAGCCTGGCGGCGGTCAGCGGCGGTCGCTCCGGGCGCGTGCGGCGATCTCTTGGGACACCAGATCGTCCACCCACGCGAACCACGGCTCCATGTCGCCGTATTCGATCGTGTCGCGGGGCACCGGCTGGCGCAAGCGGAGCTCGCCCAGATCCGTTACTGGCGTCCCGGTGTGCTGAGTGACCTGCTGTTCAACTGGGGGCATTGACGGCCGCCCGTCAGCCACTCGGCACACCCGGCGCCCGGCTCACCGCAGCCAGCGGCGCCCGCACCCGGTCATCGATATGTCCGGCCGCATGTGGTCGGTCGACGATGCGGCGCGCGGCCCAGAACCTGACGGTCCCGCCACCGGCCACAACCCCTGTTGCTCACAGGCAGGAACGGCCGCAGCCGTTCCCTCCGCAACATTGAGATCGCCGCGCATGCCCGGAGCAGCGTCCAGGCACGAGGCAGTCACATGGCCCGACGGACTCAGGCGAGGGTGAGGAGCGGTTCGAGCTGCGCTGCCCACTGCGGATACCGGGCGGCCTTCTTCTCGTGCATCGCCATGATCTCGTCGGCCAGCGCCGGGTCCATGTCGTCGGAGAGGTCAGGGCCGATGGCGATCCTGGCCAGGTGCGGAATGATCTCGGGGTCTCCCGCCAGGTGGACCGGGTCGTACATGTACCGCTCCAGGGCCGCCAGGTCCTTGATGCCCACGCAGTAGGCGTGCGTGAAGCCATCGGCCGGGTCGGCCAGGCTCTGCCCAACCGTTGCGAAGGAGACCGATTCGACGGACGCCGTGCGCCGCATCAGAGTGAGCACACCGGCCTTCTGCTCCTCGGTCGTCCCGTCCTTGAAGGCGAACCGCAGCATGTGAACGATCACGGGTTTCCACTTCCTTGATTGAACTCACTGGTTCAGAAAAACTTCCCGTCGGGTAGTTCACTAGAATGAACGCATGAGTTCAGCGGCGTCAAGCAGACCCAAGGCTGTCCCGCGCGGGCGCGCCGACAAGCGGAACGCGATCCTGAACGCTGCGTTCGCCGTCTTCGCGCGGCGCGGATACGCGCAAGCGTGCGTTCAGGAGATCGCAGAGGAGGCAGGGGTCGCCAAGCCGACCGTCTACAGCCATCTCAACGACAAGGAGACCCTGTTCCGCCATACCGTCGAGGCCGCGGCTGACGCCCTCATGGCGGAGAACCTCACGGCGATCGAGCACCTTCGCGATCGGGCGCCGGACGAAGATCCGCGGGCTGCGCTGACGGACCTGGCGCACCGGCTGGCGCGGGTCTGCTGCGGCGAACGAGCCCACGCGCTGCGCCGGCTGACCTACGCACAAGTGGCACAGCTCCCCGACCTGGTCGAGATCGTGCAGGAGCGCACCGCGCACCGCCCCAGCGCGGCACTCGCCGACCGGCTCGCCCGCCTCTCACTGGCCGGCCGCCTGCGCCCATGCGACCCGGAGCAGGCCGCCGAGCACTTCTTCGCCCTGCTCACCGGCCCCCTGGAGTCCCGCTCCCGGCTGGGCACGCGCCGCGTCCTGGCCGCCGAGCTGCGCGGCACGGCGGAAGCGGCAGTGGACACCTTCCTGCGCGCGTACGCGAGCGAATAGGACTGCCCGGCAGATCAAGGCGGAAACCACACCTCTACGGCGTGATCGGCCGGACAAGTCCTGGCCGACCGTGATCGTCTCAGCGCCAACGGCTGTATCGATGTTCCCCGCGGCCGAGCAAGCGAGCGGATCGATCGGATGGAGACCCCCGGTCCGGCCCGGCCATGCTCCTGCGACCCCAGCTTGTTGCCCTGCAAGCGCGGAGGCGGCATGTGCGGGTCTGCGTCCGATCGGCCGACCCTGCCTGGCAGGGCGCCACGACCCACCGAAGGATGCTGCTGACGGCCCACCCTGGACGACAGGCGGGCACGGCCCGAGGGCGGCCGTACCTCCGATGCGCAAGAGGCCCAGGCAGGAGATGCCATGCACGCCAGACCAGAGACTCACGCGCTCCCGACGGACCGGTACGCGAACCGGAGACCGAAGTCGCGGAACCGGCGACGGTCATGGCCGGCCAGGGGACTCCGCGGGGCCGGGTCCCGGAAGCGGTGGCTCGTGCTGTCTCTCTGCCTGATCATGGGCGCCGTCGGCTCTGGCGAATCAGTCGCTGCTGCCGGCCGCCTCGTATCGTCGCCCAGGCCCTGCGACGAGGTACCGACCGGCGTCGCCTCAGGGATCACTGGCTGCACTTCAGGGTGCCGTCCGGGCTGATGCCGGACCCGCGGTTCGACGGGCGCCAGGCCAGGCTCCAGGTGCACCGGGTCCGGCCGGTGTACGCGAACGGCAAGTGCCGCTCGGTGCCCACCCGGGCCGCGGTGCTGATCCACGGCGGGGCGCAGCCCGGATCGCCCACGTTCGATCTGCGGCACCCCGCCAGCGGCGGCGGCGAGCTCAGCGCGCAGAAGGCGCTCGCGCGGGCGGGAATCGACACCTTCACCCCGAGCCTGCTCGGCTACGGCCGCTCCACACGGTTCGACGACGGCCTGAACGATCCCGGCAACGCGAGCCTCAGGCCCTACCTTCCGGACGGCTCCTGCCCCTACCCCGAGGGATGCGACCGCACTCATGCCCCCGTCCTTGTTCCCGCTCGATCAGCAGGGGACGTTGCTCCTGACCAATCCCCTGGGCGGGGAGCGGCGCGCGCACTCGAGCAACGTCCGCTTCGCACGCATCGACACCTTCGTACGGGACATCGCCAGGTCATCGACGACGCCATCGCACGCGCGAAGCCGACGGACGGCAAGGTCGCCCTGATCGGCTACTCGCTCGGCGGGCAGAGCGTCGCACGCACGCTGCACAGGCACGCCGACGCCGTCGCGAAGGTCAACCGCGTCGTGTTCCTGTCGTCGGCCTTCGGATTCCCGACCGAGGAGACACCGCCGCCGACCGGCTTCGCCACATTCCCGCTGCGCCTGACCGACGCCGCCGGAAACGCCGGGGTATGGCGGATGTCGCCGGAGCGCGAGGCTGCCTGCACCGGCCATGTCATCCCCGGCAGCCAGGAGCAGTCCTGGACACAGAACATGGAACAGGATTCCGTGGGGCGCAACTGGGGAAGGGACGACCCCGGCAACCCCACAGGACTCATCCGCTCGCCGGTGCTCTCCAGCTACGGCTGGAACACGACCGTCGCGGGGCAGTTGACCACACCCGCGCTGGTCATCCACGGTCAGGACGACACGGTCGCGCCGCCGGCCAACGCGCCCGCATCTACAACGCCCTCCCGGCGTCGATGACGAACAAGCTGCTGGTGCAGGTGCAATGCGCAAGCCACGCTCAGATCTTCGAAGGCTGCTCCGGGCCGCGCTGCACGCCGGACTCGGGGACGCCTTACGGCGGGCGCCCCGGCGAACCCTGGGCCGGACCCCATGCCACGCTCAAGGCGGCACTGATCGAGTGGATCAAGAACGGCACCTTCAACGGCGCCGCGAACGGACAGTTCACCGTCGACGCGAGTGGCGTGGCGAGCTCCGGCACGTAGAGCCGCTCACGCCTTCAAGATGAATGCCGCCCAAAGGTGAGTGAGGGGCTCCCACGACCTGGGGGCCCCTCGCACATGTGGCTGGCGAGAAGCCACCGGCACTTGGCAGCTCCGACGCAAGAAACGACGACCACGCCATGTCACGAGCTTCCGCGTCAGCCGGGGGAGCTGATGACACCTGCCCCTGCCGGCGCCGGCCGGGGGTGAGGCACGGTGAGCCACCCCGAGGTCGAGCCGTTTGTCCATCTCCAGGCGGAAGGTGCCGTACGGGTTGATGTTCGACCAGAACAGCGCCGTCAGCCCACGCCGGTCCTCGTCCGAGAGTTTCCACGCCCGGACCGGATCGGCGAGAACCTGCTGAAGCAGCAGAGTACTGACGTGCGCCAAGGCCGACTGGAGCAGATGCAGCGCGAGCTTCGAGGCCTCGAGGAGTCGGCGAGTGCGGGCAGGGTGGCGCGGGCGTAGCGCCAGCGGCGCAGCCCGGGGGTTACCAGCGGGAGTGGAAGTACAGAGCATGGAAGGCGGCGCGCAGCGGGGCGGCTCCCCTGCCGGTTTTTGTCCAGGTGGAGCCGGCGTCATTGGAGTACGTCATCGGGTGCCTGCCCCTGGTCAGCACGCGCAGCTCGCTGTGGTCGATGCCGGCTTCCTCGCGGTAGAGCACGAGGTGTTGGATGCCGACGCCGGGCGGGGTTGAGCTGCCCGGCAGGACTGCGATGTCTGCTTCGGATCCGATCGCCGTCCAGTCGATGCCGCCCTCTGCTTGTGCAGCGCCGGTTTTGCGCAACCAGGCCGTGAAGTCGGACGTCGCGGCCATGTCCTTGCACTGCTGGGTGTTGTCCGCGATGCCGCAGAACTCCGCACTCCATGCTCCTTGGTGGGGTGCGCCGAGGGTTACGGCGTCCTCGACGTAAACGTAGAACTGCAACCAGGCGGGTTGTCCACCGTCGTGCGAGCCCGGACGTGCGGCGAGGTCACGAGGCCGTGGCGGTGGGGTGGTTGCCGAGGGCGGCGGCGAGGAGGGTGCGGAGGTGGTCGGCCTCCGGGATCAGGGTGGCCTCGATCTCGTCGTCGGAGTGGCCGGCCAGGGTGAGTTCCTGAATGCGCCGGAACAGCAGACGGTCCGCTGCGGCGATCAGGGCGGCCGCGGCCCGGGGCGCGATGGCGGGGACGGGATGCGGGGTGACGGCGGCCAGGGCCGTCGCGAGTGCCTCCTCTCGCTGGTCGTGCAGTTCGCGCAGCCGGGTGGTAAGGGTGGGGCTGTCGGTGACCATGCGGGCGAACGCGGGGCCGGTGAAGCCGACGACGGGGCTGTGTTCCAGCAGAGCGGCGCGGAACGTCCGTCCCACGGCGGTGAGCGGCTCTTCGCCGGGCTCGCGCCCGGCGACGGCCGAGGCCAGGCCCTGGGTGAACGCCTCGTGGTGGTCGAGGGCCAGGTCTTCCTTGCGGGGGAAGTAGTTGGTCACCGTCTTCTTGGCCACGCGGGCCGCGGCGGCGATCTCGGCGATCGTGGTCTGCTCGAAGCCCTGCTCGATGAAGAGCCTGGTCGCGCAGTCGGAGATCAGCTGCCTGGTCTCCTGCTTCTTGGACTCACGGAGCCCCAGTTCGATACCCATGGAAGAATCTTACACTCGTAGCAAAATTAGGCTTGACCGATCCAAAGATCCATGTGAAAGTTACGTCGGTCGCAAACTTCGCCTGGCTGAACGGATCCGGATGCGCAAGCTCACCTACTACGTCGGCGCCACCCTCGACGGCTTCATCGCCGCTCCCGACGGCGGCTTCGACTTCTTCGACACGTGCCTCACCGAGGACTTCGTCCCGTACCTGATCGACGCGTACACGGAGGCCCTCCCGACCCCGGCCCGCGCCGCCCTCGGCGTCGCGGACGCGCCCAACACCCGGTTCGACACCGTTCTCATGGGGCGCACCACCTACGGCGCGGGGCTGCCCTCCGGCCTCACCAGCCCCTACGCCCACCTGCGGCAGATCGTGCTCTCCCGCTCGCTCACCACCAGCCCGGACCCGGCGGTCGAGGTCACTGCGGAGGACCCGGTCGCCCTGGTCCGCAAGCTCAAGCAGGAGGACGGGCTCGGGATCTGGCTCTGCGGCGGCGCCGACCTGGCCGGCCAACTGCTCCCCGAGATCGACGAGCTGATCGTCAAGCAGTACCCGATCGTGGCCGGCGCCGGCATCCCGCTCTTCCGCGCCGACTTCTCGCCGCGCACCTTCCGGCTCACGGACAGCCGCGTGTTCGAGGGCGGCAACCTCGTCCTCACCTACACGAAGGCCGCCGCCTGAGCAGCACCGCTCAGCACTCTCGCCCGCGCTTCACCGCCCGACCCGCCCGCGCCCACCCCTGCCGAGGAGCCGCCGTGAACGTCACCACCTCCACCCTCTCCCTGACCGTTGCCGACGTGGACGCCTCCCGCGAGTTCCTCTGCACCCACCTCGGCTACCAGGTCGCCATGGCCGCCGACGGCTTCGCGTCCCTGACCCGAGCCGACGCCGCCGTGGACATCGTGCTGCTCCGCCGGGGCGCCGAGGTCCTCCCGGCCGACCAGCGCGACCAGCACGCGGCCGGGTTGATCCTCGCCCTCACGGTCACCGACCTCGCGGCGGAGGAAGCCCGCTTGCGCGGTGAAGGCGCCCCGATCACGATGCCGCTGCGCGAAGAGCCCTGGGGCGAGCGGCTGTTCCAGCTGACCGACCCCAACGGAGTCGTCGTCCAGCTCGTCGAATGGGCCACCCCGACCATCCAGACCGCGCCCGCCGAAGAAGCCGAGGAGACCTCCGCCATGCACGTGATCAGCCCCGACGCCGAGAACGTCACCGAGTCCCCGAACGCCCGCATGACCGGTCTGGCCGCTCCCAGCCGTGGCAGCACGGAACTCAGCACCTGGACCGTCGCGATGGAGGCCGGGCAGACCGGCCCCGAGCACCTCATCAGCCGCGAACAGGTCTGGACGGTGACCGCCGGCGTCCTCGAAGTCACCTGCGACGGCCGCAGCGAGAAGATCACGGCCGGGCAGACCTTCGTCCTCCCGCCGGACGTGCTCCGCCACGTCCACGCCCCGCAGGCGGCCGAGGCCCACGTCGCCATGCGCTCGGACGGCGTGGCCTCCGTCCCCGGCACCGAAGGCACCCGCGTCCTGCCCTGGGCCCAGTAGCGGCCTGGAGCAGCACGAGTCTCACCCCCCTTACGTCCTTCCCATAAATGGAGACAGCTTGTCCGTGCGCATCACCGCCCTGACCGACCCCGAGGAGACGTCCGCCGGCCGTCGCCTGGCCTGGTTGGCCTCCGGCCCTGACGGCCGCCCCGTCGGGTCCGCCTTCCTGCGCCTGTTCACCAAGGAGGGCCAGCGCCACCTCGCCGAACTGGACGTTCAGGTCCACCCGGCCGAACGCCGTCGGCGGGCGGGCTCCCTCCTGCTCGCCGCGGCCCTCGCCGCCGCCCGCGACGACGGCCGACGTACCGTCGTCTCCCAAGCCGAGGCCGGCTCTCCCGGCGCAGACTTCCTCGTCGCCACCGGCTTCCGCGCCGCGCTGGCCCTGACCTACGCCCGGCTGCCGCTGGCCGATGTGGACCTCCCCGCGCTCACCCTCCTCGCGGAGAATCCGCACGCCGATTACCGGCTGGTGGCGTGGGAGGGAATCGTGCCCGACGATCTCGCCGACACCTTCGTGGCATCGCGCCGCGCCATGGACGACATGCCGATGGGCACTGTCGACTACGGCACGGTCATCTGGGACCTCGACCGGGTACGAGCGGCGGCCTCGGCCATCGCCGCACGCGGGGAGATCCTGCACACCGTGGCGGCCGTCGACCGGTCGGACGGCACCATCGCCGGCTTCACCGAACTCGTCATCCCCGGCAGCGGGACGGGCGACGCCCAGCACTACGGCACGGCAGTGCTGCCCCGGCATCGCGGCCGCGGCCTCGCCCGCAGGATGAAGGCCGCCTCGATCCTCCAGGCCCGTGAACGCCACCCCCGCCTCGGCGGCCTGCTGACCGACACCGCCGACAACAACCCGTACATGCGGCGCGTCAACGACGAGCTCGGATACCTGCCGACGCACACGGCCCACGAGTATCAGCTCGACCTGTAGGCGAATTGCGCAGTGGCCTTGCACGCCCGGCCGCAGAAACGCGCCTGGGCCCGCTCCGGCCCGGAGCGGCCTGCCGCACTGCCCGCACCGGCGTACATCTCCCTCGCCCGTCCCCATCGTCAGGGGCGGGCTCGGGCTGGTCACAGCCACGCTTCAGCCGTACGCAGCAGGCCTCGGACCGGCGTGCCGGTTCAGTCTTCGTCATCGTCGTCCTCGACGGCGTCCGGGTACCGGAGGGCTTGCAGGCCCTGGCCGGGGCTGCTGGCCCTGATGTTGAACAGGTAACGGCCCAGAAAGTTGATGTGCCGGTCCTTGAGCGGGGAGAGGCGGGCGACGTCGCCGTCCTTGACGGCGTGGCCCTCGGCGCGGAGCTGGACGACGGCGGCGTCCAGGCAGCGGGCGTTCCACAGGACGACGGCGTTGAGGACCAGGCCAAGGCCGGCACCCGCGCGGGCGGGGAGCACAGCGCGGCACCTTCATCGCTTTCTTGCGGGATGGTCCCTCCATTCGGAACCAGATCGACACCGTGGTCTACTGCTTCCCGCACACGCGGGGATGGTCCCGTGGAGCTCCGCGTCCGCGCCGAGCTCGTTGACTGCTCCCCGCGCACGCGGGGATGGTCCCGCGGGACGTTCACGTCGCTGAATCACTACGTGTGGTGGCTGACCTGGAAGTGGGCCGGACGTCGCCACCACAACAAGCCGGGGTGCTGGGTAATGGAGCGGTACTTCGGGCAGTTCCACCCGTCCCGACGAGACTGAGTATTCGGCGACCGCGACAGCGGAGCCTTCCTACCCAAATTCGCCTGGACAGGATCGTCCGCCATTCACTCGTGAAAGACAGGGCGTCACCAGACGACCCCAGCCCGGGCGAGTACTGGCGAAACCGCCGCCGAAGGAAAGCGCCACCGCCCATGGACAAGACCAGCCTTGCCCTGGCGGTGCGGCAGAGAGGGCTCTGCCCTCTCTGCAAACAGGCGCTGATCGCTGGGGCTGAGTACGAGCCGGACAGTCCACGTGAGTGGATCAACTGGTTCGCGGCCTCGAAGAAGATGCTCCACAAGCATCACTTCACCTACCGGCGAGACGGCGGCACGGACGAGCGGAACAACCTTCGCCTCATGCACTCCGAATGCCACCGTCAGCACCACGCAGGCGATGGTGAACGGGCCACATCACCCTGCTGACCAGCCGGCCCACCGTCGGCGGTACGCACGCGGTGGGCTTCCGCGACGGGGTGGCGGCCGCGGTCACCGCGTACGCGCGGGAACAGGGGCTGCTGACATCTATGGACCCCGACTTTGGCGCCGATCGGATCGGCGACGGCCTGACGGCGGTCGTGTCGGTGAAGCTGGACCGCCCCGAGTTCGAGGGCGCCATGCGCGGCGTGCTCGGCAACTCCGAAGTGCGCCGCTGTGTCGGACAAGCCGTCCAGGACCACGTCGGCAGGTGGCTGAAGGAAGACCCGGAGCGCGCCGCAGCCGTCATCGACCAGATCGTCCAGGGCGCCCGCCGGGACTGACCGACGACGAACCGCCCTGCTCGTCCAGAAGACGAGACCGGCGGGGCGTCGGCAGGAGACAGAGGAGGGCAGCCGGAGTACGCCAGAAACAGGCAACAGGCGTGTGCACCCACGTCATGTGTTGTGCAGGACGGCGTAGCGCCAGCCCTTCAATCAGGTGGCGAAGCTCTTCGGGGATACGCCGGTGCCCAGCGTCCGAACGCCGAGTACGGACGAGGCCGGCAAGACTCCGATCCCGGTAGGCAGCAGCCCACCGCTGTGCGGTCCGGCATGCAACACCAGCCTCGCCGGCGGCCCGCGCCAGCGGAACCGCGTCCTCAAAATGAGGCCGTAACACCGCGGACCGGAGCATCTCCGCTTCCCGCTGGTAACCGGTCAGGCCCCCCAGCGCCGCGAGGCCGACGGCCACTGTCGCCATGCCCACCAGCGTGCCGCCTGCCGGGCTGTCCCTCACCGGCGTACGGGCGCACGAAACCGGCGCTCGTCCACTTCACGCGCTCTCCGCACGGAGAAGATCTTGTCGGGCTCGACTCTGTCCGTAAGGGGAACCTCCAACGAATAATGATGATCTTGACTGACGGAAGAGATCGACCTGCGCTGACGGCGTCTCATTTAGGGTGTCCGGTGATCTGTGCGCTGAGCGGGGGCTTACCGTACGCTCCGGGCATGAGCGAACGCGTCGGCTATGCGCGATGCAGTCTGGACAAGCAGGACCTCACCGCACAGCGCGAGATCCTGCTCAGCCTGGACGTGCCGGAGGGCCGGATATACCTGGATCACGGACTGACCGGAACCAATCGCGACCGGCCCGGCCTGGCCCAGGCCCTCGCGGCCGTGCGTGCCGGCGACACCCTGGTCGTCCCCAAGCTTGACCGCCTTGCACGCTCGGTACCCGACGCCCGCGACATCGGCGACTCCCTCACCGCCCGCGGCGTCAAGCTCTCGCTCGGCGGCACCCTCTACGACCCGGCCGACCCGATGGGCACGATGTTCTTCAACATCCTGGCCACCTTCGCCGAGTTCGAGGTCGACCTCCTGCGGATGCGCACCCGCGAAGGCATGGCGGTGGCGCGGGCAAAGGGCAAACTCAAGGGAAAGCAGCCCAAGCTCAGCGCCCGCCAGCAGAGCCACCTGGTCCAGCAGCACCAGTCCGGCGAGCACACCATCTCCGACCTGGCCGAGCTCTTCTCCGTCAGCCGCGCCACTATCTACCGCGTCCTTGAACGCCATCAGAACGCAACGGCGCCGTCGACCTCCGGCGGGCAGTGACGTGCTGCCCTACGTCTACCGGGTCACCAAGTACGACCCCTCCGACCGCGACCAGCACGGCCGCTACGCCGGCGCCGAGCCCGCGACCAGCGACCAGCGACCAGCGACCAGCGACCACGGTCCAGTCGAAGCCGCGTACCTGCGGGCCGTCGCCGCCTTCGCCGGGGGCACCGGCGTCGACCAGCTGGCCATCCGTGAGCCGCAGCTCGGCGGCTTCGCGCACTTCGGCCTGGAATCACCGATCGACGGCTACGGCCTGGCCGACCTGTTCTCGGCTGGCCCCGCCGGGTTCCACGACGGTGCGGTGGTGCCGATCGCCGTCGGCCTGGAGCTCGTCCGGTCCATGCTCCGCGACAAGGGTGCCTGGTGCCGATTGGAGGCGGAGGGAGCGTTCGCCGTGCATGTCGGCTGGGACCAGTACCTCTACATCGGCAGCAACCTGCCCTGCGAAACCGCACTGGCCCGCACCCGCGCGCTCGGCCTGTTCCCGGAACGTGTGGACGCCTCGCCGTACGACTTCGCCCCCGACGACCCCGCGTACGTGCAGCGGCCGGCCGACTCCGACTTCTGGGCCCGCCTGCACTGGACCGTCAGTGCCCACCGCGCGGTGTTCCTGGAGGAGGTCTTCGCCGTCAACGCCTCCCGGTGGCACCGCCTGACCCGCGACAGCATCGAGACCGTGCGCTCCCAGCTGGCACCACGCGCACAGTTGGCGATCTGGCCGGACCTGCTCACCGATGTCGACACGGCCGTGGCCGCCCTGCCCGACGAAGGCCTCGTGGAGATCGTCTGGGAGGACGAGGACGGGCAGATCACGAGCGCGGTCGTGGGCGAGACCCGGTTCGAGGCAGTGACCTCCCGGCTCGCCGGCGCGCGTGCTGCCGGCTTCGTATCCATGTATGCCGGTGAAGATCTCCCACTGTTCACCGCTGTGCTGCCCGACGGTGACGGTGTTCTCCGTGCGCGCTGGCAGACCGAGCCGACGCCCAGCGACCGGGACTGGGCGTTCCTGAAGACTCTGCGGCGCGGCCAGGTCGTCACCGGCACAGTGACGGCCATCGCCAGCTTCGGCGTCACCTTCGTGGACATCGGCGGCTTCACCGCGATGATCAACATCCCGGAGCTGTCCTGGCGCCCGTTCGACCACCCGTCCGACGTCGTCAGCGTCGGCCAGCAGGTCACAGCTGAGGTCCTCGACGTCGACATGGTCCGGGAACGGGTGCCGCTGTCGCTCCGAGCAGTGCAGGAAGACCCGTGGCCGCAGGTAGCGCAGCGGATCGGCCAGGTGGCTATCGGGCCGGTCACCAAGATCGTGCCATTCGGCGTCTTCGTCCGCATCGAAGACCGAGAGGACGGCTTCCAGGGGCTCGTACACACCAGCGAGCTGGACGAATCCTCCGGAGACGTCATCGAGGTCGGCGACGCCCTCAGCGTGAAGATCATGGAGGTCGACATCGCGCACCGCCGCATTTCCTTGTCGCATACCCAGGCCCGCACAACCCGCCCTGAGGGCGGCAGTGAGGGTGGATCGGCATGAGGAGTCAGGAGGCCGAGCTTGACCGGGATATAGCCGTGCTCTTGGCGGGCATGGCGTTCACCGAGATACGGCATCTGGCCGGGAGGCCCCAGCGCGGGGTGCAGGACACTTCCCATGACGAGGTTCTGGACCGCATCAGGTTCCTGGCCAACTTGAGCCACAACCTTCCGGGTGTTGCACGGCCACGTGACAGGAGGCCCTCCCGTCAGGGCCAGCCCATCGGGAGCTTCGATCAGGCGATGACCGAACGGCCGATGAGCTGGGTGTGGAACACCGCCGGCCCGGACGCCCGTGCATGGATGCTGCGTCACATCGAACAGGCAGGCCGAAGCTGGACGCCACCCCCGCCGCTGCCACAATCCCGCAGGGCCCCGTCGCCGATGACGCCGCGGCAACGGGTATGCCTTCTGCTCAGACGCTGGCCCGTCAAGGCCCCTGCCGGGCGACAGCCGCTACCCTCAGAAGCGAACGTTCTCAAGGCCCTCGACACCGAAACGGTCTGCGCCTTGAACGACGAGGCCCGACGGCGTCGGCTCGGCCTGAGTGGTAGCGGAGCGTGGCTCCGGGCGCATCTCGCCCCCGACGGCGTCCACTATCTGCTCCCGGATCCGGCGAACTACTACTGGCCCGGTATTCCGAACGGCCGCGGCGGCGAGATCGACTGGTGGCAGTGCACCATGCTGCTGCAGATGAACAACGGAGAGCAGGTCCGAGGCATGGTCGCCGTACTCCCAGAGACCTTCACGGCGTTGCCCTCGACCTTGCCCCGGAAGAACCAGCTGCGACTCGTCCACCGCGTCCGCTCCATCGAGCGAGACACCTCCCAATGGGGCAGAGACCACAAGGCCGAATGCGCCCCGCAGGTTTGCGGATACGTCCCCGAAGCAACCGGTAACACCTCGACGACTGCATGACCGCAGCAACGGTGGCATCGTTACTGAGAGCTACTTGTCAATTGGCGGCAGCTTCGGGAGTGCAGGGCCTACAGGGACACCGCGAGCTGGCCGAGTTCTGCCGGTTCATCACCGGCACCGTCGCCCCGCACGCCGCCGCCCACCCCAGCGACAAGTGGATCAAGCACATCGTCACCCAGCTCAACTCCATCGAGTCCACCCTCGACCTCATCAACAGCTCATGAGCTGCGGGCGGGACCGCCGCACTCGTCTGAGGGACTACCGTCATGCGCAGTCGCCGCTACCCCTCGGACACCACGAACGCCGAATGGGTCCTGCTCGAAGGGCTGTTGCCCACCCCGGCCTGCGAGACCAGCACAGGTGGCCGGCCGGAGAAACACCCGCGCCGTGAGATCGTCGACGCGATCGATGCGTCGTGGACACCGGATGCAAATGGAGGACCCTGCCTGCGGACTTCCCGCCCTGGCGCACGGTCTGGGGGTTCACGGCCCGCTGGGCCGCCGCCGGGATCATCGGGCAGATCCGGGACCACCTGGCGGGGCGGATCCGCCGCGACATGGGCAAAGGCCCCGCGCGGTGGCCACCGTGATCGACTCCCAGAGCGTGAAGCCGCCGAGACCGTCTCCCAAGCCACCCGCAGCTACGACGCGGGCAAGAGAATCCACGGCCGCAAGCGCCACCTGATCGTTGACACCCGCGGCCTGCCCCTCAGGGTCATGGTCGCCCCCTCTGACCTGCACGATGCCGCAGCCGCGGAGGAAGTCCTCTTCCGCCTGCGCCTGATGCATCCCGAGATCACCATCCTCTGGGCCGACTCCGCCTACGCCGGGAAGCTCGTGGACTGGGCGAATCAGCACCTCAACCTCACGATCAAGCCGGTCAGTCGGCCCAAGGACGCCTCAGGTTTCGTCGTGCTGCCCCGCCGGTGGGTCGTCGAACGCAGCCTCGCGTGGATGATGCATGCACGCCGCCACGCAAGGGACTACGAACGGCTCATCCAGCACTCCGAAATGCTGATCACCTGAGCCGCCATCACCCTGATGACCAGACGCCTCGCCCGGAAAGGCGCCACCCCCAGCTGGCAAAAGAAAGACCCAGCTACGACGGCCAGATGACTACGCCATCACGCACCACCAGCGGCTCGGGCTGACGCTCTTCATGGAACCGGGTCCATCCCAGGTGGACGCTGCCATCGGGCCATCGGTGAAAATCGCCAGCCTTGTTCGCAAGCCAAGTGAGCAGTTCGCCAGTGCGCTCGAAGCCGTCGGGGTGGATCTCCTGCCGACTGGTCAGAGCCCAGGCATTACGCCGGGTGTCCTGCTTGCGCAACAGGACCGAGACAAGTGCACCGTCCACCTTGAACGCCTCGCCGTGGTGGCCCAGAAGAGGCTCAGGATGGTCCTCGACGATGAGCTCCCCGTGATCATCCTCCACCACAAACGGAAAATCGCTCACGATTCGGAGGACCTTCGGCTGGGGGCCCAGCCCGAGGTGCCACTGGAGCTCGGCGAGTTCCTCCTCCGACAATTCGTCGCGCAGGTCCAGCGTGAGCATGAGTTCAAAGATGTCAGCCATAGCCGCACACGCTAGCGCTCACGTCTGACAGTCCCACCCTCGTCAGCTGGTGGACCTACCCCACGTGGACGGCCAGGGCGGATGGAAAACAAGTTCTGACCTTGACGTTTAACCTTCGGTGGCCGGCGAAGGAGGTTCGTTCCCAGTGGCGAGGGTGACTTGGGCGGTCCATGACCAGGGCTCCGGGGGCGGATCCCAGTGCACCTCGACGTCGGTGTCGTGGAAGTCGCGCGCGAGTTCCGTCACCATGACTGCCGCCGCGGCTCGTGCGTCTTGTGGTTCGGTGTTGATCGGAATGTCCAGGCGCCCGCAGAGCATTCCGCCTTCCATGGTGATGACGCTGGTGCGCCAGCCCTCCCGCGTCGCCGACAGGACGATCCCCTTCGGAATGCCCCAGACGGGCCGCTTCTTCTTCTCCTCCTTGCGTCTCACCATGCCGCTATCCAACATCGTCGGGTTCATGGTGATGAGCCTGGGTGGGGGATCCACTGCCACGGCGCGGTTGGTTCCTGTCTTGTGGCGAGAGGGCGTTTAGCTCTTTATTCTGATCATTTGCAACGGTATGGACTTGCGGTCGGCCGGGGCTGCTGGAGTTGGTGTGAATCATGGTGCGGGAGTGACTGCCAGGCGGGCGTCTTGGGCTGCCTGCTCCTGTTTCAGAAGCCGTATCTCAACCGATCATGGAACGTGTGGCTCGAACAGGCTTCCCGCCCGAGTGATCTTCCCGTTGTACGCGCATGAAGGCAGGGCC
>NZ_JBEPDM010000074.1:0-23194 GCF_040300305.1 Streptomyces sp. NPDC000410
GGATCACCTGGTACAACGAAGAACGTCTCCACTCCGCGCTCGACTATGTCCCGCCCGCCGAGTACGAGGAAGCCTTCTGGCGTAGCCAGGAGCAAACCCCGCAGTCCGCCTGAACCATCAAGATCGGACTCTACGAAACTCGGGGCAGCTCAGGGTCACCCAACACATGGCCTCTGATGGCCTCTGCGGACACGAGGCGCTGCGCTCAAGGCGGTGGGGTTCAATCCGTCGCTGAGCAAGACCTCGGCGTTGTGGGGCGGGTTGCCGGTGGGGTCCGCCTCGACATTCGTCGATCGGTCTCGTCCACTCGTCGTACTCTGCGCGAAACTGCGGCCGGGCCCGTCGGCAACCACGGCCGGGCCCGCCTGCGGGTGTTGCCCGCCTCCGCCGAACATCCCCTGGAGGTTGACCGGGTCGTGGAGGTCGCGGCCTCGGCCGGTGAGCACCATACGGGATGACGGGCGATCTGCTGTGCCACGGCCGGGATGAAAGAGGGGCAGTGCGGGAGTTGGGTGTGGCGACAGGGCGGTCGGGTGATCGTCGTCTCGCCACCGGACTGCCACCGAAAGGCAACCTCATGACCCTGCTGCGCCTCGGCGTCTCCCTGCAACCGCGCTGGCCGCTCGACGACGGGGCCGGCGTACTCCACGCCGCACGCCACGCCGAAGATTTGGGCTTCGATCACGTTGCAGTCGGCAACCGCCTCCTGGACAGCGGTTTCGGCCTCGACACGGACCCGCTTGTTCTGTTGTCGGCCGTCGCAGGGGCGACGACGCGCCTGCGGCTGCTGACGTCCGTACTCGTCGCGCCGTACTATCCCGCGCTGGTGCTCGCCAACCAGGCAGCCACCCTGGATGTCGTGTCCGGCGGCCGCCTGCTCCTGGGCGTCGGCACCGGCTGGAACCCTGACGAGTTCGCCGCCGTGGGCGTACCCGCCCGTGAGCGCGGCGCGCGCACCGACGACCACCTTGCCGCTGCCAAGGCCCTGTGGACACGGCGGCCCGCAGACTTCGACGGGCCGTTCACCACACTGCACGCCGCGCACTTGGGGGTGCCCCCGTTCACCGCCGGTGGTCCGCCCGTGTGGGTCGGCGGACACAGCGACGCCGCCCTGCGCCGTGCGCTGCGGTTCGGCGACGGCTGGTACGGCACCGGCGCCGACGCCGCGGAGGTCACCGACGTCCGGCGTCGCCTGCGTGACCTTGCCGGCGCAGAGAACGCTGACCGCCTGACGCTCGCTTCGGCGGCGTTCCTCACCCCGCCCGGTGTCCCCGCGGCGGTCACGTCACCGGGACGGCCGCTCGGCGGCGCCACGCCCACCGCAGCGAGTGTCGCCGACGACCTCGGGCGGCTCGCCGAGGCAGGGCTCACCGCTTGCACCTTGTGGCTGCCTGTCGCGGCCGAGCATGTCGGGGAGGCCATGGAGTGGGTCGCGGCCGAAGTGGCACCGCGACTCACCTGATGTCGTGGCAGGGGAGGCGAAGTCGGTGGCGGCTGAGCCGTAGGAGCGTTCCTCGGCGTGGTCGGCGTGCTGGACAACCTCGCGGCGGATGCCGGGTGAGTCGGTGCGGCTGTAGCAGGGGTGTACGTAGCCGGTCCTCGGGACACGGGCGGTAGCGGCCACCCCAGGGGATCCCGCGAGCCGCGAGTCCTGCGCCGCCCGGCGGTCGTACCGTCGATCCCGTCACCGAGGAGGACTTCTGATGCGCAGCGTGACCTATTCGATGAGCGTCTCACTTGACGGCTACATCGTCGGACCGGACGGCGACTTCGACTGGACGGCGCCCGACGAGGAGGTCTTCCGCTTCTGGATCGACGAGATTCGAGAGGTCGGCGTCCACCTGATGGGACGACGGCTGTACGAGACGATGCTGTACTGGGAGACCGCCGACCAGGATCCATCGCTCGACGACTCCATGCTCGAGTGGGCCGCGATCTGGAAGCCACTCCCAAAAGTGGTGTTCTCCACCACTCTGTCGGCGGTGCAGGGCAATGCCCGCCTGGCCTCCGGCGGCCTGGCGGAGGAGATCGAGCGGTTGCGGGCCGAGCCGGGGAAGGGCGACATCGCGATCGGCGGCGCGACTCTCGCCGCCGAGGCGGCCGCGCTGGGTCTGATCGACGAGTACCGGGCCATGGTCTACCCGGTGCTGGTCGGCGGCGGCATCCCGTTCTTTCCCCGGCGCGAGCGCCGGGTGGATCTCGACCTCGTAGAGACCCGCACCTTCAGCTCGAGAGTCGTCCACCTCCGCTACCGCGTGGCACGCGATGCCGAGTCCTAGTAGGACCTGTCCGGCGATCCTCGGACCCTGGCTACTCTTCTGCTGTGGATCTCTACTTCGACCCATTGCCACTGCTCGGCGACGCGCGCACGTTCTTCGGCGGGCATTGGGCGGACCGGCAGTGGCTCAATGTGCCCGGACCGTTCTACGGTGCCGACACCGACAACTGTGGTACGGGAAGGATCCACGCACCGGGACTCGTGCTCTATGAGGGCGAGTACTTCAACGAGTACGTCTACCGTCAGCCGCGGACGGCGGAGGAGCTCCGGTCGCTGGTCGACGCTGCCGAGGCGGAGGCCTTCTCAGGCTACGGCTGTGACGGTGACGCGCACTGGACGCCGGCAGCGGTCCGGGAGTGGTGGCGGGACCGGGGGCGGATCCGGGAGTACCTGGCGGACCGGCGCGGCGCGTTCGAGGCTGACGACGAGAAGTCGGGGCA
The DNA here is from genome assembly GCF_040300305.1 of Streptomyces sp. NPDC000410. NCBI lineage: Bacteria > Bacillati > Actinomycetota > Actinomycetes > Kitasatosporales > Streptomycetaceae > Streptomyces > Streptomyces sp. NPDC000410. Next base: position 2,719 of record NZ_JBEPDM010000074.1, read on the forward strand.
GGGGACGGCCGCCGCTGCCCGGGACTACGCCGCGTACCTTGACGGCGAGCTGGCCACGCATCTTCGGGTCTATCTCTTCTGGCTCGACGAGCGGCGCCCTCCGGCGGTGACGGACCGGCTACCGCAGCTCTAGCTTCTGTCCGTTGAGGAAGGAGCCGCGGCGCACAAGTGCGCAGGGCCGGGCGAGGTCTGCCGGTCCTGCCCTGTCTTGCCGTCCAGGACGACCGGCTCGTCGTCCACCTCTCCGTACACCGCGCCGTGTCGGAAGCCGGTGTCTTTGGGCACGATCCGGCCGGAGCCGTAGGGCAGAGCCCACCGCTTCTGGAGCGAGGCGGCGTCGAACGCCGCAATACGCGTGCCTCGCTGACTCGCAGACCGACCTGGGACATCAGCTTCCAGGCGGTGCAGTTCCCGCGCGTACGCACTCGCGACAGGTGGCCGGCTCACCGCCTCACGCGATGAAGAGCGTTCCGGCCCCCAGTACGCGTCGGCGTCGGTCGGCTCGGGGGGCCGAGGAGGACCCGCCGGAATGCCCAGTCGCGTTGGGTTCGCTGGAACGCTTCGGCAGTCCGGCACACTGAGCCCCTTCCCGTCCCCCTGTCTCAGTCCGCCGCGGGCTGCGGCACACGTCCGGTTGGCATGCGCAGGTACGGGCGGTTGCGTGAGGTGACGGCATCGACCGGGCCGGTGGCTCGGAGGATGACGTCCAGAGCTCGTTGGGGGTCGGCGGTGTAGATGCCGCTTGCCCAGGCAGCATTGGCCTCGATCACTGCCCAACGTCCGTTGGACACTCCCACGTCGACGACGATGGCCGTAGGCAGCGTGTCGCCGTAACCGGCCAGCAAGTCCGCGCCGAAGGCGGACGCGTCGGGTGGCAGCGGCCCGAGGCGCAGCTCGCTCCTCTCGGCGTACTGGCTGCCGGTGTGCACCATGCCGTCGAGCACATGCAGCCGGTACTCGGCAGTGAATTCCACCACGTCGCTGACCAGCACGGGTGTCTGCGGGTCCACCTGGTCCGGGCCGGGCAGCCGCGAGCCGTCGGTGTAGACCAACGCCCGAATGCCCTTGTCATTGGGCGACTTGACGAACGCGGGGCGGCGCAGGGCCCACGCCTCGCGGATAGGCATGGCGAGGATCTCTCGCTGCGTGTACTCGTAGGGCAGGCGCGCCAGCCAGTCTTCGGATGCCTGCAGCAGAGCGATATCGAGAGCGGGTGCTACGGCGTCGGCGAAGGTCGGCCCGGCGTGCAGATGCTCGGCACGCAATCCGGAAGGTACCGCGAATGTGGGGAGTTGCACGGTGCACAGGCCGCGGCGCTCGGCGGCGTCGCTCACCGCCTCCGCCGAGGCGGTGAGCCGGGGTGGCAGAACGAGAGTCATGGGAATCGATCATGACGCAAGACCGGTTGTCACCCCACCGAATACCAGAGCGTCCGCCTTCTCGGAACCGCGGCCGGAGCCGAATCGGCTCCGGCCGCGGTTCCGTGACCCGTGTCGGACGCGAGTGGTGTGATGGCCCGGTGCGAACCGTCGGATGTCCTCACACGGCCTCCGCGTCACCGTGGGCGGGTTTCGCTCCCGCCCCCGCTCACGAGCGTCACGAGCGTGTCGCGGTTCCGCATTCTTCGTCCTCGGCTTCCTGCATCCGCTCCGCCATGGACGTGCTGCGATCGTACGGATCGACCTCAGGGCCACCAGCCGCCCCAGCGGCTGCCTGGTCGGTGCCGAACGTCGGGATGAAATAGCCGGTTGCGGGGCCGCAACCACCGTTGGTGATGTCGACGTTGTACGAGACGAGAGAGAAAGTCCCTGGCTCGGAAATCACCTTCGCGGGATCGTCCCAGTTCAACACCAACTCGCGCCGCACGATCGTACGCGCGACCTCGTCACTGCCCGCCGTGGCACGGACGACCGGGTACACGAATGTGACATCGGCGGTCACCTGGAGTGCGCCGCGCTCGCCCTCCCGGTACGTGAGCCGGCCTCGGGTCTTGACCACTTGCCCGACCAGACGTGCGCGTGTCGTGTCGAACCGGCTGAAGAGCAGCAGCGGGTCGTTCTCCTCGCTCGGTGCCCGCAGCGCGGTCGTCAGATAGTCCTGGACGTCCCGCTGATGCGGGTTGATCCGGGCGATCGCCTTTTCGGGGCGCCCGCCCCGCAGCACCTCCGGATCCAGGCCGGCCGCGGCGAGGAAGTCGCGGGTTCGGCCGAGAGCCTGTTCCACCTGCGCCGTGCTCATCCACCCGGTCGCCTTGGCCGCGGGTACCGTGATCCCGGCCGTACCGTTCGCCCAGCGCGCCGCAGGTGAACCCTTGAACGGTTCGTCGAGCGTGGGCCGTCCGGCTTCCGCGGCGGGCGGCTGGTCCGGGCGGGTCGACTCCGCGGCAAGCGGCCCACCCGTCTCACCCCCACCGTCGGACCACCCGACCACCCGCCCCGGATCCAAGGCCACGACCAGCAGAGCGAGCGCGGCCAACAACCCGGCCACAGCCCAGGCCTTCTTCCGCCTTGGCCGGACCGGCGAGTAGGCGCGCCATGCCTCTGCCCTCACCGGTTCCTGACTCAACCGCCGCGCCACGTCTCGCGCCCGCGCCGACGGTTCCTTGGGCGCGTCCGGCACGCCGTCCGCCGACTCCCGCAGGAACCGCTCCCACTCCTCGTCAGGCACGGATGAACCGCTCTGCTCCCCACCAACGTTCACACCGAATCCCCCACTTCAGGCACCGCCCCGGCCTCTCTCCAGAGCCGATTACATGATCGCACTGCAGTTCCCCTCACGTGATCGCTGGGTTCACACCCCAGCCCGCGCTTCGAGCCGGTGACCCCACTGGTCAGCCGGAGGCGGCGGACAGGACCACAGCCACGATCCCGCCCGCCGCGTGCGACCGCCCGTGCGGCCGGGCCCGCGCCGCCATCGCCACCCTTCGAGCAGGGGCATCCTCGAAGACGCCTGCGGCCTACGCCGTTCTGCCGACAGTGAAGACCGGCCCGTCCGGGTTCGACGATCACTACAGTCCAGTCTCATGACGACGGTTACCACGCGCACGGTCGAATACCGGGCCGACGGCCTGACGATGGTCGGGCACCTCGCGCTCCCCGCCGGTGCCGGCCGCCGGCCCGCAGTCCTGATCGGGCCCGAGGGGCCGGGCCTGAACGACTTCCAGCGCCGCCGCGCCGACGCCCTCGCCGAACTGGGCTACGTGGCGCTGGCCTTCGACATCAACGGCGGGCGCTGGTTCACCGACCCCGAGGAGATGCTGGCGCACACGACCCCGCTGCTCGCCGACCCCGACCGGATGCGGGGTATCGGCCACGCGGCACTCGATGTGCTGCGCGCCGAACCGCGGACCGACCCCGACCGGATCGCCGCTGTCGGCTACGGAACCGGGGGCGCGATCGTGCTGGAACTCGGGCGCGACGGCGTCGACCTGCGCGCGATCGGGACGGTCAACGCGCTGACCACGGGCCGACCGGGCGAGGCGGCGCGCATCCGTTGCCCCGTGTGGGCCGGGGTCGGATCGGAGGACCCGATCATGCCCCCCGCGCAACGGGACGCCTTCGCCGCCGAGATGCAGGCCGCAGGCGTCGACTGGCGCCTCATGGTCTACGGCGGAGCCCTGCACGCCTTCCACCATCCGCCGGTCGACCAGACCGTGCTCCCCGGCGTCGGCCACCACCCGCAGCACGCGCAGCGGGCCTGGCGCGACATCGTCGGCCTGCTCTCCGAGTGCCTGCCGCTAACGGAGTGAGCGGGAGCGTCAAAAATGCCATCGGCGGTACGCGGTCAAGCCGGGCCCCGAATTGCCGGCAAAACGCCATGGTGAAAGCGATCATTTCGGCCAGCCCGGGGCCCGATGTCATCGATGTCGGCATCGGTACCGGCATTGCGGCCCGGCAGTTCCGGGCGGCCGGCTGCCGGGTCCTCGGTGTCGAGCCCGACGGGCGCATGGGCGCGTCGGCACGGGCTGGAGGTCGAGGTGGCGGACTTCGAGTCCTGGGACTCCGCCGGGCGAGAATTCGATGCGGTCGTCTCAGGCGAGGCATGGCCCTGGGTGGATCCTGTTGCGGGAGCGGCAAAGGCTGCTCGGGTGCTCAGGCCCGGCGGCCGATTCGCAGCATTCTGGAACGTCGGCGAGCCCGATCCCGAAGTGGCGGAGGTGTTTGCCGCCGTCTATCGCGAATTGCTGCCCGGCTCACGTGCGCTGAGGCGATGGACGACCGGTACGGACAGGTACACGTCGGCAGCCCCCCGGACAGCCGACGGAATGCAAAAAACGGGCGAGTTCACCGAACCGGAGCAGTGGCGATTCAGTTGGGAGCGCTTCTACACCCGGGATGATTGGCTGGAAGAGCTGCCTACCACAGGCGGCTTCTCCGCAGCAGCTGAGCGAGGTAATCGCACGCATCGGGAACGCCATCGACACGTTGGCGGCGCCTTTCGCATGTACTACACCGCCACCGTGATCACTGCGGTGCGGGCCGGTGCCGCCTCCCGCGGGGAACGTCGGCCGAGTTGACCCGCGGCATCCACACCCTCGGTCATCGTCGAGAGCGTTCGACCGGCAGACCACGGCGACTGCCTGTGGCCAGATCGTCCACCAGTTCCCGCAGCCCCCGCAGCAGCGCTGCGGCCTCGGCGCGGTCGGCTCCGATGCACACGGCACCGAACTTCCCGTCGCCGGCGGCGGCGCTCATCATGTGCAGCACCACGCCGGTCGCGCGCGCACGGTCGTAACCGAGGGGAGAACGGGTGACTGCGTGGATGAGTTGGGCGGGCCGCAGCCCCGCGTAGCGAGGGTCGGTGATGCTGTTCGTCGCCTCGTAGACACGCTCGGACTCCTTGGGCCGGCCGTTGCCCCCGGGGCGTGGATGAGGAGGCGGCCGTCCGGTGTGGCGCGCGTCCCCCGGAGCCCCGAAACGATGTCGACGGCATGCTTGTTTCCTGTGGCCCGCAGATTGATCTCGCATCCCAGGAGCTGCCGGCCGCCGGGGGGCGTCTGGCGAGGAAGTCCACCCCGTAGTCGCCTCCGTTCTGCGATCACCGGCTGGTGGAATACGTCTTCAATTGCCCCTGGGCCATGAAGACGTTCGACGGGCGGGAGAAGAGCCTGCTCCGCGCCGCCGCACGCGACCTGCTGCCGGACGTGATCACCCATCGGCGGAAGAGTCCGTATCCGGCGGTCCAGAGCCACTCCTACGGGGAGGCGTTGCGCGACGCGCTCACCTCGGCCCTCGACGATCCGACGGCACCGATCCACGGTCTGGTGGACGCTGCCGCGCTGCGGCGGCGCGTCCGCGGCGCAGGAACGGCGGAGGGTGTGCGGCACGGCGCGGAGGTCGTACTGGCCCTCGATACCTGGCTGCGGGCCTACGGAGTGGAGCTAAGGATCTGAGGCAGCTCCCTTTACTGCCCCCTGCGGGGCCGGAGCCACGCCCGCCCCGGGCTGCCGAGGGTCACGAGCGCAGCGTTCGTACCCCGAGCACCACCCAGGGCACAGCTCTCGCAGATACCAGGCACTCTCCCCTGAAGACACAGTAGATGTGACCTAACTCTGCTGGTACAGTCCGCATTTGCGTACGCATGGGTGACCCTCGGTGCGGGAGCGCGCGGGCTCCCGCTGCCCAGATCGCCCCAGGTGAGCGCTCACTTCGGAGACGGCCGGGCCCACATCCGCCTCTCCGCCGGGCCCCCGACGGGAACACCCACGAGGAGCGGGACCGGCATGTCAGGCAAACGGCTCTCTTCCCGCTGTACGGCGCTGCTCTCGAACCGGGCCTTCGTTCCGCATGCGCCGTGTCGACCATCAGAAAGATGGAATCCGATGACAAGAAAACTGTTGCGGCTGCCTGCCCTGGGAAGGGCACTGGCCCTGGGCGCGGTGGTCACCCTGGCGGCGCCGGGTACGGCGTACGCCAACACCGTGGCCGTCACCGTCAAGACGCCTGGGGCGACCCTCGGCCCCACGACCACCAGCTCGTCGATCTCCACCAGCGCCCAGTGCACCAGTGGGCTGATCTCCGGCGGCGGGATCAACCAGGCCATCGGCACGGGCACGGGGGTGAACGGCAACCGCGTACTGGGCACCGAGCCCAGCTCCAACGGCTCCACCGAATACACCGGTTCGACCGGCGGTACGGACGTGACGTACTGGATCGCCAAGGGCGGCAGCGGAGGCCAGATCAACTCCTCCTTCTCCACCACCCCTTACGCGATGTGCTTCACGAGCAACCTGATCAACCACACCCAGGTCGTCATGAACAAGGTCAGCGCACCCACCACCGGGTCGACGGTGGGTCTGGTGACGGCGACCTGCCCGGCCAGCACGCGTCTGCTCGGCGGCGGTGCCCTGGTCACGCCCGGCGATACCGGCTCCTTCAAGGCGATAGCCGGCTTCCCCACCTTCAACAACAGCGCACACGGCTTCGGGCAGAAGGCCGCCGCCGACGGGGAGACCAACCCCGACTCCTGGACCGCCGTCGGGTGGGACAACAACTCCCACGCCGGTAACCAGACCTTCGCCTACGCGATCTGCAGCGGGAACGGCATCGGCGTCAGCGGCGTCACCGTGAAGGTCCGCCACAGCGAGGTGAGCGGCCCGAACACCGGCAGCACGGGCCAGACCGCGACGGTCACCTGCGGTGGCGGGGACGGAAAGCTGGTCAGCGGGGGCGCCGCCATCAGCGGCGGCAACGTGACCACCACCAACTTCACCGGGCCGGGCTCGGGCGGCGACCACCTCAACGGCAGTTACCCCAGCGATGCCGGCGGCAACCCCGTAAGTGACGGGACCACCACGGCGGCGTCCTGGACGGCCTTCACCCACACCGGCGGCCAGTCATCGGCGAACAACCACTCCGACGTCTGGGCGCTGTGCGCCGACGACGGGGTCTGAGTCACCGGCGCCATCGATCCGCGGGCGAGCACGACGCCGGCGGCAGCCCGCCCGCGGATCACCCGTTCCACCCGCACCAGCTGCACCACCCGCACAACGCCGCCTCCGATCGACGCTCGCTCTCGTGCCACGTCCCCCGCGCGTTGACGACAGAAAGACAGAATGCGATGAACAAGAAGGCCCTGCGCCGCTCCGTCCTGGGGAAGGTGCTGATCCCGGGCGCCCTGCTCGCCTTGGCAGTACCGGAAATCGCCTACGCCGACGTCGCGGGAGTCACCGTGACGACACCCGAGCCCACCATGGGCCCCGCGACCACCTTCACCGGTGTCTCGTCCCGCGCGGACTGTGCCGACGGTCTCGTCTCCGGCGGCGGGGTCAACCAGACCATCGGTACCGACACCAGGCGCAACGGCAACCACGTGCTGGGCATGGCACCCAGCCCCGACGGCCTCAACGAGTACGACGGCTCGACCGGGGTCGTCGGCACCGACGTCAGGCACTGGCTCGCGTTCGGCGGCAGCGGGGGCAACGCCAGTCCCGCCTTTTCCACCACGTCGTACGCGATGTGCCTCTCCACCCCACGGATCAGGCACACCCAGATCATCATGAACCGGATCGACGGCCCCACCGAGCCGCAGTCGGCGAAGATCGTCACGGCGACGTGCCCCACCGGCACGATGCTGCTCGGTGGCGGCGCCCGGAGCACTCCGGCCAGCGTCGGCAGCCTCAAGCCGATCGCGAGCTTCCCCTCCTTCAACGACGCCGCGCACGACTTCGGCCGGAAGGCCGCTGCCGACGGAGAGACCAACCCCGACTCCTGGACCGCGGTCGGGGGAATCGGCGGCGGACACGGCAACAACAACAACACGACGTATGCCTACGCGATCTGCAGCGGCGACCGCGTCAACGCCAGTGGTATGACCACGCGGGTCCACTTCCGCGAGGTTGCCGGCCCGACGCAGGGAGGCACGGGCCAGACGGCAACGGTCGGCTGCGCCGACGACCACGGTCAGGACCGCGACAGGCGAGGCCGCGGTGCGAAGGGCGACAGGGAAATTCTGATCAGCGGGGGTGCCGCCGCCAGCGGGGGCAATGTGACGACGACCGGCTTCACCAAGGCAGGCTCGGGCGGAACCCACCTCAACGGAAGCTTCCCCAGCGACTCCGACGGCAACCCGGTCGGTGACGGAACCACCAGGCCCGCGTACTGGACGGCCGCCATCCACGCCGGGGGATCAGCTTCACCGAACACCTACTCCGACGTCTGGGCACTCTGCCTCACCATGCACCACGAGCGCGGCACGTGGTGATCCCTGCCGTGTGAAGGCAAGCAGACGGCAGGACCTCCGCGTGGGGTGCCGCCCGGACACCTCCACCACACCGGAGGTCCTCGCCGTCGTCGAATCCGGCCAGTGGCCAAGTCACCGAGGCAGGGCGGCGTCTGGGGGGCCTTGCGCAGGTCCCGCCGGAGCAGCGGCATCACTGCCGTGCCCAGCATGACCCCATGAGTGGTATCGGGGAGTACCTCCGCCTGACGGCGGCGGAGTTGGAGCAGGTCAAGCGGGATCCCGTCTGGGCGTGGAACCACATGGAGGACGTCCGCGAGGGCGAGGAGGCGACCGAGCCCGAGCCCGGCGACGCGCTCTACTACCACACCTATACGGCCTGGCCCCTCCTCGAACTGCTGCTGCGACGCTCCGGGTTCCCCGTGGACGTGAGCCGCGGCGAGCAGCCGGTCCGCTACCCGGACCCGCAGGACGGGGACTACCGCTATCTGACCGCCGATCAGGTCGGCACGGTGGCACGCGAACTGGCCGGGCTTCCGTACGACCGACTCGCCGCCCACGCCGACCCGCAGGAGCTCGTCGAGGCGGGGCTCTGCCGGCACGGCTGGGACGGGCCCCGGACACTGGAGTGGGCACGCCACCTGTACGACGGGCTCGTGGAGTTCTTCGGCGGGGCGGCCCGCGAGGGTCACGCCGTGCTGGTCTGGCAGCTCTGACGGCCGTGCCGCGCCTCCGGTGCCTGCGTGTGCGGCCGCCAGGGCAGACGAGGAAACTACGCATCGTCACGACCGACTGACCTGGAAGGTGTCCTGGGGTCGCCCCACCCGGCACGCCATGACGTCTGCCGATCCGGCTGAGACGGAGGTCTCCGCCGGGCAGTGAGCGCGCGGGGAGGGAAAAGCAGACGCCGGTTCCCCTCCTGCCCAGGCAGAATCTCCCTATGCCGACCGACGTCAGCGGAATGATCGAGTGCCGACCCCGGGCCCGACTGTGGGGTCCCGGCGACGAGGACTCCGTGTAGGAAGCCGCCATCGATCTCTTCCTGCTCAACAGGGGCAATGCCTACGACGGCCTGGCCTGTCTCTTCGGAATCCGCAATTACTTCGGCTTCCACCCCCTGGCTGAGGATCGTGGCTTCCCCGGTGACGCGTCGGACGGCCTGCGTGGTGAGTTCGCCGCCTACGGCGGCCCCCGCTACGTGCATGGAACCACTTGGCTGACCTGGGCCGAGCCGGCCGCCACCGACTGGCAGGAGACAGACGCCTCCGGCACACGAAGCCGCGCCTCGGCCGCTGGGCCCGACAGCGACTGGGGCCGGGTCTGGAGCGTCATGCGGATCCTCAGCGAAGTTCACGGCGCGGAGAACGTACGTCTCGTCGTCTGGTTCCACTGACCCGACCCATGGGGCTTCACCGAGCTGCAGCGGAACCCGTTACCCACGCCTACCGGCGACGCTCAGGTCCCCACAGCCTTGACACCGAAGCTCACCCCATCGAATAGCGGCGACGCCGCCAGGCTGGTCGTTGGCCCGCGAGACAGGGGGCTCGATCAGCGCTGAACTGCCGCCAGTCCCTGATCCCGTCCGCCCCACTATGGACGACCGCAAGCGTCAGGAGGCGTCAGGTGAGTGCCAGTGTTCCGGCAGTCTTGGGCGGGCAGGAGCTGCGGCTGGGCGTGGGCACCGAGCAGGGGTCGCAGGACGCGGTGCGACAGCTCACTGGAGGGCATGAAATCCGCACAGTCGCCACCCTCCGGAAGTCATGAAATTCTCCAACACGCAAATCCACCCGAGGGCACAAAATTGTTGAGTCCGCAAATCTGGCAGAGGGCATAAAGTCCGTTCAGTCGCAACAGCATTGACAAGAAACTCCAAGCTTGACGGTGCTGCGGAGTTTCCTTATGGTCCAGTCGTTCAGGTTCCCGCCGATCGATATCCGAAGGTGTTCATGACCGCGCCTCCAACGTTGCCGAAGTCCAGGCAGCAGTTGACTCTTGCCGTTCTTATGCTGTGTTCGCTGCTGATTTGGCTAGAAAATACCGTCCTGAGTACTACGCTGGAGACCCTTGCAGACCCGGTCCGCGGACTGGGGGCCAATCCCGGTCAGCTGCAATGGGCGACCGGTTCGTACACTCTGGCCTTCGCCACATTGATGTTCACTGCAGGCGCATTGGGCGATCGGTTCGGTCACCGGACTGTGTTTTCCAGTGGGTTGGTGATCTTCGCCGGGTCCTCGCTGTGGGCGGCGTACGCAAGCGATGTGGGCCAGCTGATTGCAGCTCGAGCTGCGATGGGGGTGGGCAGCGCGCTGATCACGCCCGCCATGATGGCCATCCTTACGTGGACCTTTACTGGCCCCGCGCGGGCTGCCGCGATCGGCATTTTCTCGACGTCGGCCGGTGTCGGAATGGCTGCCGGCCCGGTGCTGGCCGGGTTCCTGCTCGATCATTTCTGGTGGGGCTCGGTCTTTCTGATCAATGTCCCGGTCGCGGCATTGACGTTGGCCGGGCTCGCCGTGTTGGTTCCGAATTTCCGAAGCCCCACTCTGCGGCCACTGGACCCGGCTGGAATGCTGCTGTCGATCAGTGGGCTCGTGGCGTTGGCCTACGGGCTGATCCGGGCGGGGCAGGTGGCTGTGTGGAGTCGTACCGACGTCTGGGCACCGATCGTTGCCGGTCTGGTCCTGCTGGCCGTTTTCGTACTGGTCGAACTGCGTGTCAAGGTGCCCAGCTTTGATCCGCGACTGCTCGCGCAACGCACATTCGGTGGCGGCAATATGGCGCTCGGATTGCTGCTCTTCGGTGTGGCCGCCATCACCTTCTATAACGCGTTCTACCTGCAAGGCGCGCTCGGATTTTCTCCGATGAAGGCGGGTTTGGCCAATATCCCGACCGCATTCGGCGCGCTCGCGGGGGCGCCCCTCGCCTCGCGCCTGGTTCAACTGCTGTCGCTACGCTTTATCACTGTGCCGGCGCTGACCGTGGCCGCGCTGACCATGGGCGGGTACGGGTTCCTCGGACTCCAAACTCCACTCGTCTGGATCGAGATCCTGCTGTTGATACAGGGTCTCTCGATCGGCATGGTGATCGGCCCCGTTACGGCCGCATTGCTCAGCAACCTGCCGTTGGAACAGGCCGGTGCAGGATCGGCCGTCACCAACACCGTGCGACAAACCGGCAGTGTGATCGGAATCGCAGTAGGCGGCACGATCATGTCGATCATGTACCGACGTGCGATCGAACCTTCGCTGGAGGGTCTACCCGGTCCGGTGCAGGATCAGGCGCGAGTTTCCGCCGAACAGGCCCGCCATGTCGCCACCGCTATCCACCGGCCCGCTCTTGCTCAGGCTGCTGACAATGCGTTTATCCATGCTATGCACGTCGGCGCGGGCTGGATCGCGGTCATCGCACTCCTTGGAGCAGCTGTGCTGCTGATCACCTTGCCTGCTGTCGAAAGGAAGAAGGGTCCGATACCGGAGCCGGACTGCGAAGAGGCCCGCAGCTCCGTCTGAGAGTGTGATGGCAGAACCCAGGCTCAGGCTCGCCGCAGGGCAGCATCAAATACGAGCTTCCGCAGCTCATCGGGCACATGGGGCGTATCTCGCCAAGCGTCTGCGATCACGAGAAGCGCCTCCCATGCGAGCTCGGCAGCGACGCCGGGCTGACCGGTGTCGATTTCGGCGGCGAACAGCCGCTTGCAGAGGACGTTGGTGACGTCATACAGGGCGCCCGAGGCACGGGCCACATCGGCCACATCGGCCACACCCGAGTCCGCAGCATGACGCGGTTCACCGGGAAGCCGAATGGCAACTGTTGGCGGCCAGTTGAGATTCCCCTCTGGCGGCCACGTAGCGGGGAGCTGTCTGGCCGCCGGCCGTCACGAGCAGTGATCCGATGTGGGGTGGATGGTCTGGCTTTCCGACGCGAACGCGGTCTGCGTGACCCGCCAGAGCCGGCGGGGCAGATCGCCTTCGTCGACAACTCTCAGGATGACGCTCCATAGCAGGTGGCGATCGCCGCGCCACGGTCGCGCAGCGAGTCGCGCAACCACTGCGGGGTCAGGGCCTCCGCGCTCGTGGCGAGCTGCCACAGCGCCCATTCGGCGTGTCTCCGGTCCTGAAAGGTCACCTCCAGCCGCAGCCTGCCGTCCGCGTCGGTTTCTTCGGTGCGGACGGCCAGTGCGGTGCCCACCAGTTCCTCCCGCCGCGCCGGGTCCAGACGTACCAGCACGGTGACTTGGTCGCCTCCGGTCCGAAACCGCCTGCTGCGTTCCTGCCAGGCCCGGTCCAGATCGACCCGCCCCGGTCGCTGTGCCGGTTCGGCGAGTTGCTCTGCGGCCAGGATGCGGGACAGCCGGTAGGTGCGGTCCGCGCCGGACCTCGTGGCCAGCAAGTAGCTCTGGTCGCGCACGGTGACCAGGCCGATCGGATCCACCGTGCGCCACTTCGGGGTCTGGTCCACCGCCGCGTAGTGGATGCGCAGCTTGTGTCCGGAGAACGCAGCACGCAGGACCTCGGCCACGATGGTGTCAGGCACCTCCTCCGCGACCAGCCGACGCGAGAGGAGGTCGGTCTCCGGGTCGATGAGCAATCGCTGAGCCGCGCCGGCCGCGGTGTCCCGATAGCTCTCGGGCAGCGCGTCAACCACCTTGAGCATCGCCGAAGCGAGCGCCGAGCCGAGGCCGAACGCCTGCGCGCCGCGCCGCGATCCGGCGACCAGCAGAGCAAGTGCCTCGTCGTGGTTCAGCCCGGTGAGCTCGGTCCGGAAACCGGGCAGCAACGCGAAACCGCCGTGCCGACCGCGTTCGGCGTAGACCGGGACGCCGGCTGCGGACAGCGCCTCGATGTCGCGCAGCACGGTGCGGGTGGACACCTCCAGTTCGCGGGCCAGAGTGGCCGCGGACAGCCGACCGTGCTGCCGCAGCAGCAGCACCAGCGAGACCAACCGATCGGCGCGCACACAAGAACGCTATCGGAATACGTGACACAGGATGTCGTGATTCGTTGGGAGGCTTCAGCACGACACAGGCACATCGCACACGAGAGGTGACCCGCATGGCACACGCCATCGTCAATCCGGACGGTTTGCACGACCCGGTCCCGTTCGGTTACAGCCACACTGCCACCGTCCCCGCAGGTACGGAACTGGTACTGATCGCGGGTCAGTACGGATCGGGCCCGGACGGCGCGGTTGTCTCGACCGACTTCGCCGAGCAGGTGAAGCGGACGTTCCACAACATCGGCGTCGCCCTTGCCGCCCATGGGCTCGACCTCAGCCACGTCGTCCAGCTCAGGACGTATGTGGTGAACCATGATGTCAGCAAGCTTGGGCCGATCGCCGGGGCCGTGCAGGAGAACTGGGGTACGAAACCGCCCACGCAAACCCTCATCGGTGTCGCGAGCCTGGCCACGCCTGACGTGCTGTTCGAGGTCGAGGCCCTCGCCGCCCGCCCCTGACTCGCCGCCGCCCGCATCCGGGCTGTTTCGACCCGACGCGGGTGGTGGTTCGGTATCCGGTGAGGGACCGCCTCGTAGGCGAGCGCACACGGCTCGCCTACGAGGCGTCGACGGATTCCGCCGAACTCGACGAACGCGCCACCGGCTTCTTCCTCACCCGTGCCTGACCCGGCTCCGGCTCCTCCACGTCTTCCGCCGGCAAGCCGTAGGGCCGAACAGGCGCAGGATTCAGCGAAGGTGCTGCTGAAAGAACGCGGCTGCCTCCCCGCCGACCCGAACACGAACAGCCGGGTCGGCAGGTTCCGGTGTGATGAAGTCGTCGTGGCGGACGTCGGGGCCGGCCGAGCGGCCGCTCGCCGTGGGAATGTGCTCCAGGTACGGCGTGGTGTCGACTTCGTACGGGGTGATCGTGTCCGCGCCACCCCAGCGGATGCCCACCGGCACCTCCACGGCTGCCAGGCTCTCCGGGGTCACGAGGCCGCCGACTCCGGGGGCCACTTGGAAGACCGCCCGCACTCGGGGGTCCGAGAGGTCCGCCGCAGCGGCGTCCAGCGCACGTCGCGACGACTCGTCCAGCGGGTACTTCTTCCGGAGCGCCTCCAGCACGCCGGGGAACTCGGGAATCTCCGGGAAAGGGACCGCCCCCGTCAGCACCGCCCACAGGATCTGCGGATCGAGACGGGCCCCGGCAAGTGCACCCACCGTATAACCGCCGATGGAGAAGCCCGCCGCACCGACCGGGCCGAGGGGCTGCTCGCGAGCGAGCACGTCGAGGGCGAAGGAAACGTCCCGGGGCCGTTCCCACACGTGGAGGAAGCCTTCCGGCTCGTAGCCGTCGACGAAGTTGTTGCCGTGGTGGTCAAGAGCCACGACCCGGAAGCCCGCCTGGCGCAGTGGTCGTACCAGCCATTCCATGGTGCTGCCCGAACCTCCGGTGCCGTGCGAGACGACGATCAGCGGAGCGGGTTCGGCCGGCGGATGGCTCGGCTCCCACAGGTAAAGACGGATGGGACGCGGACGAGCCGGATCCCGCAGGTCACTTCGGGACTCGTCGTACAGGACACGTATCAGCGGCTGCTCCGGTCCAGAGATCATCATGGCGACATCGTAGGGATGTCACCTGCCCCGCACGGCCGTTCTCCCATTGACTGGGGACTGCCACCCGCCGGGCGGCCTGGCTTGATCACGCCTACGAGGCAGGCCGCTCAGTCGTCGGCGATCTGCAGGGCCAGCGCGAAGTGCTCGCCGTCCGTCCCTGCGAGCAGGCTGTCGAACAGTGGGGTGAGCCCGTTCACGGCACCGCATCCGGCGTCGTGGTTGGTCCACCAGCTGCCCTCCGGTCCAAGCAGGTACACCACCTGGGCCGCTGCGCGCTCGGCGGCCTCGGCGGGCAGGTGCCGGTGGTCCGGCCAGACCAGGTCGACGGCCGCGACCTGGGCCAGGAACTCGGCGGCCGCGTGTGTCTCCACCGGTTCCAGAGCGGCGCAGATCTCCGGGACGGGCGGCGGGTCGTACCCGGGCAGGAAGCGCCGCCAGGCCTCGTCCGCCGCGACCGCGGCCAGCAGTGCGCGGATCCGGGCCGCCAGCTCCGGCAGGTCGGGATCCGGCTCGGTGAACCGCCCGGTCGCCACGTACACCCGCCTCGGCGTGGAAAGCTCGGCCATGCGCGCTTCCAGTTCGGCCAGGACCCCCATGGACTTCACAGCGTGATTCTGCCGCACGGCTTTGGCTCACGATCAGCATTCGGTGAGGAAGGGACGCTTCCACGACCGCGCGCCGCATTCCCGAACAGTTGCCTGCGCACGACCAGCGCCTACGCGCCGTCGTCGACAGGACCGACACCGCCTGACCCGGTATGAGCAGCGGTATGAGCAGCCCTCAATCGTTCGTGCCGCTCTTGCTGTACTCGATCTTGGCCGGTGCCTCGCCAGTCAGCCGGTCCCCGTGCAGCCAACGGCACGCTCCATAGAAGGAGTTGGCTGCGGCGTTATCCGCGAAGCTCTCAAGTCGGATAGTGGAGTACTGAGCGAGGAGTGTTGCTTCCGCATGCTGCAGCAGGAGGCGGCCCAGCCCCTGACGATGGTGACCCGGGGTCGATGCGCGCGAGAGCCTGGAGGTCCTGAAGATCTTCCCCGCCGGCAGGTCGGACGGTGGGACGGTGCTGTCCTGTCGACACGGTGATTCCCACTCTGACGCGAGGGGTCGGGCACCCGACTCCAGCCGCTCCGCCGCGCCTCAACCGAGACGCAATGAATGACGTCCAGACGTGTGGTTCCGGCCAGGAGTGTCCTGCCCGCTTCGTCGAGGAGCGTGCGCGCGGGGGCCACGACGTGCGCCGACTTGCCTGCCTGGCCTCAAGGTCCTGACCCTCAGGCCGGGGGCGACGCCGTCGCGGTACACCTCGGCCGTTTCGAGCATGTCCAACACGTTGACGCCCTCGGGCCGGCACCCGGGCCCGAGGAACGCGCATCAGGAACCGATCTTCCCGCGCACGCCGCGGAGGGCCTCCTCAAGGCTGTCCGCGCCGTGGTCGTGCCCGGTGAACCCCTCGTCGGGACCCGGATCCACGCTCCAGCCCCACCCCGTCGCGTCTTCGCCGTCGACCATCGCGGCGTGACCTCCGACAGTGATGCCGATCGACATGTTGCCGCCGGGGAACACCCGCACTTCGGTCCGCGCCGCATCCCCGAGGATGCCGCGCACGGCGTCGCGTGCGGTCTGTTCGTCGGTCATGGTGCTCCGCTCCGGGACGGTCAGGACGACCGTACGGCCGTCAGGGTCGGTCAGAGTGTGCCGACCGGCCGCCCGCCCCCCTGCGCCGCGCGCCGACGCCGGCGCCGTCAGCCCGAGGCGCAGGTAGCCGGTCTCCGGTCGACGCGTGGCCGGGTACAGCTCCAGGACAGCTCCGTCGGCGAGGATCACGGCGTAGTGGTCCGGCCCGTTGCCGTGCCGCTCCGGTACGAGGTCGAGGCCGAGGCCGGCGTAGAAGTCGCGGCACGCCTCCAGCCGGGTCGTGTAGATCACGAGCAGGTCCGTGATCACGACGCACCGCCCGCGAGGTCGGCAGCGCCGGCGGGCGCGCCGCTTCGCCCGTAGAGCCGCGCGGTGCATACCCGCATGCCTGCCGTAGCCACCAATCCCGCCGTCCAGACGATCCCCCACGATGGCAGGCCGTCACCCAGGAACTCCGCCAACCCGAGCGAGAGCGCACCGCACGAGAAGGCGGTCAGCGTGAGCACGTTGTGGTGTCGAACGATGAACTTGAGCATCTGTTCCCTTCCGTCGGCCGCGTGTGACTCGTCCGCCAACTCGGCGTACGCAGTGAGGTGATGCGGCATGGCGCGAACCACGACCACCCCACGCTCTTGTATCCCACTCAAGGTATACATACCATTGGAGGTATGCCAAGGAAGCAAGAGTCCGACGAGCTCGAGGAACGGGACCTCGCCTACCGGATCGCCCAGGCCGTACACGACCGCCGGACGGAACTCGGCTGGTCCCAGCGCCAACTGGCGGACGCGGCCGGCATGAGACAGCCGCACGTCTCCCGGCTGGAAGCCGCCAGGAGTCTGCCGAGTCTCGATGTCCTGCGCAGAGTTGCGGAGGCGATGGGCACCGACCTCACGGTGGCCCTCGTACCCCGCGAAGCCGACCACACGCCCCATGACCCCCTGCCCAGGAAAGCCACCGAGGTGAACTCCAGATGACGGAATGGCGCAACCGAGCTTCCAAAGTGAGGCATCGCCACTACGGGGACACGTTGTACGTGGTCGCCGTTGGCGTCATGATCTTCGCCCTCGCGGTCACCTACGAGACGGACATCGGCCTGGTCACCGCCGCGATCGGCAATGTGCTGTTGGCCGGCTCCATCGTGATGCAGTTCCGGCACCGGTTCGGGCGGCCCTGTGTGGAGTGCGTCAAGGAGATGCCCCTCAACCCGGCGGAGTCGGCTCGGGAAGACCGCAACTCGCGCTGGGGGCTGAGGGTGTTCCACAGCGCGTACGAAACCCTCCCGCGGTTCTTCCTGAGCTGCACCGTGCACCTCGGCATCGTGGTCCTGGCCTGCAGTCCGTTGTACGGGGTGGCCGGAATGGAGAGTGCGGCAGGAGCGGCGAACGTCTTCCTCGGCCTCGGGCTCTCTCTCACCGCGGTCGCCAACTGGACGACCCGGACACACGGCCGCCTGGCACCGTGGTGCCCGTACTGCGACGGCGGCGAAGAGGACGACGACGAGTCCCCGGTGGACGACCCCACCGGTGGACGGGATCATCCCGTACCGGCGTGAACCCCCGTACGACTTCGGCCGCCGCCCGTGGGGTGCAGTCTCGGCAGGCCAAGCCAAGAGGCCTTTGAGTCCGGGGCGGCGTACTGCGAATCGGCGGCCTCCCCCTGGCCGGCGTCGCCGGACAAGCGCACCACCGCCCCGACCGCGGCCGCATGTGCGACCGCCCGCAGAGTATGCGCGGCCGCCCGCAGAGTATGCGCGGCCGCCTCCGGCTCCCGCTCGGCCGGCAAAGCCCGCCCCGCCCACCGGTCCCCCGCGGATCACCCGGCGCACCGTCGACGCTCCGGAACACCCACCGTGCCCGTGCCGGCTGGCCAGCCCGCACCCGGCGCGGGTCCCGCCAGGCCGTGCAGCAGCAGGGCGGTGAGGGTTTCGACGATCTCCTCGTCGGTGGCCCGCGGGCCGCCCTCCCCTGCGGTGATGACAGCGAACCCGAGCGTCGAGACCATCGCACCCATGGCCGCGGCGACCAGCGCCGGGTCGCCCGGGAGCTGGTGGCCACGCCGGCGGAGCCAGTCCAGGTGCTCCCGGAAGGTGCTCGTTTCCTCGGCCAGGCTCGCCCATGCGCGGCCCTCTCCGGGCGGGCCGGCGAAGTTCGTCTGCATCAGGGCCACGACCACCGGCAGGTGGTCGCGGATCACCCGCCAGGTGACGGCCAGATGTTCGCGCAGCTGCTCGGGGTCCGTCAGATCATGGTCGGCCGGGTGCCCTTCCGCACCGATCTCCGTGTCGGCCTGTGCGTTCAGGTCCCGCAACAGGGACTGGAGCAGGGCGTTCTTGTCCGCGAAGTGGGCGTAGAAGGAGCCGGTGGCCCGTCCGGCCTCGCGGGTGATGTCGGTGATCTTCGTCTCGAGATAGCCGCGCTCGGCGAACAGCCGCCGCGCCGCGTCCTTCAGCGCCGCCTCGGTCTCGGCGGCCTTCTCCTTGCGTACGCCCACCGGGGGCTCCTTCTCGGGCTTGACGAGGGGTCCGGCCTCGATCATAGTGAATCCCCGTTCGATGAATTTAGATTCACTGAATGTTGATTCAGGGAGCGTGCATGGACGTCATCGTGGTCGGCGGCGGAGTGGCCGGAGCGGCGAGCGCGATTGCGCTGCGGCGGATCGGCGTGGAGGTCACGGTGTACGAGGCCTACGCCGAACCGGCAGGCCAGGTGGGCTCGTTCCTGAGCCTGGCGTCCAACGGTCTGCGGGTGCTGCGCTCCCTCGGCGTGCTGGAGCAGGTGCGGCGGGCCGCGATTGACGTGCCTGACCAGCGCATGTGGTCGAGCTCGGGCAAGCTGCTGGGTGATGTCCCACGGGGCCGGCGGAGCGGCGACGAGCTGCACAGCGTCACCCTGATGCGGGGCGCGCTGGTCGAGGTGCTGCGCGCGGAGGCACTGGCGGCCGGAGCGGTGATCATGACCGGTGAGCGCCTGGTGGACGCGGGCACCACCGAGAAGGGCGTACGGGCGGTCTTCGCGAGCGGCCGTACGGCGGAGGCGTCGCTGCTCGTCGGCGCGGACGGCATCCGGTCGGCCACCCGGTCGCTGCTCGACCCGCACGCGCCCACCCCCGAGTACGCCGGTCTCTACAGCGTCTCGGGCATCGCCGACGGCATCGAGACCGAGCCCGGCATCTTCAACATGACGTTCGCCCGCAACGGCGCCTTCATCCACCTCGCCGCCCCCGGCGGCAAGGTCTGGTGGTCGGCCCAAGTCGCCTGCCCCGCACAGCCGGAGCTCAGCCTCACCGACGAGGACTGGCTGCGCCGCCTGCTCGGCCTCTACCGGCACGAACAGGTGCCGTCCGCGATCCTTGAGGCGAACGTCGAACTGCACCGCCCCACCCTGATGCACAGGCTCGGCACGGTCCCGGTCCGCCACAACGACCACATCGTGCTGCTCGGCGACGCCGCACACCCCGTCGGCGCGGGTCAGGGCGCGTCGATGGCCCTGGAGGACGCACTGGTCCTGGCACAGTCACTGGCCGCGGAGCCCTCGGTGGCGGCCGCGCTCTGCGCGTACGAGGCCGCCCGATCGAACCGCACCGCGAAGATGGTCAAGGCGGCCTCGGGCAACCGCGACGCCAAGACGGCCGGCCCGCTCGCGCGGTGGATACGTGATCTGGTGATGCCGGTGGGGGTCCGCCTCTTCCACGAGAAGGCCACGACTTGGCTCTACGCCCACGACTGCGGCGAACTGCCGCCCCTTCGGACGACGTCCGATCGGGCGACTCGACCCGACCCACCGCACAGCCCGGTGGCTGCGGACGGGCGGCGTCGGACGTGAACACGGTCAGCCGCAACGTGGCCGATGCGGGGTTCGAGGAAGAACGGGGCAAGTCGCGGCGTCGGCTCGTACGCGCCGCACGCCTACGGCGAGTTGGGGCCGATCGCCTGGGCCGGGATGAGCGCCCAGGTGTGCCGTGGACGGGTGATGTGGAGGAGGTGTGTGTGACGGCGGTCGTGTGATCGTTTGTATGTTCGGTGCGTGTTAGCCTGCTCGCGGTCACGATCGCATGCACACGGGGGAGACGCGGTTTGGACGGCTACCAGGTCAAGGCGGGTATGACCGGCCAGG
>NZ_JBEPDM010000075.1:0-21716 GCF_040300305.1 Streptomyces sp. NPDC000410
AAGGTGTCGATCGGGATCCGCGAGGGCCGGATCACGGGTATCGGACGCGCGGGCAACCCGGACACCCTCGACGGCGTCGACGTCGTCGTCGGAACCGGCACGTCGATCGTCTCCGGCGAGGGCCTCATCGCCACCGCCGGTGCCGTCGACACGCATGTCCACCTGCTGTCCCCGCGCATCATGGAGGCCTCCCTCGCCTCTGGTGTCACGACCATCATCGGTCAGGAGTTCGGGCCTGTCTGGGGGGTTGGCGTCAACTCGCCATGGGCCCTGAAGCACGCCTTCAACGCCTTCGACGCCTGGCCGGTGAACATCGGCTTCCTCGCCCGCGGCTCCTCCTCCGGCGACGCCCCCCTCGTCGAGGCCCTCGCCGAGGGCGGCGCCTCCGGCTTCAAGGTCCACGAGGACATGGGCGCGCACACCCGGGCTCTGGACACCGCTCTGCGGGTGGCCGAGGAGCACGATGTGCAGGTGGCCCTGCACAGTGACGGCCTGAACGAGTGCCTGTCGGTCGAGGACACCCTCAGCGTGCTGGACGGCCGGACGATCCACGCCTTCCACATCGAGGGCTGCGGCGGCGGACACGTACCCAACGTGCTGAAGATGGCGGGCGTGCCGAACGTCATCGGTTCCTCCACCAACCCGACCCTGCCCTTCGGCCGTGACGCGGTCGCCGAGCACTACGGCATGATCGTCTCGGTCCACGACCTGAAGACCGACCTGCCCGGCGACGCCGCCATGGCCCGTGACCGCATCCGCGCCGGAACGATGGGCGCGGAAGACGTCCTGCACGACCTCGGCGCCATCGGCATCACCTCCTCCGACGCCCAGGGCATGGGCCGCGCCGGCGAGACCGTACGCCGCACCTTCGCCATGGCCGGAAAGATGAAGGCCGAACTCGGCCCCATGGACGGCGACGGCGCCCACGACGACAACGCACGCGTGCTGCGCTACATGGCGAAGCTGACCATCAACCCCGCGATCGCCCACGGTCTGGCCCATGAGATCGGTTCGATCGAGGTGGGCAAGATGGCCGACATCGTGCTGTGGCGGCCGCAGTACTTCGGAGCCAAGCCGCAGATGGTCATCAAGAACGGCTTCCCGGCGTGGGGCGTCACCGGCGACCCGAACGCCGCCACCGACACCTGCGAACCGCTCGTGCTGGGCCCCCTGTTCGGTGCCCACGGCGCCACCCCCGCGGACATCTCCGTGGCCTTCGTCTCCCAGGCCGCGGCCGCGCTCGGCAACGACCAGATGCCCACCCGCCGCCGCCGGGTCGGCGTACGGGGCACCCGCGGCATCGGCCCCAAGGACCTGCTCCTCAACTCGCGCGTCGGCAACGTGGCCGTGGACGCGCACAGCGGACTGGTCACGCTCGACGGCGACGCGCTCCGCTCGGAGCCGCTCGAGTCCATGTCCCTGAACCGCCTCTACTTCCTCTGAGCCTCTTCCTCTGAGCCTCCCCTCGCTTCCCAAGCACGACATCATTTAGGACAAGTCATGACGTTCCGTATGCCGCCCGAGTGGGCCCCCCACGAGCGCACCTGGATGGCCTGGCCCGGCCCCAACCCGACGTTCACCAACGACGAGGAGCTCGCCGAGGCCCGCGCCGCCTGGGCCGGTGTCGCCCGCACCGTGCGCCGCTTCGAGCCGGTCACCGTGGTCGTCGGCCCCGGCCAGGTCGAGGGTGCCCGCGAGCTGCTCGGCGCCGACATCGACATCGTGGAGCGCGAGCTCGACGACGCCTGGATGCGTGACATCGGCCCCACCTTCGTCACCGACGGCAACGGCGGCCTCGCCGCCGTCGACTGGATCTTCAACGGCTGGGGCGCCCAGGACTGGGCCCGCTGGGAGCACGACTCCAAGATCGCCCGCCACATCGCGGACATCGTGGACGTCCCCGTCCACTCGTCCAACCTCGTCAACGAGGGCGGCGCCATCCACGTCGACGGCGAGGGCACGGTCCTGCTGACCGACACCGTCCAGCTCGGCGCCGGCCGTAACCCCGAGTGGACCCGCGAGCAGGTCGAGAACGAGATCCACGCCAAGCTCGGCACCACCAAGGCGATCTGGCTGCCGCACGGCCTGGCCGGTGACTACGGCATGTACGGCACCCAGGGCCACGTCGACATCGTCGCCGCCTTCGCCAAGCCGGGCGTCGTCGTCGTCCACAGCCAGCAGGACCCGGCGCACCCGGACTACGAGCGCTCGAAGATGTACGTCAAGATCCTCCAGGGCCAGACCGACGCGCGCGGCCGGCAGCTCGAGGTCGTCGAGATCCCGGCCCCGACCGTCCTGAAGGACGAGGAGGGCGACTGGGTCGACTACTCGTACATCAACCACTACATCTGCAACGGCGGTGTGGTGCTGTGCGGGTTCAACGACCCGAACGACGAGATAGCGGCCGGTATCTTCCGCCGTCTCTTCCCGGACCGCACGGTCACGCTGGTCGACGCGCGCCCGATCTTCGCGGGCGGCGGCGGCATCCACTGCATCACGCAGCAGCAGCCGAAGGTCTGAGACCCGTCCGAGGCGGCGGCCGCGGGTACGTCACCCGCGGTCCCGCCCCTGATCGCACCCGGTCGCGGTGACTCGTCACCGCGACCGCAGTGACCGCCGCGGTCCGCGACCGAGGCCCTGCGTGACCATATGACCGAGCAAGGCCGAACGATCAGGTAGAACGTACGGGTGAATGTACTGACACGGCGGTGCGAGACGCATCTTCCCCCGGGCCCGGCCCGGGCGGAGGCGGCGGCCTCCCATGGCGCCACGGACGCCTCGGAGGCCGCCGTATGACCCCCGGACCCACCCCGGGCCCCCGCCGTCGCAACCACGCGCCGCCGCGCGAGGAACTGCTGGCCGCGGCCATGGCGACGATCGCCGAGCGCGGGCTGGAAGGCCTCACCATGGCCGGGCTCGGCCGTGAGGTCGGGATGAGCAGCGGCCACCTGCTCTACTATTTCCGCACCAAGGACGAGCTGCTGCTCCAGACCCTGGAGTGGAGCGAAGGCCGCCTCGGCCACGAGCGCAGCGCGCTGCTGTCCAAGCCCCTGCCGGCGCGCGAGCGGCTCGCGGCGTACGTCGACCTGTACGTGCCCGACGGCCCCCGCGACCCGCACTGGACCCTCTGGCTGGAGGTCTGGAACCGCTCGCAGAACGCCGACGACGACGCCCGTGCCCGCCAGGCCGCCATCGAGGGCGCGTGGCACCGCGACCTCGTGGCGCTGCTCGCCGAGGGCATCTCGCGCGGTGAGTTCCGCACCGTCGACCCCGACCGCTACGCCGCCCGTTTGCGTGCGCTTCTGGACGGCTTCAGTGTGCACGTCGCGGTAGGGATACCGGGAACGAGCCGGGAGCAAGTCCTCGTCCACGTAAGGGAGTTCATAGAGGCGACGCTCTTCCCGGGAACGTAACGCACGTAAGTACTCCCGATCGTTGCTGTTTGCGCTCTTGAAAGGCTCAACTCCCGTCCGGCACGGTTCGGACTCATGGGACGAGAGCACTGGAAAAAGATCTGGGTCGGCTCGGCCGGCAACATGGTCGAGTGGTTCGACTGGTTCGTGTACGCGAGCTTCGCCACGTACTTCGCGGGGGCGTTCTTCCCCGAGGGGAACGACACCGCGAAGCTCATGAACACCGCCGGAATCTTCGCGGTCGGCTTCTTCATGCGCCCGGTCGGCGGCTGGCTGCTCGGCCGGGTCGGTGACCGCAAGGGCCGCAAGGCCGCGCTGACGCTCACCGTCACGCTGATGTCCGCGTCCGCCGTCCTGATCGCCATCGCGCCGACGTACTCCGTCGCGGGCTACGGCGGCGCGGCTGTGCTGCTGATCGCCCGGCTGCTCCAGGGGCTTTCGGTGGGCGGTGAGTACGCCGCCAGCGCGACCTACCTCACCGAGGCGTCCGCGCCGCAGCACCGCGGCTTCGCGTCCAGCTTCCAGTACGTCTCGATGACCGCCGGTCAGATCGTCGGGCTCGGCCTGCAGATCGTGCTCCAGCGCACGATGTCCGACGAGGCCCTGCACAGCTGGGGCTGGCGCATCCCGTTCATCATCGGCGCGCTCGGCGCGGCCGTCGTCTTCTATCTGCGCCGCAACATGCTGGAGACGGACGTCTACGAGGAGTCCGCCGACGACACCCCGGCCAGGGACAAGGGGACGCTCAAGGCGCTGTGGGCGCACAAGCGCGAGGCGTTCCTCGTCGTCGCGCTCACCATGGGCGGCACGGTGGCGTACTACACGTACACCACCTATCTGACGAAGTACCTGTCCAACTCGGCGGGCCTGCCCAAGCAGACCGCGACCCTGGTGTCCTTCTGCGCGCTGATCGTCTTCGCCTGTCTCCAGCCGCTCGCGGGCAAGCTGTCCGACCGGATCGGCCGCCGCCCGCTGCTGATCACCTTCGCGCTGGGCTCCACCTTCCTCACCGTGCCGATCATGACGATGCTCAAGCACGCGGGCTCCTTCTGGCCCGCCCTGGGCCTGTCCCTGCTGGCCCTCGTCGTGATCACCGGGTACACCTCGATCAACGCCTGTGTGAAGGCCGAGCTCTTCCCGACGAGCATCAGGGCCCTGGGCGTCGCCCTGCCGTACGCCATCGCCAACGCGCTGTTCGGCGGCACGGCGGAGTACGTGGCGCTGTGGTTCAAGGACGCGGGCGTGGAGTCCGGCTTCTACTGGTACGTCGCCGGGTGCGCGGCGGTCTCGCTGGTGGTGTACCTGACGATGCGTGAGACGCGGGACATCGACCTGGGCCGCGTCGGCAGGCCCGTGGCCGAGCCCGAGGCGGAACCGGTCGCGGCGAAGTGACGGGTACGGGCGCCCCCTTCGGCCACGGTCCGGGGCGCCCGTCCCCTCGCATCCGGGGCGCCCGTCCCCTCGCATCCGGGGCGCTCGTTAGGTCACCGTCCGGGGTGCCCGTATCGTGAGACCGGTGTCCATGCGAAACCGGACCTATGGCAAAATGCCACCGTGCTCGCTTTCGCCATGATTATCGGCAGCAGCGCGCCGGTCCGCAGTGACCACTGACCTCGGCACCACCCTCCGCAGGCAGTGGCACCGTGCCTCAGACCCGCGCGCAGACCTCTCGCACCCGCGAGAGGTTTTTTCGTTTTCCGGCCCCACCCCGGCCGAAGGCGACGGACGCGCGAAGATGGGGGCAAGTGGAGCCATAAGTTCCGGAGCCACTCTTCCGACAGGAGTCATCACCGCCATGACCACGACAGGCAGCAGCCACGACGCCCGGCCTGACGACAGCTTCCACGTCTTCGACACCACGCTGCGCGACGGCGCCCAGCGCGAGGGCATCAACCTGACCGTCGCGGACAAGCTGACCATCGCCCGGCACCTGGACGACTTCGGCGTGGGCTTCATCGAGGGCGGCTGGCCCGGCGCCAACCCGCGCGACACCGAGTTCTTCGCCCGCGCCGCGCAGGAGATCGAGTTCAAGAACGCCCAGCTCGTCGCCTTCGGTGCCACCCGCCGCGCAGGCGGATCGGCAGCCGAGGACCCGCAGGTCAAGGCGCTCCTCGACTCCGGCGCCCCCGTCATCACGCTGGTTGCGAAGTCCCACGACCGCCACGTCGAGCTCGCGCTGCGCACCACGCTGGACGAGAACGTGGCGATGGTCCGCGACACCGTCTCGTACCTGCGCGAGCAGGGCCGCCGGGTCTTCGTCGACTGCGAGCACTTCTTCGACGGCTACAAGGCGAACCCCGAGTACGCGAAGGCCGTCGTCCGCGCCGCCTCCGAGGCCGGCGCCGATGTCGTCATCCTGTGCGACACCAACGGTGGCATGCTCCCCGCCCAGATCCAGGCCGTGGTCACCACGGTCCTCGCCGACACCGGCGCCCGGCTCGGCATCCACGCCCAGGACGACACGGGCTGCGCCGTCGCCAACACGCTGGCCGCCGTCGACGCGGGCGCCACCCACGTCCAGTGCACCGCCAACGGCTACGGCGAGCGGGTCGGCAACGCCAACCTCTTCCCGGTCGTCGCCGCGCTGGAGCTGAAGTACGGCAAGCAGGTCCTGCCCGTGGGCGCGCTCCAGGAGATGACCCGGATCTCCCACGCCATCGCCGAGGTGGTCAATCTGACGCCCTCCACGCACCAGCCCTATGTGGGTGTCTCCGCCTTCGCCCACAAGGCCGGACTGCACGCCTCCGCGATCAAGGTCGACCCGGACCTGTACCAGCACATCGACCCCGAGCAGGTCGGCAACACCATGCGGATGCTCGTCTCCGACATGGCCGGCCGCGCCTCCATCGAGCTCAAGGGCAAGGAGCTGGGCGTCGACCTGGGCGGCGACCGCGAGCTGGTCGGCCGGGTCGTCGAGCGGGTCAAGGAGCGCGAGCTCAAGGGGTACACGTACGAGGCGGCGGACGCGTCGTTCGAGCTGCTGCTGCGCCAGGAGGCGGAGGGACGCCCGCGTACGTACTTCCGTACGGAGTCGTGGCGCGCGATCGTCGAGGACCGCCCCGACGGCACCCACGCGAACGAGGCCACGGTGAAGCTGTGGGCCAAGGGCGAGCGCATCGTCGCCACCGCCGAGGGCAACGGTCCCGTGCACGCGCTCGACCAGGCGATGCGGGTCGGCCTGGAGCCGGTCTACCCGCAGCTCGCCAAGCTGGAGCTGGTCGACTACAAGGTCCGCATCCTCGAAGGCCGGCACGGTACGGAATCCACGACCCGGGTACTGATCACGACGAGCGACGGCGGCGGCGAGTGGTCGACCGTCGGTGTCGCGGACAACGTCATCGCGGCGTCGTGGGAGGCGCTGGAGGACGCGTACACGTACGGGCTGCTGCGGGCGGGTGTCGAACCGGCGGAGTAGCCGAGCCGGCGGGGCGGTCGCGCCGGGCGGAGTGGTCGCGCCGACCGCGTGGTCGAGCGGCCCGGCGGTCGCGCCGACGGCGTGGTCGAGCGGCGGAGTAGGAGCAGGGGCCATGGACGTGAGTGTGTGGCGGGAGCGCGGCGAGCCGCTCGTGGCCGGGTCCGGGCGCGGGCCACTGCGGGGCCTGCGCCTCGCGGTCAAGGACGTGCACGCCGTCGCCGGTCACCGGATCGGCGCGGGCAACCCGGCCCGGCTGGCGGAGGCCGAACCGCAGCCCGCGCACTCCTGGGCCGTGGACGCCCTGCTGCGCGCCGGGGCGGAGGTGACCGGCATCGCGCAGTCGGACGAGTTCGCGTACAGCCTGAACGGGACGAACGCGCACTACGGCACCCCGCCGAACCCCGCGGCTCCCGGCCGCGTCCCGGGCGGCTCCTCCAGCGGCCCGGCCGCCGCGGTCGCACTCGGCGAGGCCGACGCGGGCCTCGGCAGCGACACCGCGGGCTCGATCCGGGTACCCGCCTCGTACTGCGGGCTCTACGGCCTGCGGCCCACGCACGGCGCGGTGCCGGTCACCGGGATGCTGCCGCTCGCGCCGTCGTTCGACACGGTGGCGTGGCTGGCCCGGGACGCGCAGACGCTGGCACGCGTGGGCGAGGCGCTGCTCCCCTTCGGCCCCGAACCCGGGCGGTTCCGTAAGGCGCTCGTCGCGACGGACCTCGTGGCGCTCGCGGACGCCGGGGTCCGCGCGGCCTTCCGCGTGGCGGCCGCGGAGCTGGCCGAACGGGCCGGCCTGCGCGTCGAGGAGGTGCCGACGCTGGCCGGCGACCCGGTCGCCAGGGCGGTCGCCTTCGCGACGGCCCAGGCGGGGGAGGTGTGGCAGTGCGACGGCGCCTGGGTGAGCGCGCACCCCGGGACGTTCGGCCCGGGGGTCGAGGCCCGCTTCGCCCGTGCGGCGGCGGTGAGCGCGGAGAGCCGTATCGCCGCCGAGCGGGTGGTCCACCGGACCGCGCGTACGCTGCGGGCGGCCCTCCCCGACGACACCGTGCTGCTGCTGCCCGCCACGGGCGGCCCCGCGCCGCTCATCGACGAGACCCCCGAGCGGAAGGCGGCGACCAGGGACGCGACCGTGCGGCTCACGTGCCTGGCGAGCGGGGCGGGGCTGCCGTGCCTGGTGGTGCCGGGGATGTCGACGGAGGGGGACGGGCTGCCGGTGGGCATGGCGGTGATCGCGGGCCCCGGATCGGACAGGACCTTGCTGGCCCTGGCCCTGGCCCTCACCTGACGCTCGCCAGCACCCGTCATCGGGGATATGTCTCTATAGCCCACTTTTCGGGTATTTTCAATGCATGAGGATCAGGCCGTACATACTTTTGTCGGCCCTCGCCGGGCTGGCGCTCCTTCTGCTGTTGGCCCTGGCCCCTGGCGTATCCGCCGGAGCCACGGGCATCTCCGACGCGGCCCGAGCCCTGAAGCAGGGCCCGGTGTACGTCGACCCGGGCGCCGCCTCGGAGCTGTCCGAGGCCGACGCGAACGCGCTCGCCGACAGGATCGAGGCCGCGGACAAGCCGGTGTTCATCGCCGTACTGCCCGACAGCGCGGCGTTCCCCGAGGACAGCGTCCTGCGGGAGCTGCGTACGGCCACCGGGATCGCGGGCCTGTACGGAGTCCGCCTCGGTGACGGCTTCAACGCGGGCGCGGACGGCAACGTCATGCCCACCGAGACCGTCCAGAACATCGTGGCCGGGGTGAAGACCCCCGGTGTCGACGCCGCCACCCAGCTCAACAACTTCGTCGACCAGGTCCTCCCCGAGGTCAACGGCACCGCCCCCGCGTCCTGGAGCACCGCCGCCGACCCGGGCGGTGTCTCCCTCACCTCGCTGATCACCCTCGGCACGATCATCGCCGCGGGCGGCGCGGGTGCCTACGCCGTCGTCCGCCGCAAGCGGCGCGTGCGCGCCGAGGAGGAGCGGGCCGCGCTCGACAAGCTCCGCGTCGTCGTGGACGAGGACATCACCGCGTACGGCGAGGAACTCGACCGCCTCGACTTCCGCCCCTCCGAGCCCGGCGCCGACGACGCCATGCGCGCCGACTACGAACGCGCCCTGGACTCCTACGACAACGCCAAATCCGCCATGGCCGCGGCCCGGCACCCGCACGACGTCCGCCCGGTCACCGAGGCCCTGGAGGAGGGCCGCTTCTCCCTGGCCCTCCTCGCCGCCCGCCGCGAACACGCCCCGCTCCCCGAGCGCCGCGCCCCCTGCTTCTTCGACCCGGCCCACGGCCCCTCCACCACCGACACCACCTGGACCCCGCTCGGCGGCGCCCCCCGCGATGTCCCGGTCTGCGCCGCCGACGCCACCCGCCTGGCCTCCGGCCAGGACCCCCTGGCCCGCCACGTCGACACCCCCTCCGGCCCCCGCCCCTACTGGGAGGCGGGCCCGGCCTACGGCCCCTGGGCCGGCGGCTACTTCGGCGGCGGCCTCCTCCCGGGCCTGCTGGTGGGCACGCTGCTGGGAAGCGCTTTGTCGACACCCGCGTACGCCGCCGAATACGGCGCCGGCGAGTTCGGCGGCGGCGACTACGGGGGCGGGGACTTCTCGGGCGGCGACTTCGGCGCGTCGGACTTCGGGGGCGGGGGCGGGTTCGGGGGGTTCGACGGGGGCGGGTTCTGAGCGGGCCGGGCTTCGCGACTGTCCCGCTGTCAGGCCGCCGAGTGGCGATCGTCCGGCGGCGCTGCGCCGGGCTCGCGGTTGTCATGCGCCGTGAAGACGAACGCAGAGGCGTCACCGTCGAGGTCGATGGTGAGCGACGCGTCCAGAGCCTTGGCCAGGCGCGTCAGCAGAGGGAGCGTCGGCACGGAGTCGCCGCCCTCGATGTGGGAGATCTGCGGCTGGGTCATCCCGGCGCGCCGCGCGAGTTCGGCCTGTGACAGGCCGAGTTCGGAGCGCCTGTCGTAGACGGCCTGGCCGAGCGCGAAGGCGTATCCGGCCTCCACGTATGCGGGGGACTCCTCGACGGACTCGCCCAGGAGCTTCCTGGTCCGACGGGTCTTCCACTGGGAGTGGTTCACGGGCTCTTCTCCTCGATCCGCTCGTAGGTGTGCTCGGCAGTGCCGTGGCCTGCCTCGCACACCTTCTGCGCGTGGTGGGCTCGCTCGACCTCCGCCGTCTCGCGCTGTCTGGACTTACGGAACACCGTGAGCAGGACAATGCGCCGGTCAGGGGCGAGCCAGTAAGTGATGCGCACGGCGTTGCCATCCATGGTGAAGCGCAGCTCGCGCAACTTTCCGCCCAGGTGTCGGGCGTACGGCTCTCCCAGCGTGGTCGGATCCGCCGCGAGCATGTCGGCAGCGCGCTCGGCCTTGTCGTACTGGGCGTCCGGCAGGAGTTCCAGCCACCGTCGGACCTCCGGCTCGATCTCGATCTGC
The DNA here is from genome assembly GCF_040300305.1 of Streptomyces sp. NPDC000410. NCBI lineage: Bacteria > Bacillati > Actinomycetota > Actinomycetes > Kitasatosporales > Streptomycetaceae > Streptomyces > Streptomyces sp. NPDC000410. Next base: position 10,256 of record NZ_JBEPDM010000075.1, read on the forward strand.
CAGGGCTCACTCACCCGTCCAACTATATAGAGATTTGTATGAGGGGGCGGGGCGGGCACGCCGACCCCTGGTGTTTCCCTCCCGTCGATTCAGGCGGGCGAGAGCCATGGCAGGCTGTGCTTCATGACGTCGGACGACCTGTGCCGGAGCCAAGAGGAACGAGGACCGTGAGCCGGACATTGAATCTCTGGCGGAAGGGGCTCGGTGAGGTGCCGGAATCGGTCTGGGAGCAGGCCGAGTTGGACGTGCTCATCCTCGCGGACAACGGGCTGACCGCCGTGTCCCCCGAGATCCGGCGACTGCGTCGGCTGCGCACGCTGGACCTGGGGCACAACCTGCTCACCGCCGTGCCCAAGGAGCTGGGTGAGCTGACCGGGCTCACGGACTTTCTCTATCTGCACGACAACAAACTGGCCGGAGTTCCCGAGTCGCTGGGGAATCTGGACGGGCTGCGCTATCTGAACGTCGGTGAGAACGAGATCGCCGAGCTGCCGCAGAGTATCGGCGCGATGGCCGCGTTGATCGAGTTGAGGGCCCAGCACAACCGTCTGACCCGGCTGCCCGACTCGATCGGCCGGCTGGGGCGGCTGAGGGAGCTCTGGCTGCGCGGGAACGCGCTCACGTCGCTGCCGGACACGGTCATCGGACTCACCGAGCTCCGGCACCTGGACCTCCGGGAGAACGCGCTGATCGAGATCCCGCCGCAACTGGCCGACCTGCCCCGCCTGCGCCACCTCGACCTGCGCAGCAACCGCATCAGCGCGCTGCCGGAGTGGCTCCTCGATATGCCCGCTCTGGAGAAGCTGGATCTGCGGTGGAACGACGTCGAGATCCCGTCCGATCTCGTGGCCGAGCTGGAGCAGCGCAACGGGTGCGTTGTCCTGAAGTGAGCACCCGACCGGCGGCGGTCGCTCTCACAGGGCCGGTACGTCGTCCCACGCGGCCGGCAGTCCGGCCCCCGGGACCGGGGCGCCGTCCACGCCGTCCACCGAGCCGGGGCGCAGGGCCTGCTCGGCCCAGATGATCTTTCCGCCGGCCGTGTACCGCGTACCCCACCGCTGCGCCATCTGGGCGACCAGGAACAGCCCGCGCCCGCCCTCGTCCGTCGTGGCCGCCCGGCGCAGATGCGGTGAGGTGCTGCTGCCGTCGGACACCTCGCAGATCAGGCTGTGGTCGTGCACCAGCCGCACCCGGATGGGGTCGGAGCCGTACCGGATGGCATTGGTGATCAGCTCGCTGAGAATGAGCTCGGTGGTGAACCCCACCACGTCCAGCCCCCACTCCTCCAACTGCCGGGCGCACGAGGCGCGTACCCGGCCGACCGCCGCGGGATCGTTCGGCACCTCCCAGTCGGCGACCTGACCCGGGTCCAGCAGCCGGGTGCGGGCCACCAGGAGCGCGATGTCGTCGCCGTGTTCGGCGGGGAGCATGGTGTCGAGCACCGCCTGGCAGGTCGCCTCGGGGCTCCGCTCCGCCCCCGCGCCGGACAGCGCGCCGCGCAGCAGGTCCAGGCCGGTGTCGATGTCACGGTCCCGGCTCTCGACGAGGCCGTCGGTGAACAGGACCAGCTCGCTCCCTTCGGGCAGTCGCAGCTCCGCGGTTTCGAAGGGCAGCCCGCCCAGGCCCAGCGGCGGGCCGGCGGGGATCTCGGGGAAGTCCACGGTGCCGTCCGGGCGGACCACGGCGGGTCCGGGGTGACCGGCCCGGGCCAGGGTGCAGCGACCGGTGACCGGGTCGTAGACGGCGTACAGGCAGGTGGCCCCGGTGAGCTGCGCGCTGTCACCGACGGCGGCCTGGTTCTCGTCGGTGCGGATGACCAGATCGTCCAGGCCGGCCAGCAGCTCGTCGGGGGCCATGTCCAGGGCGGCGAAATTGTGGATGGCCGTGCGCAGCCGGCCCATCGTGGCCACGGCCGGCAGACCGTGGCCGGTCACGTCGCCGACCACCAGGGCGACCCGGGCACCCGGCAGGGGGATGACGTCGAACCAGTCGCCGCCCACCGCCTTGGCGGGCAGATAGCGGTGGGCGACCTCCAGGGCGTTCTGCTCGGGCAGCTCGCCGGGCAGCAGGTTGCGCTGCAGCGTCGCGGCCGTGGTGTGCTCGCGGGTGAAGCGGCGGGCGTTGTCGATGCACACCGCGGCACGGGCGACCAGCTCCTCGGCCACGGAGACGTCCTCCTCGTCGAAGGGTTCGGGCTTCTCCGAGCGCCAGAAGGAGGCCATGCCGAGGGTGATGCCGCGGGCCATGATCGGCACGGTGATCAGGGAGTGGATGCCATGGGCGACGATCGTCTCGGCCAGCGCGGGGTCCTGCTCCTGCCAGCCGGAGAACGCGGGCAGCTTCGCCTCCAGCACCGTCCGGCCGCTCGCGAAGCCGAATGCCTGTGGAGTGTTCGGGGCGAGACTGATCAGCCGGCCGAGCGGATAGAGCGGGTGGTCGTCCCGAATGCCGCTGAGGGCGATACGGCGCATCTCCAGCCCCACCGGCTCCTCGCCGCGCATCACGGGGTCCAGCAGATCGACGCTGGCGAAGTCGGAGAACCGGGGGACGGCCGCTTCCGTGAGCTCTTCGGCGGTGCGCACCACGTCGAGGGTGGTGCCGATCCGCACACCGGCGTCGTACAGCAGCTTCAGCCGGGTCCGCGCCGCTTCGGCCCGGACGGAGAGCGCCTCCAGTTCGGTGGTGTCCCGCAGCGTCGCCACGCTGCCGGGCAGACCGCCGTACGGGTCGGTCGGCCGGACGCTGACGGCCAGCACCCGCTCCCCGGCCAGATGCACCTCGTCCGTGGGACTGCGGGTCGACGTCAGCAGCTCGACGAGGTCATCGTCCAGGCCCAGCTCGGTGATGCGGCGCCCCTGGGCGTCCGCGGGCAGGTCGAGCAGCCGCCGCGTCTCGTCGTTGGCCAGCACCAGCCGGCCGTCCTCCCCGACGATGAGCACGCCCTCCCGGGCCGCGTGCAGGACCGCGTCATGGTGCTCGTACATGCGGGCCAGTTCCGCGGGGTCCAGATTGCGGGTCTGCCGCCGCAGCCGCCTGCCCACCAGCGCGGAGCCGACGGTGCCCAGCGCGAGCGCGACCGCCGCGCCGCCCAGCAGGGCCGGGAGCTGGCGGTTGACCACGCCGCTCACGCTCGCGACGGTGATTCCGACGCCCACCGTGCCGACGGCCGAGCCGTCCGGTGTGGTGACCGGGACCAGTGAGAGCACGGCGAGCCCTTGGGTGGTCTCCTCGATCTCCGTATGAGGCCGCTTCGGTACTTCGCCGCTGCCGCGTACGGGCTCCCCGATGCGGTCCGGGTCGGGGTGCGTGTAGCGGATCCCGTCCGGGGAGTACGCGACGATGAGATCCACGTCGGTCTCCTTGCGGATCTGCTCGGCACGCGGCTGCAGCACCTTGGTGGGGTCGGCGCTCACCATGGCCGCCGCTGTCCCGGGAGCCTCCGCGAACGTCTCGGCGACGGCCATCGCCCGGTCCCGGGCCTCGCGCATGTTGCTGCCGCGCGCCTCCAGCACCAGCGTCGCGACGGCGGCGGCAATCAGCACCACCACGCCCACCACCTGCAGCAGCAGCACCTGGCCGGCGACACTGCGCACCCCGAGGAAGGAGCGTCGGGGACGCCCTCGGGATGCGCGGGACGGCGGGGCTGCTGAGCGCCCGAATCGCCCTATCACATCCTCTTTTTACCATCCCTCGTTTTTCCGCCACCGGCCGATCACCGTCGATCACCATCGATAGCCGTCGATCAGCCGAAGGTGTGGGCCGGTCGCGGTCGCCAGTCGACGCACCAGCCCATACGGGCTCCGCAACGCCGAGCGCCCGCCGCTCCGTCCACGGGGAAGGAGGGCGGGCGCGCTCAGGGAGGGGCGGGGAAGGGTCAGGCGACAGCCTTGATCGCGGAGATGTCGAAGTTCAGCTTGACCTTGTCGCTGACCATGACGCCGCCGGTCTCCAGCGCCGCGTTCCACGTCAGGCCCCACTCGGAGCGCTGGATCTCGGTGCTGCCCTCGAAGCCGACGCGCTCGTTGCCGTAGACGTCGGTCGCCGCGCCGTTGAACTCCAGGTCGATGGAGAGCGGGCGGGTGACGTCCTTGATGGTGAGGTCGCCGGTCATGCGGTACTTGTCGCCGCCGAGCTGTTCGGCCCGGGTCGAGCGGAAGGACATCACCGGGAAGGTCTCGGCGTCGAAGAAGTCGCCGCTGCGCAGGTGGCCGTCGCGGTCGGCGATGCCGGTGTCGATGCTGGCGATCTTGACGTCGATGACGGCCGTGGAGGAGGCCGGGTCGGAGCCGTCCAGGTGGAGGGTGCCCTCGTGGTCGGTGAAGGTGCCGCGGACGTTGGTGACCATGGCGTGGCGGACGGTGAAACCGATGCTGCTGTGCGCCGGGTCGATGGTGTACGCGCCGGTGAGGGCGGCCAGGGCCGGGTCCACCTGGGGGGCGACGGCGGTGGTGGCGGCGGTGGTCGCGTTGCTCTTGCGGTTGAACAGGGCCATGACTACTCCTCGGGGGACGGTGGCCGGGGCGGGGTTGCCGGAGGCCTGCCGGAGTCTGCTTCTGCGTGCTTCTCGTCGAAGACTTCCTGCTGAAGGCCTCTTGTTTAAGCTTCAACGACATCGACCATACGGGCATTCCGTTGAAGTTTCAACATCTAGCGAAAGTGCTTCACCGTGAGCAGTGCGTCGCGCTGCGTCACTTGGACTAATGGAGTGCCATCGTTGGACTGGCCTCGCCGCTCCCGTACGACTTCGTTGACCCCGCCGCGACACGGCCGCTACCCAGTCCCCATGCCGCTCTCGAAGAGAATCGCCGCTGTCACGGTCGCCGCGGCCCTGATAGCGCCGACCGGGCCCGCCGTCGCCGCCCCCGCCACGTCGTCTCCCGCTGTCCTGACCTCGGGGCAGCTCTCCGTCGCCGTCGCCGACGACTTCCCGCGCGTCCTCTCGTACACCGACCGCGCCACCGGAGCCCGCCTCCTCGGCAGTACGCGACCCGTCACCGAGGTCGTCCTCAACGGCGTCGCCCGGCCCGTCACCCTGAAGGACCCGCCCCTCGTCCAAGGGGCGAGCGCCGCGTACACACTCACCTTCCCCGGCCTTCCCGGGGTCGAGATCGACGCGGCGCTCTCCGTCTCCGGGCGCGCGACCACCTTCAAGGTGACCGCCGTCCGGGACACCGCTGCCCACCGGGTCGGGACCATCGACATCCCGGGGCACGACCTGGTCTCCGTCGGGAGCGCGGAGGCGGGCGCCGCGACCGCCTTCACCCGGCTCGACCCCGATGCGACGCGCACCGCCGACGTCTTCGGCACGGTGACCGCGAGCACCCCGGCCGAGTCCGCCCCGGTCGGCGCCTCGTACGCCATCGTCAACACGGGCGCGCTCGCCGCCGCCGTCGAGTCCAACTCCAGCTACGACAAGCCGTCCGGCGCCACCAACGGCGACGACGCCCGCTTCTGGCACCAGGCCCGCAAGGCCGACGACGGCGGCGTCCGCGTCGGGGTGTGGTCGGGGCAGTGGACCTACCGGGGGGCCGGGGCGCCGCGGCCGGAGAGCGGCGGGAACCTGCCGTGGGCCAAGGTCGTCGTCACGCCCGACGCCAACGGTGACGGGAAGACCGACTGGCAGGACGGCGCGGTCGCCTTCCGGAGCATCGGCATCAAGGCGCCGGGCGGCGACGAGACCCCCGGCCGGGTCGTCACCCATATCCCCTTCAACTTCGCCAGCCAGGCCACCCACCCGTTCCTGCGCACCCTCGACGACGTCAAGCGGATCTCGCTCGCCACGGACGGGCTCGGGCAGCTCGCCGTCCTCAAGGGATACGGCTCCGAGGGGCACGATTCGGCCCACCCCGACTACGGCGGCAACTACAACAAGCGCGCCGGCGGACTCGGCGACCTCAACAAGCTGCTCAGAGAAGGCGGGAAATGGGGCGCGACCTTCGGCGTGCACGTCAATGCCACCGAGTCGTATCCGGAGGCCAGGAACTTCAGCGAGACCCTCGTCGACAAGACCAGGCCCGGCTGGAACTGGCTCAACCAGAGCTATTACATCGACCAGCGGCGGGACGTGAACAGCGGTGATCTGGCCCGCCGTTTCCAGCAGTTGAGGGACGAGACCGACCCCAATCTCAGCTTCCTCTACATCGACGTCTACTACTCGCACGGCTGGATCGCCGACAAGACCGTCCAGGCCGTGCAGGAACAGGGCTGGAACGTCGGCACGGAATGGTCCGACAAGTTCGAGCGCGCCTCGCTCTGGTCGCACTGGGCCAATGACCTCGATTACGGAGGCGCCACCAACAAGGGTCTGAACTCGCAGATCATCCGGTTCATCCGGAACGGCGAGAAGGACATCTGGAACAGCCACCCGGTCCTCGGGCAGACCGCCCTCGAAGACTTCGAGGGCTGGACCGGCGAGACCGACTGGACCAGGTTCTACGCCAACATCTGGGAGAAGAACCTTCCCGCGAAGTTCCTCCAGAGGGAGCAGATCAGTCGCTGGAACGGGAACGAGATCGTATTCACCAACAATCTGCGGGGGACCGTCGAGAACGGGCGCCGGACGTTCTACGACCACGGGCGCAAGGTCCTCGACGGGGACAGGTACCTGTTGCCCTGGGGCGGCGGGAAGAAGCTCTACCACTACAACAAGGCAGGCGGGAGCAGTAGTTGGGCGGTGACCGGAAGCGGCTCGTATTCCGTGTACGAGCTCACCGACAACGGGCGCGTGAAGACCGGCACCGTCCGCCCCGTCGGCGGCAGGCTCACCCTCGACGCCCAGCCCGGCCGGCCGTACGTCCTGTACCCCGACCGCGCCCCCGAGCAGGCCGATCCGCGCTGGGGTGAAGGCGGCCTCGTCGCCGACCCCGGGTTCAACGACCGCACACTCGCCGGGTGGTCCAGGACCGGCACCGTCGTCCGCGAGACCGACGACCAGGGACGTAACGCCGCCCTGATCACCGCCGCCGCCCCCGCCACGCTCTCCCAGCGCGTCACCGGGCTCCGGGCCGGGAAGCGCTACACCGCCTCCGCGCTCATCGAGGTCGAGCCCGGAAAGGAGCGGCGTACGAGCCTGACCGTCGCCGGTGCGAAGGTCACCGTCGAGCGGTCCACGGCCAAGGACCACGTCGCCGCGTCCGACCGGCACGGCAGTTGCTTCCAGCGGGTCAAGGTGAACTTCACCGCCCCGCGCGGGGGCGCCGCGACGTTCAGGGTGGAGGCGGAGAGCGCGGCGGCCGCCGTCCGTGTCGACGACGTACGCATCGTCGAGAACGCCCCCGCCACGAAACCCGGCACCCTCGTGTACGAGGACTTCGAAGCCGTCGACCAGGGCTGGGGGCCGTTCCTCAAGGGCGACGCGGGCGGCTCCACCGACCCCCGTACGCATATCGCCCAACTCCATGCCCCCTACACCCAGGCCGGCTGGAACGGGAAGCTCATCGACGACGTCATCGGCGAGGGGAAGGAATCCCTGAAGGCGCACGACGAGAACAGCGGGCTGGTGTACCGGACCGCGCCGTGGACCGTGCCGATGCTGAAGGGCCGCGCCTACCGCGTCGAGTACGACTACCAGTCCAGTCACGCGGGTGCGTACGAGTGGGTCACCGGCTACGACCGGACCGCCGGTACCTCCGCCAGTACCTCCGTCGAGACCCGCCGTACGCCGATCGCGCAGCAGCGCACCACCACCCACTTCACCGAGACCGTCACCGCCGGCTGCGGCGACACGTGGACCGGGCTGCGCAAGCGCGCCGACGCGCCGGACGGTGCCGACTTCGTCCTCGACGCCTTCACGGTGACCGACCTCGGCCCGGCCGCCGAGACCCCCGCCTGCGGCACACTCGCCGTCGAGCCCGCCGCCCCGGCACTGGAACCGGGCGCCAGGAACACCGTCACGGCCGTCTTCAACAACCACGAAGCCGCCGCCGCGACCGACCTCTCGCTGGCCCTGGACCTCCCCGAGGGGTGGGCCGCCGAGCCCGCGGGACCGGTCTCCTTCGCCTCCGTGGCGCCCGGCGCCAAGGCCACCGGGACCTGGCAGGTCACCCCGCCGGTCGACGCCGAGTACCGGGTGTACGAGCTCGCCTCGACGGGCTCGTACACCGTGGGCGGCAGCGCCCGCACGCTCGAAGCCGTCACGTCCGTACGCACCCTTCCGCCCCCGCCCACCGCCGACACCTGGGCGAGCGACCTCGACTGGACGTCGGCCGAGAACGGCTGGGGGCCGGTCGAACGCGACCGGTCCAACGGTGAGGCGGGGGCGGGCGACGGGAGCCCGCTGAGGATCGGGGGAGTGGCGTACGCGAAGGGCCTCGGCGCCCACGCCCCGTCGAAGGTCCGCTACTACCTGGGCGGCAGGTGCACCTCCCTCACGGCGGAGGTCGGCGTGGACGATGCCCAGGCCTCGCGCGGGAGCGTGCGGTTCAGCGTCGTCGCCGACGGTACGCAGAAGACCGTCTCCCCCGTCCTGAAGGCAACGGACCCGGCGTGGCGGCTGACCGCCGATGTCGGCGGCGCGAAGTATGCCGACCTCGTCGTCGAGGACGGCGGCGACGGCAACGGCAACGACCACGCCGACTGGGGGAGCGCCCGCTTCCACTGCGCCTCCTGATTCCGGGCACCCCAACGACGCGGAGCGGCACGAGCATTGAGCCGTCCTCCGGTGTCTGCTAGACCAACCCCCAACCGGTCTACACCACTTCAGTCACCGGAGGCTTCCGTGCCGCTCCTGTCGTTCTGGTCCCGCCGCGCCCTCCTGGCCACCCTCGGAGCAAGCACCCTCACCCTCACCCTCCCCAAGGCCGCCGGGGCGGCCGAGGGCGAGCACACCGACGACCACGCCGACGAGTACGCCACCCTCCGGCAGCGCTGGCTCGCCATCCAGCTCGGCACCGGCTACGACCCCGACGCCGATCCGTACGCCTCCCGGCTCGCCGAGACCGGCATGCTCGCCGCCAAGTTCCGCGCCACCCTGCCCGCCTCCCCCGCCGCCGACTCCCTCTGGCCCGACCGGCGCTTCGACCCGCCGGCCGGGATCACGGCCAGCTACAGCCGCCTGTGGACCATGACCCAGGCCTTTCTCCAGCCCGGCACCGGCCTCACCGGCAACGCCGCCCTCCTGGCCGACGTCATCCGGGGCCTCGACCACCTCTCCGCCCGCGTCTACAACCCCTCCACCACCCGCTACGGCAACTGGTGGGAGTGGCAGATCGGCAGCCCCCGCCTCCTCATGGACATCGTCGCCGCCCTCCACGACCACCTCTCCGCAGAGCGCCGCGAGGCCGCCTGCGCCGCCGTCGACCACTTCATCCCCGACTCGATGCTCACCGACTACACCGGGACCAGCACCGGCGCCAACCGCGTCGACCTCTGCCGTTCCGTCGTCCTGCGCGGCATCCTCGGCCCGTCCCCCGCCAGGCTCACCCTCGCCCGGGACGCCCTCTCGCCCGTCTTCCCCTACGTGACGAAGGGCGACGGCCTCTATGCCGACGGCTCCTTCGTGCAGCACACCCGGGTCGCGTACTCGGGCACGTACGGGCAGGTCATGCTCGACGGACTCGGCCGGCTCTTCACCCTCCTCGCCGGGTCGAGCTGGGCCGTCACCGACCCGAACGCGCAGATCATCCTCGACAGCGTCGAGAACGCCTACGCGCCCCTGATCCACAACGGCCTGATGATGGACAGCGTCAACGGGCGCGCCATCAGCCGTGGCCTTCTCGCCGGCGACGAGCGCAAGGTCATGCGCAGCGACCACTTCCACGGCCAGGCGCTCATCGCCGCGATCGCCCTGCTCGCGGGCGGTGCGTCCGCCGCCGAACGCACCCGCTGGCAGTCCATGGTCAAGGGCTGGATCGCACGGGACACGGTCACCCCGATCCTGACCGCCAAGCAGTTCGGGGTCGCCGACCTCGCCCGGCTGCACGCGGTCGCCGCCGCGCCCGTCCCGGCCGCGCCCGAGCCCGTCGGGCACAAACTGTTCGCGTCGATGGACCGGGCGGTGCACCGACGGCCCGGCTGGGCCGCGAACATCTCGATGGCGTCGGAGCGGATCTCGTACTACGAGTGCGGCAACGGCGAGAATCCGCGCGGCTGGCACACCGGTGCCGGAATGCTCTACTGGTGGCCGGCCACGGCCCACGGCGACCAGTACACGGACTGGTTCTGGCCGACCGTCGACTGGTACCGGCTGCCCGGTACGACCGTGTCGACGAAGCGGCTCGCCGACAAGGAGGGCGGCGAGTGGGGTGTGCCCAGGCCCGCCGCGCGGTGGGTCGGCGGGGTGAGCGACGGGGAGTACGCCGCCGTCGGCCAGCACCTCAAGGGGCTCGGCTCGACCCTCGAAGCGCGCAAATCGTGGTTCTGCGCCGCCGACGCCGTGATCTGCCTGGGCGCCGGGATCACCTGCACCGACGGGGTGCCCGTCGAGACGGTCGTCGACAACCGCAACCTCGGCGCGATGCCCACGGCCGCCTTCGTCACCGGCCAGGGGTGGGCCCACCTCGAAGGCCACGGCGGCTGGCTGTTCCCCGCGGGCGGGACCCCGCGCACCCTGCGCGAAGCCCGCACCGGCGCCTGGCGGGACATCAACACCACCAGCACCACCGAGCGGCGGACCCGCCACTACCAGACACTCTGGCTCGACCATGGGGCCGATCCGGTGAACGCCTCGTACGTCTACGTTCTGCTGCCCGGGGCCTCCTCACGGGCCCTCGCGGCCCGTGCCGCCGACCCCCACTGGCTGGAGATCCTCGACAACACCGCCGACCGTCAGGCGGTCAACGTCCGCTCGCTCGGTCTCACCGCCGCGAACTTCTGGCGGGCGGGTACGGTGGGCGGGCTGACCGTGACCGCCCCGTCAAGTGCGCTCGTACGGCGCAGGGGCCGGACGGCCACGCTCCACCTCGCCGAACCGGCGCGATCCGGGCAGCCCTTCGAGGTCACATGGGACCGTCCGGTCCGGCGGGTCCTGCGCCGCGACCCCTCGGTCGAGGTGCTCGCCACCAGCCGGGCGCTGCGGCTGCGCGTCACTCCGGGGACGGCAGGTGCCTCACATGGCTGTGAGGTGTCCATCGGCTGACGTTCTTGTCGGACCCCGACAATCCGGTACTGCCCCGAGCTGGTACTTCGGCTGCGCCCGGAGAAGGTTCTGTTCGAGCCTGACAGGAGAACGGTCCCGAGACTGTACGGAGTCAACGGCAGGATTTTCTTGGTCGGCTCCGTAGGGTCAGTACATGACCGTTTTGGACGTGGACGAGACCGCCGACGAGACCACCGCCGGTGAGTCGACCGACGCGCGGGGGCGTGTGGCCGAGCTGCACGCCCTTCGCGACGAGGCGCGCCGTGGCCCCAGTGACCGTGCCACCGAGGCGCAGCACGCCAAGGGCAAGCTGACGGCGCGCGAGCGGATCGAGTTGTTGCTCGATGCCGGCTCGTTCCAGGAGGTCGAGCAGCTGCGGCGGCACCG
>NZ_JBEPDM010000076.1:0-21035 GCF_040300305.1 Streptomyces sp. NPDC000410
ACCTACGGTGCCCGCCGGATCACACGGGCCCTGGGGCGCAAGGGCCACGAGGTGGCCCGCTGCACCGTCGAGCGGCTGATGGCCGAGCTGGGCCTAGAGGGCCGCTTGCGTCGGCGACGGTGGAATGCAGTGTGACCTGGGACTTTGTGGCCCGGATCTCGACCAGTTGGCGAGGGCGGACCTTGCGGACGACGGCCAACGCGACGGACGCAAGAGCCTCTCCTGGCGCGACTACCGGGACCTGCTGACCGCCGCCCATCAGCAGCTCGGCGGCCCCATCGTGCTCGTCTGGGACAATCTGAACGTCCACAAGGCCGCCGACCTGCGGGAGTTCGCCACCTCCCGTGACTGGCTGACCATCTACTACCTGCCGCCCTATGCGCCTGACCTCAACCCCGTCGAGGGGATCTGGTCACTCCTGCGACGCGGCCGGCTCTCCAACGTCGCCTTCAGCACCCCCGAACACCTCGTCCAGCGCATCCGGCGCGGTCTCCGGCACATCCAGTACCGCAGCGACCTCATAGACGGCTGCCTCACCGAGACCGGCCTGACCATCAGACCCGCCCGAGCAACACGACATCACGAGTTCAACCTCAATAACGGTAGTTCGTTAAATCCGGCAGTAGAGATCAAGCCCGTGTCCGGTGGTGACCACGTCGATCAGGGCCTGGAGCTCGGAGCGTGGGCCCTTGTCCGTCCAGGCTCGCCACCACCGGTTCAGGCTGACGGCGGGGGTGAGCCAGGAACGGATGGCGCGTAAGGCCCTGGGCCAGCAAGGCTGTTGGGGCAGGTGGGGTTCGCCTGGGCCCCCTCTCTGGCCCGTCGTTGGGGCACGGATCCGGCGTGGTGGCATCCAGGGGTCCGGGTGGCGCGAACCACTGGCCCCAGCAGAAGGAGAAGGCGCAGTTGACCAGGGTCTGGTGGCGGCGGATGGCGCGGTCGGAGCGGACCTGAAAGTCGGCCCAGCCGAGTTCGTCCTTGATCTGCTTGTAGCTCTGCTCGATCCACGGCCGCAGGCCGTAGAGGCGGACGATCTCGGCGAGGTCGGCCGACGGATGCGGGCCGGTGGCAGCGTGGGCTACGTCGGGATGGGGCAGGTTGGTGGCCAGGTACCAGGTGGCCTTCTCCGGCAGTCCGGCCGGGTCGGTGGTGGCCACGACCAGACGGCAGGGTGAGTCGGGGCCGTAGCCGCCGAGGCGAGCATCGGCGGCCCACCAGGTATCGGTGTGCCCGTCGCGGAAGTGGCGTTCAACGGGCGTCCAGTCGCCGGGACGCTTGGCATCCTGCCAGGCCAGGGCGTGGGCGGCCTCGATGGGGGTGTGCGGCTGGTCGACCGGGGCCCAGACACCGTTGCGAGGCTTGAGCGCCACCACATAGGCCAGGCCGGCCTCGCGCAGTGCGAGATACCAGTCGTCACTGACCGAGTAGGCGCAGTCGGCGACCACCGCCCGGCAGTCGAAGCCCGCCTCCTTGCCGCGGGCTGCGAGAGCAGCGGCCAGCTGCGGTTTCGTGCGGAAGGCCGGGTCTAACCGACCGCGGACGAAGTGGTGGGCGGGGGTGTAAAGAGTCGCGTGCAGCGGGTAGTACACACGGCCGTCGGTCCACACCGTGGTCACCGTGACGATGCCGTTGTCCGTCTTGCCATACCGGCCCAGCCACTGCCGGCCCACGTGCGCGGTCGCCGTGCCGTCCTTGCCGTCACCGGAGTCGTCGATCACGATGACCCCGCCGTCGTGCGGAGCGATCGCCGACTGCTCTCGCAGCAGTTCAAGCCGCCGGTCGTTGACCTGCTCGGCCTCCCAGGGGGACTCACACAGGAAGAACTGCAGCCGCTGCACCCCTGGCATCCCCGCACCGGCCACCGGCTCCGCCCCTGCCAGACAGGTAATCGTCTTGTTCCGCTCCCGCGGCGCCAGCAGCCCGGTCAGGTACTCACGAAACCCCCGCCGCTGCGCCAGACTGACGAAGAGGTCGTCGAACCGGGCCGCGCACTCCTCCAACGGCCCCGGCGCGGGCGGACACGGACGGCGAGCAGTCATCTCCAGCCCCCAGCAAGGCAATTGACTCCTACCACCGGCCTACGACCAACCCGACCTGCCGTCAACCCACACCACCGCCGGACTTAACGAACTACCGGTAACTACACCACTCGGCGGGACGCCATCACCTGCCGGGCCCGATCCCGCCTCAGTCCGCCAGGGTCTGCAGAGCCGTCATGGTTCATTCCCTGCTCGTTCGCAGAGTCGCTTGGCTCGCAGGGGCACGCGCTGCTCGGGTTCGTGGGTTGATCACGGGGCTTGGCCGGGCAAGGCTGTTTCGATGCGGAGCGCTTGCAGGGTGTCGAGTTCGCGGTCGATGTCGCGTCGCTTGGCCTCCAGGCGCTCGGCCTCCTGGGCGAACAGCTGCTCCATGACGCCGTTGCGCTCTTCGAGCGGGGCCTCCATGCAGGGGAGCACTTCGTCGATGGTGGAGCTGCCCAAACCGGCAGCGAACAGGTGCTGGATCATGACGACCCGCTCGACCATGGAGCTGTCGAAGTCGCGCCACCCGCCGGAGGTGCGCTCGGAGCGGATGAGCCCGTGCTCCTCGTAGTACCGCAGGGCCCGGGTGCTGACGCCACTGGCAGCCGCCAACTCACCGATGCGCATAAGACCTCCTGAACTGCTTGCCGACTTCCGTTCCTTGAAGTTGACGCCAGTGTGAAGTTACACGATCTAGGTGTCGCACCCACCGGGGGTGCCTCGGGGAACCGGAGCTCGCCGTGACTGCTCAGATCCATCTGTGGTCGGACTACGTCTGCCCGTTCTGCCTGATCGCCAACGAGATGATCGAGCGCGCGATCACCGACCGGCCCGATGTCGAAATCGTCCACCACGCTCACGAGCTGCGTCCCCATCCGACACCCACGCTGCGACCGGAGGACCCGTACCTGCCCGATATATGGGAGCGTGCCGTGTACCCGATGGCACGCCACCATCAGGTGCCGATGCGGTTGCCGACCGTCTCGCCGCAGCCCTACACCGAGTTGGCGTTCGTGGGTGCCCAGTACGCCGCGGAGCAGGGGCGGGCCCACGCCTACCACCGTCGCGTGATGACGGCCTTCTTCCGCGAGGACCTCGACATCGGGGACCGCGCGGTCCTGGCCCGCCTGGCCGATGAGGCCGGACTCGACCCGGCCGCCTACGCCGCAGCCCTCGACGAGCAGGAGTACGCCGAGCGACACCGCCAAGCGCTGGCCGAGTCGGCGCGGATGAACATCACCGTCGTCCCCACGGTCATCATCGGCACCCGCCGCATCGACGGCGTCGCCACCGAAGGCGTGATCCGCCGGGCGCTGCAGGAAGCGGCCGCCGCATGACCGCCGACACGACCAGGCTCACCGCTCTGATGGCCGACGCCGTGGAGACCTGCGTCCGCCGGGTCGAGTCCGGCGGGGTTCCCTTCGTCGGACTGCTCGTAGCCGCCGACGGGTGGGTCTCCGACCCTGGTGTGAACCTCGTCCACGAGACCGGCGACCCCACCGCCCACGCGGAGATCGTCGCCTTGCGCCAGGCCGTCCGGGCCCGTGGCCGCTCCGCTCTGCAGGGAGCCACCCTGCTGGCGACAGGAGAGCCGTGTGCCCTGTGCTACCGCGTCGCCGCCACTCACGGCATCGCCGACGCCCGCTTCGCCGTCGATCGCGACACCGCCGCCGCGTGGGGCTTCGACTACCGGGCCGGCTACGACGCCGACGCAACCGATCGACTGCCCCTGGCGGCAGCGGCCCGGCACCTTGCCGTGGATCGGGGCCTGGCCCCCTTCATCCGCTACCACGACCTGCACCGGCACGACTTCACCATCCACTCGTAACCCACCACCACGTAAGGACACCCGTCATGCACTGGCTCTACCTCGCCCTCGCCGTCGTCTTCGAAATCACCGTCGCCATCACCGCCGGCAGGGCGCAGGGCTTCACCCGGCCCGGCTGGACCGTCGCCACGCTGGTCAGCGGTGGCATCGCCACCTACCTCCTCAGCCAGGCGCTGCTGACCTTCGAGGTCGGCGTCGGCTACGCGATCTGGACCGCCGTCTCCGGCGTCGGAATCGTCGTGCTCGGGGCCCTCGTCTTCAAGCAGCGTCTGGACTGGCGAAAGTTCCTGGGCATTGCCGCCGTCATCGCCGGAGTCGTCGGCCTCCAGCTCAGCGGAGCAGCCTGACGCCTCCGGAATCCAACCCCACCCCCCTGCCGAGATCGTCCCTGAGGAAGGAACTCACATGTCAACCACCGCTGCCCCCACCGCCAACGCCACCAAGAACGTCACAGTCCGCAGCGACCGAGCCCGCGCATGGCCGGTCCTGCTTCTCGCCGGAGCCTTCGAGATCGCCTACGCCTTGGCCGTGGGAGGCAGCCAGGGCTTCACCGTGCTCTCCTGGTCACTGCTCGCGGTCGTCTTCTTCCTGCTGACGCTCTTCTCCCTGAGCCTGGCCCTGCGCACCATCGACGTAGGCATCGGCTACGCCGTCTGGGCCGGCATCGGCGCCGTGGGAGCGGCCCTGCTCGGCCCGGTCTTCTTCGATGAGACCCTCACCCCGGTCAAGGTCCTCTGGCTCACCGTGATCATCGGCGGCGTCGTCTGGCTCAAGCTCTCGGACAGCCCCAAGCAGACGCAGACCGGTCAGTCCGCCCACCAGTAATGACCACCACACAGCCGCACACGCGAGGGCGGGCCCGGCGTTGCCGGGCCCGCCCTCGCGTGTGGGATGACTGGCCCTCACCCGAAAAGGGTGAGGCCCCACGCATCCCAGGGGTCGCCGGCCCCCGCCCCGACGCCGAGATCCTCCTCAACCACGCCGGACGCCGCGTCCTGGCCGAACTGTGCCGCACCAGCCCGCAGACGGCGAACAGACCACCCGCGCACGGTGGCGCGAGCTCGTCATCACCCGGCGCGACCTTCAGCGCCCCAGCTGACGATTCGCGGTCGAAGGCTCAGCGGCGGGAGCGCCAGCGGGTGAAGATCCGCTCGTGGGGACCGGCGTGGATGCCGAAAGGGATGTGACCAGAAGTCGGGGAACTTGAGGCCACACTGCTCGAAGTTGACCGAGCTGTCGCGCCAGTTGGTCATGACGACGTCACGGCGCTCCCAGACGACCTCGTCGTGCGGATGCACGCCCTGGACGCAGTGGGACGAGCGTCGAGTCGACCACCGGTCGTTCAGTCCGTAAGGAAGAGGCTCGCCGGTCCGTAGATGACGCGGGGTCCGGGAGTGGGATCGGCTACCGAGATCAGCGGCAAAAGGTCCATCGCTGGCGTCCAAGGGCCGTCAAACTTGTCTCCCGCTCCGGTAAGGACCCACGGTCGCACCCGCTGCGGAGTCAGCCCGCTGCCGACAAGTTTCATCAGGGCTGCGCCGACATCTTTAGGGTTGGCGAAGGCGGAGAAGCCAGCATGGCTGCCGAGCGTAGGCGGCAGCTGTACTTGGCCACCGGGTCCGAACTTGTCGAATTCGAAGGGCGCCAGCATCCCGCCCTTGGCAGCACAGTCGATCTGGACGCCCGCCTCGGCGATCTCGATCCCGACAGCGCCCCTGTTCGAGGCCCGTACGACGAGGAAGTACGGGCCGCCGATGTCGCCGCTCGGCAGCCCATCGGGAGACAGTGGCAGGATCTTCCTCACGTCATCCCCCATCGTGAAAGCGCACTTGAGTTCCACGGTGAGGGACGGCGCCTCCGAGCGGCTGGACACCCCCGTGTTCCGGCGGGCCCAGCCTCTGGCATTGAGGAGGTTGATCACGTCTCTGTATGCGGGCAGGAAGGCGTCACGGGCCGTGCAGGCCTGGCGGTTCAGTTCGTTGCGTTCCTCGCTGGTACTGGGGTACGACATCTCCAGCACCTGGGGGCCTTCGTCAGAGATGTCCGTCATGCCATTCAGCTCGAAACAAAGGGCCGCAAGCGCCGTCAGCATCTTGTCGTGAGCTGCTTGAAGCGTCTTGTCAACGTAGTCGACCGGGTCGTCCTCCAACGCCTCCAAGGCGTCACACACGGGGTTACTGACGGACAGCGGGACCTTGAACATCGTCTCGGCCCTGCGGAGCCACTTGAACCAGTTGTCGCTGGGTGGCAGGAGCTTCAAGAACCTGTCGGCGGTCTCCGGATCTGGGTCGTGCAGAGGTGTCGGGAGGCTCGGCGGCAGGTTGTCTTCTGCTGCCTTGGACGCGGGCGCCTCTGCGGCCGCGAGGCTTCGTCCCTGGTCCGCTTCGTCGCGCAGGCGCTGCCAGTGTCATCGTGTCGGCCATCGGAGTCGTGGGTCGGCCAAGACTGGCCCCGACTCGACCGAGCCGGGGCCACACCCGCAACATTTTCAGTGATCTTCCAGGGCTGTCTCCCCATTCGCGTCGGATCAGCGGGCATCGCCGAGGGGGCCTCTCCTGCCCGTTGGCGGGCAGGAGGGCACGCGCCCCGGCGGCGACCGCCCTGCGCGAATAGTCGCGACCAGCACAGAAATCGGACTCGTTCATCTAGGTCCGGGCCCGCTCCGCCGAGTAGTCGTCCGGCGCCCGCCCCGCGAGAGCGGCCGCGCGTTCGGAGGCGAGGAGCTTCACCCAGCCGTGGAAGTCCGGCATCACGTACGAGCCCAAGGCCGTTGTCCCGACCCGGGTGGTGCCACGGTGCCGGCCGATCGCGACTCCGCGCGCCTCCGACGGGTCCTCGAACCCTGGCTGCGGCACCCCGAACCCACCACGCCCGCAGCACTCCCTTGCCGGAGCGCTCACCGCGCAGGAATTGCTCGTAGACCGCGCCGACCTCGAAGAACCCGGCCGGTGCGACGCCGTTTGATCGGTTTGCCAACAGTGTCGGCAGCTGCCGGGCGGGGTCAGGCCGACGCGGTCGTCCGGCGGAACCTGCCGTAGGTGAGGTCGAGCCGCACGGGCCGAGCGCGCCCGGGCCGAGTTCCGGCCGGACGGGCCAGGCTGACCGACTGCACCCCCCGTGCCGGCTCGCGGGGGGGCATCCGAAGCTCATCGGCCTGTCAGGCCACTGTCCCGCCCGCGTTGCGGATCAGCTGCTGGAGCACCTTCACCGTGGTGACGTAGTCCGCGTCATCGATGCCCTCGTGGAGGGCGGTGCGGATCGCGGGGGCATTGCGCGCCAGGTCGACCCGGGCTCGCTCCCCTTCCTCGGTGAGCCACAGGCGGTCCTCGGCGTCCCGCCTCAGCCAGCCGCGCTCGACGAGCACCGCGGACTCTGCCGCCAGGTCGTCCTCGGGCCGGATGTAGGACCTCATGGCCTCCCTCAGCTCGGGCAGGGTCATCCCGTCACCGTCGGGCGAGATGTCGTTCACCGACAGGTTGCGCAGCAGCCAGAACTGGGGCTGGGTGTAGCCCTTCTCGACCTGCCGGGCCCGGGTGAACGCGATGAGCGCCTCGTAGGCGACACCGGTCCAGTAGGCGGCGGGCTGTCCGGCGAGTTCCGCATCGGACATCTGATGGATCGTCATGGAATGTTCCCCTCCTGCTGCTTCGAGTGTGGAGTCTGCACCGCAAGCCGTACAGGTCGTCAGTCGACGGCGACGGTGTTCTGGGCGGCGCCGACGCGCCAGGTGCCGTCCTCCTTGACCAGGATGTAGAACGGGCGGCCCTCGGGCCGGTCGGCGATCCGGGTGCCGTCGTGGCGGACCGGCTGCTGGCGGACGTTCACCGCGGCGATGTCGGGCCGCAGGAACAGCACGCGCTCGACGTCGTAGACGGCGGCGGACTCGGCCATCGCACCGGGCAGCACCTTCCGGGTGAAGGTCGCGATCTCCTCGAAGCCGGACAGCCGCTTGCCGTGGCCGGTGGTCCACACCGGGTCCTCCCGGCGGAAGACACTCAGGAACCGGTCGACCTGCTCGTTCTGCTGGGCGTGCTCGACCTCGGTGACCAGGCGACGGATCGCGGCCACCTCGGCGTCGGTCTCCGGGCCGTCGGGGGCGCCGAACACCTCGACCGGCCGGTACGAGCCCGACACCAGCTCGGCCACCGCGCCCGGCCGGGCCGGCCGCCAGCCGAGGGTGGTACGGGCGGCGGCGCCGCTGACGCTCTGGTCGAGGGCGAGCGCGTCCGCGAAGAGCGGCCCGAAGACCTCGGCGGCCTGCTCCACCGGCAGCGCGTGCGGGGCGGCGAGCACTCCGGCGGCGCGGCCTGCGGCGCGGGCGAGGTCACGGACCGGGACGGCCGACTCGCCGACGCCGTGCCAGACGGTGCCCGCCTCGGCCCGCTCGACGGCGGCCACGAACAGCTCGGCCAGGTCGTCCACGTGGACGGTCGGCCAGCGCACGCCCTCCTCGCCGTAGTACTCGGGCACCCCTTGCCGGCGGGACCGGTCGACGAGGATGGCGGGGATGCCGCCGCCGCGGCCGTACACGATGCCGGGCCGGACGACGACGGCGCGCACGCCCTCGGCGGCCTCGGCCAGCACCCGCTGCTCGATCCGCGGGCGGTAGCCGACGATGCCGATCGGGTTGGTCGGGGTCTCCTCGCCAACCTCCTGGGCCTCGCCGGTGGCGCCGAGGACCCAGACGCCGCTGGTGTAGACGAAGGGGCGGCCGGTGCCGCGCAGCGGAGTGGCGAGCGCCTCGATGACGGCGGTGTCGACGTCGGCGTCGCCGCTCGGGGGAGCCAGGTGGATCACGGCCTCGATCTCGGAGGTCACCGCGCCCGCCAGCGAGGCCGGGTCGGCGGTGTCGCCGACCAGCTGGGCGTGCCAGGCCCGGCCGGGCTGCGGCTCGGTGCCCCGGGTGAGTGCGACGACCTGGTGGCCGGCGGCGGCGAGGTGGTCGGTGACGGCGGAGCCGATGTAGCCGGTGGCGCCGGTGAGCAGAACCTTCATGACATTCCCCTCCTGAGGATCGAGACGTTACGTCTCGATCGATGGCATGGTGACGTGCTTCGAATCCTTGCAGTGCGCGCAGGGTTTCGTCTCAGAAATTGATCATGTGCCCGGCAAGGCCGTGGATCGCTTCCTTCACGGCCTCGCCCAGCGTCGGGTGCGCGTGGATGTTCCGCGCGACCTCGTGGACGGTGAGGTCCCACTGCTGGGCCAGGGTGAGCTCGGGCAGCAGTTCGGTGACGTCGGGGCCGATCAGGTGCGCGCCGATGATCTCGCCGTACTTCGCGTCGCTGATGATCTTGACGAAGCCTACCGGGTCGCCGAGGCCGTGCGCCTTGCCGTTCGCGGTGAACGGGAACTTGGCGACCTTGACGTCGAAGCCCTTCTCCTTGGCCTGCGCCTCGGTCCAGCCGAAGCCGGCGATCTGCGGCCGGCAGTAGGTGGCGCGCGGGATCATCGGGTAGTCGAGCTCCATCGTCTCGGCGCCCGCGAGGGTCTCCGCGGCGATGACGCCCATGCAGCCGACGTTCAGGCAGACACCGCCCCAGTACTTCTCCTCGACGACCGCGACCCGCTTGCCCAGCTGGGCGGCACGGATGGCGGCGACGTAGCCGCCGGGGCCGGCTCCGAGCACGACGAGGTCGAAACGCTTGCACATGGGGGTTCCTTGGCGTGAGTGTTGAGCGACTTCGGACAGGCGGCGGCGTCAGGCGGATACGCCGCGGGTGCGCCAGACCGTCAGGGTGGTCAGGAGGCCGACGGCCGCACCGACCCAGAGGGCCGTGGTGAGGGTGGCGGCGTCGACGAGGATGCCTCCGAACAGGGCGCCGATGGCGATCGCCAGGTTGAACACCGAGGCGTTCAGGGCGGTGGCGGCCTCTGCCTCGCGGGGGGCGGACTGCAGAATCCAGGTCTGCACGCTCACCGGAACCCCACCGAAGGCCAGGCCCCAGCCGATCAGCAGCACGATCCCGCCGACGGGGCTCGTACCGACGAGCGGGAAGAGCGCCAGGATCGCGGCGAGCAGGAGACCGATGGCCATGACCACCCTGCGGACGTCGCGTCCCACCACCGCGCCGGCAAGGAAGTTGCCGAGGATGCCGGCGACACCGAAGACGAGGAGAAGCGGGCCGACCATGCTCCTGCCGATGCCGGAAACGTCCTGCAGCACGGGGCTGACGAAAGTGAACGCCGCGAAGTGGCCCCCGACCAGCAGAAACGTGGTCAGCACTCCGGTGCGGACGGCACGGTTGCGAAACTGCGCCGCGAGCGTGCGCAGCCGTACGGGGTCGCTCGCGGGCAGGGACGGCAGCAGGAAGAGCAGGGCGGCGACGACGAGGAGGCCCAGGCCGCCGACGGTGGCGAACGCGACCCGCCAGCTGCTGAATTCGCCGATCAGAGTGCCGGCCGGCACACCCAGGACGTTGGCGGCCGTGGCTCCGCCGAAGGTGATGGCGGTGGCCCGGCCGACGTGTTCGGCGGGCACCATGCGCACGGCGATTCCGGCGGCGAGCGCCCAGAATCCGCCGATGCTGACGCCGATGAGGAAGCGCGAAGCGAGCAGGACGGCGAAGTTGGGAGCGAGGACGGACAGCAGGTTGGCCGCGGCCATCAGACCCAGCAGGGCGATCAGGACCGTACGCCGGTCACCTCGCCGGATCAGCACGGGCAGCAGCGGCGCGGTGGCGGAGGCGACGAGACCGGGCACGGTCACCATCAGACCCGCGGTCCCCTCGGAGATGTCGAACGCGCCGCCGATGGGGGTGAGCAGTCCCATGGGCAGCTGCTCGGCCGTCACCATGGAGAAGGTGCCGACGGCCACGGCCACCAGGGCGAGCCATCGCCGCAGCGGTACGGCGGCCGAGAGGCCGGGCCCGGACGTCGGCGCCGGGCCGGCGTCGCCGGCCCGGACGGGCTCGACGGTGGTCATGAGGGAACTCCTTGAGTGGAATGGGCTGACTGGAATGGGGCTGAGCGGCCCGCGGTCCACGGGCACGGACCCGCCCGTGGACCGCGGGAGAGGAGGGGACGGCAACACGCCGAGAACAGCGGAGGGCCCCCGGGGGAGACAGGGCTGAGGGCAGGGTGACGGTCAGAGCGTCTGGGTACCCCACCGGTCGAGTACGCAACGTGGGTCACCTCCGCGCAGCTGCGCCCGATCCCCGGCGTGGACCTGGACGCCGTGCCCACGCACCACCGGACCGGCGCCGCCACCGTGGCGGCGGCGCCCGCCGCGCCCTGGGCGTGGGTTCTGGACGGCCGGACCCGCCGGCGGGCCGCGACCGTGCACGCCGAGGGGTGCCGTCCGGCCACCGACCGCGCGGTGCCCGTGAAGACGATGGCGGCCCTCGATGCACTGGCCCGGCCCGGCACCACGGCGTGCACCGGGTGCGACGCCGCCGAGACCCTGCTGCCGATCCTCGCCCACGGCCAGGACGACGCGCCCGACCTCGGCGACTGAACCGACGCCGCAGGTCAGACAGTCGGGGACCCGGTGTATTCGTGGCGCTGGTAGCCGCGGCCGTCGCCGTGCCAGTCCAGGAACAGCATCGAGTCCGCGAGGGCTCCGGGGCCGGCCCGGTGGCTGATCGTCGGCGTCCGGAAGCTGCCGTCGTAGTTCCCGCCCGACGTACTGTCCTCCAGCCGATCCTCAAGCCCCGGTAAATCACGCTCGACCACCACCGGGTCGGTGCCGTCCCGGGATTGCTTGATCTGCACCCGCACCTTGGCCCCGTCAAAGATCGTCGGGTCGTCCACCTCCCGGAACCGGGTCCCGTCCGGCGTACGCATACACGGTGCCCCCGGACCGGGCCGCGCACGTCTTCACCGTGATCCGCCAGTTGTCCGGCCACGGCCCGTCATAGCTGCTGTCGTCAATGTCCCGGGTACTGGACGCGCACGTGTAGGCCGGGGCGGCCGTCGCGGCGGGCGCGCCCGGGGCCGCCACGGCAGCGACGGCCAGCGCCGCCAGGAACGCCGAGCCTCACCGCCGCCTGGTCCGGGCCGAGCGGGACGTGCCGGTCCAGGAGGGCGGGCAGGTCCCGCCGGCGGGCCAGGGCGGCGACCTGCTCCGGGTGCACGTCGGGGAACTCCACCTCCCCGCCGAGGCAGACCAGCAGGCCGGCCCGGACGAGATGCCCGATCGCCGCAGCCGTCACCCACAGCCGCATCGGCGGCAACGGCACCCCCAGCATCTCCGAGTGTGTTTCGGCATGGGTGTGCGGCGTGAGGTCTACGACGTGGTGCAGGCGGCGGGGCGTTTGCGGGTCCCTGTGGCGGTGGGCGGCGGGTTCGGGTCTGGTCCCGGCCGCGGACGCGGGTCCGGGTGTGTGGTCGACAGTGGCTGTTCGACCTTCGGGACGCTGCGGTCCCACCACGGGGAAGAGCCCCAGGAGACGGTTCCCCATCCGTCCCTGGCCATGCACACCGGCCCCGAGTACGTCGCCTACTCGACGGAGTCGGCAGACCGGGCGCGCCATGAGCGCAGAAGCCGAGAATGCTGAGATCGTGACCGCGGAGCGGAGCTCCGAGACGGTCCCTGTCTGGGGAACCAACCGGGGGATCCCCGCCGTTGCCCCGGCATGAACTCGATACGGGAAACCCCCGACGTCCTGCGTTACACCGCCTTCTCCGACGATCCCGAGGGAGGCAATCCCGCCGGAGTCGTTCTCGATGCCACGGGCCTCAGCGACGAGGAGATGCAGGCGATCGCCGCCGAAGTCGGCTACAGCGAGAGCGCGTTCCTGACAGCGCCGTCCGAGGGAGAAGGCTCCGGCGTGTCGGACGCCGGGCGCGCGTACACCATCCGCTACTTCAGCCCCAAGATGGAAGTGCCCTTCTGCGGTCACGCCACCGTCGCGACGGCCGTGGCCCTCGGCGAGCGCATCGGCCCCGGCGCCCTGGTATTCACCACGCAGGCCGGAACCGTGCCGGTCACAGTGACCCGCGAGGGCGGGGTGCTGCGGGCCACACTCACGAGCGTCGAGCCGCACATCGAGGAGATCGCGGCCGATGACCTGGCAGAGGCACTCGCCGCGCTCGACTGGCCGGCCGGCGACCTCGATCCCGCCCTGCCTCCCCGCATCGCCTTCGCGGGTGCCCGCCATCTGGTCCTTGCCGCCGCGAGCCGAGAGCGCCTGGCCGACCTGGCGTACGACTTCGCCCGCATGGAGGCCCTCATGCACCGGCTAGACCTGGTGACGCTTGAGTTGGTCTGGCGCGCCTCTGCGGGGGTCTTCCACGTCCGCGCCCCCTTCCCGGTGGGCGGTGTGGTCGAGGACCCGGCGACCGGGGCGGCGGCCGCCGCCTTCGGCGCGTACGCCCGTGAGCTCGGACTCGTGCCCAAGGCGACGGTGCTCACTCTCCACCAAGGGGAGGACATGGGACGCCCCGGCGTCCTGACGGTGGAACTGCGGGCGGGCGACCGGCGGATCAGGGTCAGCGGCGCAGGGACCCGCATCCCGGCCTGATCCAAACGACAGGCCCTGGCCTGCGCTGGTGGTTGATCGTTAGTTGTTGTGTGACTTGTGCTGCTGGTGCGTCTGTTCCTCGTCGGGGCCCGGAGCTGGAGCCGTTGCTGTTGTCCGTTGATGAGCGGGCGGCGTTGGAGCGGTGGATGCGACGGGCGACGTCGGCCCAGGCTCTGGCCCTGCGCGCACGAATTATGCCGGCGTGCGCGGGGCTGGAAGTACCGCCGATCATTGCGGTCGCCCGGGATCTGCCCCCTGCCCATCCCGGTCGGCCGGCTCCCGCGACTCAAGGGCGTCCGGGCTGCCGCTGGCCCTGTGCCACCTGGAGGCCCGGCCATGCCACTGACCGTGCAGCGACTGGTCAACAAGATCGGTCGTGTGATGGTGGCCCGTCAATCACTACTCATTGGCTGTCCATCCCGTGGCAAGACCGTAAACGTCATCGTGGCGGACACCCGACACCCGCTTCCGCGTCGTCCACGATGGCGTGGAACCGGCCGTCCACCCCCGCACCAGGGTAAGCCAGTCACCCGGTTCAAGGCATGGCCGAGCCGCCAATCACGCGAACCGCGTCAAGAAAGTCATGAGAACGGAGCATCAAGCAAATCCTGAGCCGTCACACATCAGGGCGGCGCCCAAGGACCGGCCGGCTCAGCCGCCGGCGCGCGTCCGGCCCGCCACGTAACCGGTGAGCCCGCCGAGGGCCAGGCAGAGCGGGGAGTACACCCGCAGGTCCCAGTGGCGGAACCGAGGGGTGGCCGCGCGCAGCTGGAGCCCGGAGGCGGCGAGGCCCCCCAGGCCCCGCGCGGCCATCACTCCAGTCACGGTCCACACCCCGGCCCGCACCACCCGGGAGCGGCCGGGCCGGCTCTCGGGCCGGGCCGCGGCGGTGACAAGCCAGCTGGCCGCGCCGAGCAGCCCGGCCACGGCCGCCGCGGCGGCCCGGGGCGGCCCCTCCGCCGACTCGACCCCGACCACCGCGTCGGCCAGGTCCTCGTAGGACCGCAGCGGCCACGGGCTCTTCAACCACACCAGGTGAAGGGCGCCGGCCGCGGCCAGCCCCGTCGCGGCCACCGCCGCGGCCCCCCGTACCCCGCCGCCCTCGTGCGCGTTCGCCATCGGTCGTTCCCCTTCGCCGGACGCCGTTTTCGGGTCCGCACGCCGTCGTTCGGACCCGAAAACGCTACCAAGCGCCCGGATGGCATCAACAAGTTGGTATCAGCGGTCAGTTAGCGCCGGGCTCGTAGTTGGTCAGGACACAGCCGTCGACGGATGCCTTCTCCACGCGGTAGCCCTGCGGGGCCTTGAAGCCAGGCACGCGGTTCGGGTATGTCATGAACGGGGCTCGACGTCCCACGTGCGGGCGTACAGGTCCAGGACCTGGGCAGCGTTGGGCCGGGAGTCCGGGTTCCTGATGGAAATCCATGAGCGGTGCTGCCAGGGTCTGATTGCGTCCTGGTCAAGCCAGTGGCGCACGCGCGCAGCGGCAACAGGCGAGGCAGGTAAGCCGATCAGCAGAAGTGGAACACGGCGGCCACAGCCTGGCGCGTCCGCTTCCACGTGGGCACGGGCTGTGCTGGGGCAGCGGGCCCGTGCGCTCGCGGGAATTCCGAACGGCGTCGACGACGAGCTCAGGAGAGTTCGTGCCGAGTGCCGCTGGCAACGGCGTGGAGCTTGTCCGGGTTGGCCACATTGTGGATGGTCGAGATGCGGCCCCCCGGATCGAAATCGAACGTCAGCGTGGCGATCACTCGGTCCGGGCCGCGGAACACCAGCCCCGGGCCGCCGTTGATCCAGGTGAGTTCCGCCCGCATCTGCCCCGGCTCAATGCCCTGGTAGGTCGCGGTGCCGAGGGCGGCGAACCAGCCGGCCACGGTCTCCAGGCCGACGACCGGCTTGAGGGCCTGGCGGACCTTGCCGCCGCCGTCGGTCCACAGCGTCACGTCCGGGGAGAGCACTTCCATGAGGGTGTTGATGTCGCCGCCCGTGGCCGCCGCGAAGAACCGCTCGGTGACGTCGCGTTGGCGGGCGCGGTCCGCGGTGAACCTGGGCCGTCTGGCCTGGACGTGCTCGCGGGCTCGGTGCGCGGCCTGGCGGACCGCCGGCTCCGAGCGTTCCACCGCGTGGGCGATCTCCGCGTAGCTGAAGGCGAAGACCTCCTTCAGTACGAAGACCGCGCGCTCCAGGGGGCTCAGCGTCTCCAGCACGACCAGCAGGGCCGTGGAGACCGAGTCCGCCGTGGCAGCGCCGTCGGCGGTGTCCGGGCCCGTGAGGATCGGCTCGGGGAGCCATGGCCCGACGTAGGTCTCGCGCTGGTGGCGGGTCGACCGAAGCCGCTCCATCGCCAGGTTGGAGACGATCCGGGTCAGATAGGACTTGGGGTCGGCGACCTGGGAACGGTCGGCCGCCGACCACTTCAGCCAGGCGTCCTGGACCACGTCCTCGGCGTCGGCGGCCGTGCCGAGGATGCGGTAGCCGACGGAGAAGAGCAGGGTACGGTACTGCTGGAAGGCGAGCTGGTCGGGGTCGACATGCTGCGGCTGGGTCACTTGGCGCTCCGTATCCGGGTGTAGCGGCCGCCGTGCGGCCAGAAGGCGCCCGAGGCGGGCATCTTCTTCATGCGGGCGAAAGTCGGCCACGGCGCGGCGGTGACCGTCTCCTTGTACTTCGTGGCCCGCTTGCCTGTCAGCACGAGCCGGCGCGGGCTGTCGTCGGGGCGGGTGAACTGCACGACGGCGTCGTTCCGGCCCAGGCTCACGGGAGTGTGGTAGTAGCCGAACCGGAAGGCCCTGGGTTCCTTGCCGGCCAGCACCCGCAGGATCGAGAGGGCCGCGTGCACGCCGGTGGGCATGCCGCTCTGGCAGGTCCCGTGCATCACGCCGTAGCCCTGACGGATCGCCGCCGCATCGCCCACGGCGTAGACGTCCGGGTGGGAGACCGAGCGCAGCGCGCTGTCGGTGACCACACGGCCGCGCTCGTCGACGCTCAGCCCCGCGGCGGCGGCCAGCGGCGAGACGCGTGTGCCGCTGGTCCACAGCACCGCGTCCGCCGGAATGCTGGTGCCGTCGGCGAGCTCGACGCTGTCCGGCAGCACCTTGACCACCTCGACGCCGCTGTGCACCCGCACTCCGAGCCGGGCCAGCGCCGCGTCCAGGTGGGCCTTGGCCTTCGGGTGCATGCCCGCGCCCGGCTCCTGCCGGCCCACCAGGACCACCTGGAGCTCCGGGTGCCGCTCGGCGATCTCGGCTGCGGCCTCGACGCCAGTGAGGCCGCTGCCTGCGACCACGACGGTCCCGCCGTCGAGCCGGGCCAGCTGGCCGGCGAGGAGAGCGGCGTCCTGCGGGCTGTTGAGGGTGTAGGCGTGGTCGTCCACGCCGGGCACGGCGGCGGTGTCCGCGACGCTGCCCAGGCCGTAGACCAGGGTGTCGTAGCGCAGGACCCGGTCGTCGTCGATCCGGACGGTCTTCGCATCGGCGTCCACCGCGGTGACCCAGCCGCGGACGAAGCCGGCACCGGTGCCGTCCAGCAGCTCCTGGATCTTCATCTCGGCCGTCTCCTGGCCGGTGGCGGTCATGTGCAGCCGGAGCCGCTCAGTGAAAGTGTCGTACGGGTTGACCAGCGTCACCCGCAGGTTCCCGCGCTTCCTGGTACGGGCCGCGAGCTGGATCACGGCCGAGAGCCCGGCGTAGCCGGCGCCCAGGACCAGGACCTCGTGCTGCTGCGCTGCTGTCGTGTTCATCGATCTGTCGCCTCTTTCGTGTCGGTTGTTCCCCTGCGGACGACCACCAGACGCAAGCTGCCCTCCCGTTCGTGACATGGGGCTGATATGGCAAGCGTCACATCAGGAAGAGAGGGTGGGCGCACGCCCCGACCTCCGTGCGGTGCAGTCCGAGACACCTCGGCCACACCGGAGGTCTTCGCCATGATCAAGATCTGGGTCCGTTAACAACGCTCGTGATCAATACACCTACCTGGCCCGCCTGCTCGGCGGTGACCGGAGCCGTGTCACGCCTGGCCTGCAGCAGCTCCTCCCGTACGCCACCGCGCGAGACGTTGTGCTGGTTGTACGAGCCGGGCTTGCCCGCCTCGTCGGCCAGGCCCTTGATGGTGAGCCTGCAGACGAACTCCTTGTTCTTCGCGCCGGGTCGGCCCGCCGGTGTGGAACCACAACGCTCTTGTGGGCGAACTGGACCACGCCGGCCCCTCGGCCCAGGCTGATGCACTGGCCGACGAACACCTGGTTGAGGATCAGGGGCTGTTCGCCCGCGATGCGGCTGGCCAGGTCCGGCACGCCGAATCCGGCGGTCCAGACGGTCAGCTCGCTGGGCAGCGTGCGGCCGCTGCTGAGCCGGACGGCGTCGCGGGTCACCTCGCTCACCAACGCGCCGGGGCCGTCGAGCACGGTCACACCGAGCCGGGCCAGGCGCTTGGTGATCGAGCGCCGGCCGCGGGGGTGCAGGTACGGGCCGAGGACCCCGCCGCAGACGAGGGTCACCGCGCGGCCCGCCTCCGCCAGCTCGGCGGCCGTCTCGATGCCCGTCGGCCCGGCTCCCACCACCGTCACCGCGGCCGTTGCGGGGGCGGCGTCGAGGACCGGCCGCAGCCGTGCCGCCTCCTCGAACGTGGCGATCGGGTAGGCGAACTCGGCTGCCCCCGGCACGCTCGGATCGGCGCTGCCGCTGCCCACCGCGTAGATCAGGTAGTCGTAGCCGACCGCGCCGCCCGACGCCAGGGCCACGCTGCCCCGCTCCGCGTCGATCTGGGTCACGGTGCCGACCGGCAGCCGGACGCCGTCGTCCGGGACCTCTCTGTAGTCGACGACTGCGTCGTCAGCCCCGCCCACCAGTTGGTGCAGACGAATTCGTTCCACGAAGTCCGGGCGCGGGTCAATCATGGTCACGGTCACGTCGTGGCGCTGCGTCAGACGATTGGCCGCCATGACTCCGGCATACCCGCCGCCGATCACGACAACTTCGGTGTTCTCGTTCATGGACTGCTTCGTTCCTTGGGTTCGACCCGACACCGCATCGTCGACAGCTGGGACAACGCTTGAGGCGGATCACTGTGCGGAGGGCTGCTCTGGGCGTGACGAGGAGGCCGACGCTCCAACTCTGCGGGCCTGACCGGAATGATCATCGGAATGATGGAAGTAAGTAGTTACTTCTGTCAAGATGTAGCCCATGGGAATGCGCAGCACGGCAGCACAGCGACGTGTCGAGGCCATCGAGGCCGGCATGCGGGTGTTCGCCGACCACGGGTTGACGACAACGGCGGTGCAACGCATCGCGGACGAAATCGGCGTGTCACAGCCGTACGTGTTCAGGCTGTTCGGGAGCAAGCGGGCGTTCTTCCTCGCCTGCATGGACGAGATGGAGGCCCGCGTTCGTGAGGTCTTCCGGCAGACGGCCGCGGCCTCCCCGGACGAGCCCTTCGAGGCAATGGGCGCCGGCTTCCGCGACCTCATCGCCGACGGCGTGATCAGCGGACTGTGGGTGCAATCGTGCGCCGCGGCGCGCGCCGACGAAGTGATCGCGGCGCGGTGCCGAACGTTCGTCGCGGGCTTGCTGGAGGAAGTCGACCAGGCCACCGGGGCGGGGGCGGACGCCTTGGCACAGTTCCTCGCGACCGGCGCGCTGGTCATGGTGCTGCAGGCGGTGGGCGCGAATCTGACCGAGGGCAGCCGGGGAGCGATCGAGGCGCTGCGCGTAGCGGAGACCTTTGCCGCGCCGGTGCCCGACGAGGGGATGGCCGCGGCCTCCGGGTCGGCCAAGAAGGCGGCGCGATGAACCTCGTGACACTTCCGGTCGTGGCGGCCCAAGCGCTGTGGGTGCGCGCCCGGACCGAGTCCCCGCCTCCGCCCGCAGGTGCCGTCACGGGGTGCGCCGGAGCTGGAACACGTCGTCCTCTACGTGTAGCCGTCATCGGCGAGTCGACGGCGGCGGGCTACGGCGTGGAAACCCACGACGACGGCTTTCCCGGCGCGTTCGCCCGCGAACTCGCAGCCCGGACGGACTCGTTCGTCCAGTGGGAAGTGTCCGGACAGTACGGGGCGACCGCCCGGCGCATACGGCATCGGGTCGTACCGGAGCTCGGGGACGGCCTGCAGGTCGTCGTCCTCCTCGCCGGTGTCAACGACGTGCTCGCGAGGCGCTCACCGACCGATTGGGGCGACGATCTCACCGCCATCGTGGACGACCTCGGCCAGCGCGCCGAACGCGTCGCGGTCACGGGCATCCCGCCCTTCACCGCCTTCCCGTCCCTCCCCGGTACCCTGGCCCGCCACCTCACCCGGCGTGCCGACGCCCTCGACGAAGTCTCCCGCCGGATCTGCGCCGAGCGCCCCCAGGCGACGTGGGTTCCCTCCGACGACATCCCGGCCGGCCGCGAGTTCTTCGCCCGCGACGGCTTCCACCCTGCCGCCCCCGGCTACCGCCGCTGGGCCCAGGCGGTCGCGGACCAGTTGCCTCTGTGATCGCCGGACGGTGTCCTCCACGAGAGTGACTGCCTGACGGACCGGAACAACAACCGAGGAGGACGGCGAGATCACGGAAGACACTTGCGGAGATTCTGGACACAATGATGCAGGGGGCGGTTCCCGCCACCTGCCGGAGGCGCAACTGTGGTGCCACAGCGAAGCCATGGCGACGCCGGGGTGATCGCCTCGACGCGCGAGCGCGGCGAGAGCGTGCGGACGACATGCCAGGCACGGCTTCCGGCGAACGGTCTCGTCACATCGGGAGGAGAAGAGACGCACTGGCTCGTACGCGTCGTCACGCAGGGGCGTCACCATGGTCCGCAGCGGCATGAGGACCAAGCGGTTTTCGGGTTGTTCAACGAGTACGTCCTGGTCGAGCAGGTGCCATCCGAGGCGCTGATACAGCGGCACCAGGGGCGGCCGGCAGAACAGGAGTGCGTGCCGAGGACCCATCGTGCGCGCGTGGTCAAGTGCTGCCGCAACGACGAGCCGAGCCAGCCCCTGACCTTGCATGTCGGGTGCGACGGCCACTCCGCCGACGCCCACCACCTCCGTATTGGCGGCGCCCATCGCAACAGGCAGACGTAGCAGGCCCGCGTGGGCCACAAGCCGGTCGCCGTGTCTGATTCCGAAGTGCTCTTCCTTGGGCAGCCAGGTCAAGCCGGCCACGGCAACACCAAAGGGGGCGTCGCCGTCGCCGAGGATCTCGCCCTGCTCCGCCTTTGGCTACCGAGGAAGCCGAACTACGGTGGGTGCCACAGAGGGTTGATTCTCAGACATCCCCACATGATGATCTCTCCTCCGTGGATCGGCCAAGCGTTTGCTCGGCCGACCATCGGGCGCGATGCTGTGGCGTTCGGCGAGTCCGCCCACGGACATCGCATCCCGAAGATGCGTTCAGGGGACGCCGACCTCACCGCCTGCCGGCCTCCCTGGACGGGTTCAGCACGGGCCGAAAAGCACCGCCTATAGGAGCAGGTCACAGGACCCAACCTGGGCCCGCACCCCTCGGACCCGCGCTCGTCTAACGCGCCGCCCGGTGCCCGGCCGATTGCCGGCAATCCTTGCCGCGCATGGAGGAAAATGATCCTGTGAACTCCCTTGCTTCCGGCCAGCGTTCCCTCCGCGACCCCGCCGTGCGACACCCCCTGTGGCCGCCGCGCATACCGCACACGACCCGGCCATCGGACGTCTGACCGTCGACCCCAGCCCTGCCAACGGCGCGCCCGCCGCCCTCGCCCACGACC
>NZ_JBEPDM010000077.1:0-20602 GCF_040300305.1 Streptomyces sp. NPDC000410
GACCGGGCAGGACACGGGCAGTGGCGAACAGAACACCCCCGGACGCGGCCTGCACCAGCCCGACACCGCACAACGCCATCCCGACCAGGGCGTCAGCCCCAACACCAGCAACGGTACGCACAGCAACGACAGTTCCGAAACCGCTGAGGGCACCGACCCGGACAGCACCACAGAGGCGGGTGGCAACCCTGCCACGCAGCCCTCGACGGCCTCCGCGTCACCTCACAGCACCCCCGCGAACGGCATCCAGAACGCCCTGCGCGGCCTGGACAGCCCCACACCGACACCTACACCCATCCAGCAGCCCGCACCCGCACCCGTTCCGCTGTCCGTGCCGCTGTCCGTGCCGCTTCCCCAGGACGTACGCGGTCCGTTCGCCGACGAGGTGCCTCTCGAGTACACGGTCTACGACCACGGCGAGCTCCTGCAGGGTGTCCCTGATCCCGAAGTCCCGGCGCTCACGGCCGAGGCCAAGCTGTACGTCGACGCGTACGAGCCCCTCCCCGCCTCCTCCGAGGATGATGGGTCGACTGCACAACGGGACGACCACACCCGGCGTGTGGCCGATCTCATCCACCAGGAGCGCGCCGAGGGCACAGACGAAGCCACGATCGCGGCCAAGGCCCGTTCCCTCGCCCACTACTTCGCCGGCGAAGCCGAAGCGATCACCACCAACACCGCGTCCGACAGTTCCGCCACGCCTCCGATCCTTCCGCAGCAGGACTCCGAGACAGCTGCGCGGGTCAGGACCGGTCCTTCCGCGGAAGACCTCCCCGACAGGAAGGTGGAATCCCTCGCAAGCAACATAGGGGTGAGTCCCCGGTTCTCCGATCCCACCAGCGCGGAGATGAAGCGGACCAGGGAACTGGTCAAGGCAGGCAGGGAACTGTACGGGCAGGATGCCGTGCCACCCGTCGCCAAGCTCCAGTCGCTGCGAAGGGCCGCGGGCATCCTTGCGCGGGAGTACGGCCACAAGGGTCCGTTCCAGCTGAGCGACATCGACCAGTTGATTCGCGACGCCTACGCCCTCGAGGCGGAGGAGACCGTCACCGCCGAGCATCGTTCCCAAGTCCTGGACCTCATCGAGACCGTCAAGCGTCCCCTCCAGGCGGTGACTCTCAAGGCGCTCACCAGCGCGCTCGGCACTCCTGACACCACGCCGCACCCTGCCCCGCCACATCCGTCGGCCCTCCGGCAGCCTGCCGATCTCGCCGACACGATGAGCAGTTCGCGGGTGAAGGACCTGGCCAGGGAGATCGGCGTACACACATCCCTGTTCACCAGCCCCGGCAAGAAAGAGGTCGCTCACACCCGCGAACTTGTCCGTGTCGGGCAGCAGCTCTACGGGTACGACGGCAGGCCCTCGATCACGCTGCTGGAGGCTTTGCACCACGCTTCGAAGATCGCCACCAGCAAGTACGCACAGGAAGGCGCGTTCACGCCTTCCCATCTCGACCCGATCATCCGCGATGTCTACCGGCTCGCCCCCGAGAGCGGCGTCACGCCCGTCCACCGCAAGCACCTTGTCGACCGCATCGCCGACCTTGTGAAGGCGGACAAGACTGTCACGGTCAGGAGGATCAAGTCCGCGGTCCTCAGAGCCCCCGAGGTGGAGACGCTCGCCACTCCGCCCGCTCCGAAACCAGTCACGCCGCCCACTCCGTCCACGCCACCGAAGTCACGGCCGCAGCCCGTCGTCGAGCTCGCCGACTGGCTTGCCGACTGGCAAGTGGAGTACCTGGCAGGTGCGATCGGCGTCCAGCAGGGTTCCCAGGTCACCGCGAAGGAGCTCACTCGCACCCGCGACCTGGTACGCGCCTCGCAGCAGCAGTACGGACGTGCCAACACACCGACCACCGACACGCTGATGTCCCTGCGTCACGCCACGGACATCCTCGCTCGCGAGCACGGCCACTACGGCACGTTCCACATCGAGGACCTGGACCCGCTGGTCCGCGGCGTCTTCGCCCTCGAACCCGACACGACCGTGACTCCCCACGACCGCGCCGAACTCATCGACCTCATCACGGAGGCCAAGGGGGACGGCAAGTCCGGGGACCCTCTCACGACCGACGCACTCGTCACCGTGGCGGCCGGCCGCCCGGCCAGGGTCCCCGCGCTCCAGCTCCCGCCCCTCAGCTTCGCCGGTGAGCCACTCGACGTAGGCCCTTCTGTGCCCATCGCCGAAACCATCTCTGAGAACGAGCTCCTGGACCGCTTCCAGGCCTACCTCGAGAGCCAGCCCGCCACCCCGGTCGATTACGCCCTTCCCACTGTGGGGTCGTCGCCTTCGACGGCGCCTCAATCGCTCGGCCGGCAACGCCACTTCCTGCCGCTAGGTGACAGGGACCTCGCCCCGCTCCATCTGAGTGAACTCCCACACCACCCGCAG
Organism: Streptomyces sp. NPDC000410; assembly: GCF_040300305.1. Taxonomy (NCBI): domain Bacteria; kingdom Bacillati; phylum Actinomycetota; class Actinomycetes; order Kitasatosporales; family Streptomycetaceae; genus Streptomyces; species Streptomyces sp. NPDC000410. Next base: position 2,393 of record NZ_JBEPDM010000077.1, read on the forward strand.
CTCACCACTCTGGTCGTACACGGCGAGCAGGGGAGGTTCGTCGTCGAGTCCACCCTGCTCGACGGCAAAGCGTTCGTCGACTACACCCTCGACCAGGGGCTGTGGAGCGGCAGCGGGCTCATCGTCCTTCACGGAGCCCGCGGGCTGGGCGGACCCGGGAACACTGCTGCGGCCCAGGCGGCACGCGCAGGTCACACGTGGGTCCTCGCCCCGACCGCCCTCATGAACGGCTACGAGCCCTCCACCGGCCGCTTCGTCTCCCCCCACCCTCAGCCCTTCGCCCTCCACGGCCCGAACGGCGAGTACCTGCCCCTCCACGCCGACCTCATTGACTCACTGAACGACCTCGGCATCGAGACCCGCGTCGGCAACGGGGACAGGGACCGCGCCGAGCGTCATCTGGTGGAGTACGGCCGCAGCGGGCTGGGGCTGGGCAAGGACGCGTCGGAAGACGCGGCCATGGACGCTGTCGTCCGCGATGTCTACGGGCTGGCGCCGGATGCTTTGGTGGACCTGGGCATGCGCAGCGAGGTCGTCACCCTGGCCGAGGTCACCCGGAAGTCGAAGTGGCAGGTCACCACAGAAACGCTCCAGGCAGCCGACGATCTGCTCCGGCTGACGCGGGCACGGTACGGCACCGAGACTCCCTGGCCCGAAGGCCTGCGCCGGCTGCAACGCGAGACCTACATGTTCGGCAGCGAGGCGATCACGAGGCTGATGGCCGAGACCCTGACTCTGCGGGGCATCGGCCGCGAGGTCTCGCCGGCCGCCCTCCGGGAGCTCCACAAGCTCGTTCGCCTGGCGGAGAGCGAGGGCAGCCCGCAGCTCCTCCACCTCAAGCCCGGCGACCTGGACGGCCTGGTCCGCGAGGTCATGGGTCCCCGCGACGAGGTGACCGACGCAGACCGGGTACGTCTGACCCACCTGGCCGGGGAAGTCGCAGCCCTCCGTCACGTCCGGCCCACCCTCGAGAAGCTGCGGAACGCGTACGAGACGGATCCCTCCGGAACCTCCTCCGCCCTTCGGACCTCGGACCTGCCACCGCCCCCGGCGCAGACCACGTCCTCCGCCCTTCGGACCTCGGACCTGCCACCGCCCCCGGCGCAGACCACCTCCTCCGCCCTTCGGACCTCGGACCTGCCACCGCCCCCGGCGCAGACCATCCCGCGGTACAACGGCGAAGGGTCCTCCCTAGGCCTCGGCACCGCCGGCGAACACGGTGTCAAGGTCCCCTCGGGTGCCTACTTCCCCGCGCCCGGCGACACTCCCGACCATGCGGTGGCCGCGGCCGCCTACTCCAAGCTCGACGGCTTGTTCACCGTGTACGCCCACGCCGACCTGAAGACCGGGGACATCCTGCTCGCCGACGGCAGCCGGGTGACCCCCGAGGAGTTCGCCGACCAGCTCAACGGGCTGCCGGGGCGGGACCCGGACGATGAGCTGCTCCTCTTCATCTGCGGCGCCCACGCGACACCGCCCGGCGGCGGACGCAGCATCGCGCAACGCATCGCGGCCGCTCAGCCGCCCGGCCGCTTCGTCCTCGCCACCGACGGCCAGGTCACGATGGACAGGAACGGTGTGCACCTCGACACCTTCTCGGTGGACGAGGCCGGCGTCATCCACCCCGACACCCTGTCGAAGGCGGAAGGCAAGCGCCCGGCCACCGGTCCGCGCTGGTTCCTTGTCGACGCCGAGACCCCGGACGCGTCCGAGGACGTGGGCTTCGACCTCGCCGGCCTGCTCGACGCGCCCGCCGCCGAGGTGGTCAGGCGCCCGCTGCCCCTCGCCAACGCCGTCACCTGGCTGCGGAACCTGACGCCGAACCCGCCCCCGCACCCGAGGACAGGTACGAAGCCCACGGAGAGCCAGGTCGTGGGGTCGGTGCGGAAGGAGTTCGAGTCGCTGTTCCGGGAGTTGCCCGAGCGAGCGAAGGCCGCCGCCCAGGCGCTGAGCCCGGAGTCGGCCACCTCGCACCTGACCCCAGAGAAGTTTGCGCAACTGCCCGACGAGTTCCCCACGTTCGTCGAGTCCGCTGACGGTCTCAACCTGCAGCGCATCACGCGCGCACAGCACAGGGACCTGGCCTGGGTGCTCGCGGACCAGGGGCACCGTGGTTCCACCGAGGAGACCGTGCAGTTCGCCACGGCCGTGGAGTCATGGCTGCTGTTGACAAAGGGAGGCCTCCTGGAGACAGAGGCCGACTCGAGGAAGCTGGACGCGCACCTGGCGGAGGCGTATCGCACGCTGGAGGAATTCCACCCCTCTTGGGACGGCCGGGGCCGCGAGGCGGAGACACGCTGCAAGGTTCTGGAACTCGCGGCAAGGCTCCACAGCCCGCACCTCGGTTCGGCGGAGCAGCTGGCCGCGAAGTGGGAGAACACCCACCACGGCTCGGCGGGTATGGAGAAGTTCAGCGCCAAGCTGCTGACGACCGCGTCGCCTCTGGCGAAGGTGCTGAATTTCCAGCCAGAGAGTGAGCTGGGCTTTGCCGCGGAAGCGTGGTCCGACTACGCGCATGGCAAGCCCAACCCTCGTCCTCCTCGCTGGGGGAACAGTCCCTTCGCCATCACGGAGGGCGAGCCGACTCTCTTCGTGGTGACGCATTCCAACGGCATAATCACGCAGGCCGGGCCGGCGAGGGGCCTTCGGGAGGATGTGCGTCAGGACCGCCATTGGCTCCCGGCGGAGCACCTGGCGGACTTGGTGGCTGAGCACCCACTGTTCCAGGAGTTCGTGGAGTTCTCGGAGTTCGGCGGGAAGCTGCTCGCCGCAGCGCGGGGGAACCAACCCCAACAGCTGCTCGATCTTGTGCGAGCGGGCAAGGACGGTGACGCCGCGACCGTCGTGCAGGGGCGGATGCCCGAACTGCTCGACGTGGTGTTCAACAACCGTGGCGCGGAGATCGTGGCACTCGCCGAGCATCTGGTCGAGGGTGGGCGCGGGGCGAGCGGCAAGGCGCTCACGACGTTCCAGGCGATCGCGACCAACGGTCGGATCCCCCATTTCAACATCGGCTTGTTTGCCTGCGCCCCGCTGTCCGAGCGTGGTCAGTGGCGCCAGGTGGCCAGTGCCTTCACTCAGCGACTTGGCGCGCGATGGCCGGATCTGACCGTGCCCGTGCGCGTGATCGCCTCCCCGCACAGGGTCGCGGTGCGGGAGGGCGGGCATCTGTATTCCGAGGACCCGTCACACGAGTACGAACATGGTTTCACGCTGGAAGTTCGCGCACCTGCACAGGCCTCGCTCACCGTCTCCGACGACTTCGCCGGCGGGGTCACGTTCCTGTCGTCGGCAGACAACCCGTTCAGGGGTGAGCTCGGAGCATCGACGGGACTGAAGCATGTGCTGGGGACGTTGCACGACGGTGGCGATGCGGGCAAGCCCTTCGTGGTGCACGCGAGGAGGTCCGGGCAGGGCATCGCGATCGACGACCCCAAGGACCCTCTGAAGGCCCCGGAGACGCTCGACGTCACGACGTTCGTCCGGGACAAGGTGCTCCCGAAGGTGGAGTCGCACGGACCGAAGCCTCCCTTGCTGCTCGTGCTCGACGACGCGGGCGTCGCGCCGGTGAAGTCCGATCCGGCCAGGCCGATGACGGAGGACGGTGAACCCTACCCGACCGCCACCTGGCAGGACGGCACGCTGAAGCTGCCACCGCCGATCGCGTCACCGAAGGCCGGCGAGCGCGGCGGCCTGGGCGACGACGTCCAGGTGTCCCGGGGGCCCTTGCTCGCCGACCCGGTCCGTCTGGACGCGGTGGGCCAGGCGGCGGCGGACGCGTACGGCGCACCGGTCCTCGCGCCGGTCGGCGGTGTCGGGCTGCTGCCGATGGGCGACGGCAAGACCCTGCTGATGGTCGAGGGCGGGGACGGCGTTCCTGTTCCGTACGGCTGGAAGGTGTTCTACCCGCGGACCAGCGACCCTGAGGCCGTCGGATCCGGTCCGGCGCGTGAGCCCGAGCCGTCCGCGCTTGCCGCGGACGGCAACCCTGGTGCGACGGTGCGATTCGCCGAGGGCAAGTGGGGGCTGGACGCGCGGACACGGCAGCACATCCGTACGCTCGCACGGGAGGCTGCCGAGCAGATCATCTGGGAGTACCAGCGCCGCTGGTACCACACGTTCCCTGACTCTACCCGTACCCTGCCCGCCATCGAGCTCACCGGCTACGGCAACTCGAGGACCCACGCCAAGGTGACGGGCTGGTTCCGGGCGAGGGCGGTGCGCAAGGAGTTCGAGAAGCACCTGAGCGCCGAACTCAAGGCTGTCGGCAATCATCGCGGGTCGGGAGCCCGTGTGCCGAAGCTTCAGGACGTCACGATCAAGACCGGCTCGAAGGGCAGGGACGAGGCGCCCCGCACCCGCGGCACCGACCTGGAACAGAAGCGGCGCGGGGTGCTCGTCACCGTCCGTCCAGCCGCCGTGGCCGCTGGGGGGGCCGCCCAGGCAGGGAAGCCGGCCAGCACCGGGCCGGCCGTCCTCGTGCCCGCCGGTGCGTACTTCCCCGCGCCCGGAGACACTTCGGACCACTCCAAGACCGCCGCGCGCCTCCAGAAGCTCGACGGGCTCTTCACGGTCTATGCCCACGCCGACGTCGCCACGGGTGAGGTGCTGCTGGCCGACGGCTCGCGCGTGTCCCCCGAAGAGTTCGGCCGGATGCTTGACCGGCTCCCCGGTCGGCGTGCGGACGAAAAACTCCTCCTGATGATGTGCGGTGCCCATACGACGCCGCCGAACGGTGGCCGCAGCATCGCGCAGCGCATCGCCGCCGTCCAGGCGTCCGGACGTTTCGTCTTTGCCACCGATGGCCAGGTCCAGACCGGCCCGACGGGCGTCGAGCTCGTTTCGTTCCCGGTCTTCGACGACGGAAAGATCCGCCCGGAGGTTCACCTCGGCACTGGCACTGGCACTGGCGCCGGCACCGGAGAACCCGAATGGCACCTGATCGACGGCGAGGACCTGGACCGGACCGAACCCCTGGGCACCGATCTCATCAAGGGACTCGGCTCGCCACAGGCCGAGGTCTGGCGTGGCCCGCTGCCTTTGGACAACGTCGCCACCTGGTCCATCGACAACCTGGACCAGGGTGCTCCGCCCACCCGTGCGGACATCGTCTCGCGGGTACGGAAGGTCCTCGGATCCGGGTTCGGTAATCTGCCGGAACGGGCGAACGCCGCCCGAATGTCGCTGCAGCTGGCGGTCGAGCAGGGGACGGTGTCCGCGGAACGGCTGGCCGAGCTGCCGTCCGGATTCCCGCCGTTCGAGGAATTCGGCACGACCGGAAGGGACAGGTACGGCCTCACCGCCCAGCAGCTCGCCGACATGGCATGGGTGCTCGCGGAGAAGGAACTCCTCCACGGCGGGGTGGAAGCCGCTGCGCAGCACTGGGCGACGGTGCGGATGTGGCAGCAGCTGGACAAGCTGCCGGCCGCAGAGCTGAAGGCCCTGCTGGAGACGGCCCATGACCTCATGGGTACCCACCATCCGTCCTGGACCACCAAGGCCGGCAACGAGACCCTCCTGCAGTACAAACTGTTCAAGCTCGCCCACATCCTCCACGGCGAAGCGGGCGGCGGCCTCGCGAAGGACGGCAAGGCATGGGCCATCGCTCAGGCCAAGAGCTGGGAACGGATCGACACCCAGGGCACGGCGCCGTACGTCCGTGAGGTGACACCTACCCGCTCGCCCCTGGTGAAGAAGCTGATCTTCCGACACGGCGATGTGCCGTCGGACGCCCTGGGCGACCTGCTCGGGAACCAGGCATCGCAGCACGCCCCCGAGCGCGGCGAGCCGACGCTGTACGTGGACGTGCGAGGCTCCGTCAAGGACGGGCAGGACCTCTCGCCCGAACGGCTGGCGGACCTGATCGCCGACTCGAAGGTCTTCCGTGACTTCGTCGCCCTCCAGCGAACCGGCAAGCACCTCATCGAGGTGGCGCAGTCGGGCGACCTCAAGGCGTTCCTCGATCAGGTGATGCCCGGCGACAGCGGCGACCAGCTCGATCTGGCCACCACGGGCAGGGGCATCGAACTCCTGAACACGGTGTTCCAGGGCAAGGGCCGCGGCATGGTGGAGCTCGCCACGTCGAGCTTGTACCACCAGAATCCGGACTCCCCCGACTTCGCGAAGTTCCTCCTCAACGCGCATGCAGGCGACGTTCCGTCCTTCGACCTGGTCCTCTCCGAGAACGCCTTCGCGGGCGATGCGGACCAGCGCAGGAAGGCGTCGCAGACGTTCGCCCGTGAGCTGGCCGCCCGGTTCCCAGAGCTCGACGTGCCTGTCAGGGTCGTCACGGAACCCGGAAATGGATCCGGCGCGATCACGAGCATCGACATCAGGCAGCCGGGCCGGACACCGGTGAGTGTCTCGGCTGACTTCTCGGGCGGAGTGTCCTTCCGCTCCTCGGCCCAGCCCGGAATCGATCGCCGCCTGGGCGCCTCCGCCGGCCTCAAGCGGGTGCTGGACACGATGCCGGGGCTGGGCAAGCCCTTCCTCGTCCACGCTGACCGGGACTCGGCGGGCATCCACGTCTCCGACCCCAAGGCACGGGGCAAGCAAGGAGACCACAGCTCGCCGAGCATCAGGGCGTTCATCCGCGACGAGGTACGCGGCAAGACACCTTTGGGTGCGCCGCTGGTGCTCAACATCCCCCTGTCGGCCACCGAAGCGCAGCTGGCCGCGGACGAGTTCGACGGCACGGTGCTCGCCGCGCCCGGCGGCACCGTACCGATGCGATGGGGTGGCGGAACGCTCCTGATGGCTCCCGAGGGATGGCAGGTGTTCCAGCCCCGGACGAAGGAGGGCAGCCCCGCGCCGGACGCACCGGCCAAGCTCGTCTCCCTTACCGGGGCAGGCCCCAAGGCGGGTGCCACCGTTCCCTTCCGGAAGGGCAAGTGGTCCCTTGACCCGGTGGCCCGCGAGGAGGTGCGCAGACTCGCAGTCGACGCGGCGCAGCAGATCATCCTGAACCACACGCTCAGCGACGGGACGACCACGCCGCCGACGATCGAGATCGCGGGCTACGGGAACTCCGACGTGAACGCCGGACTCACCGGAGCCATGCGCGCCAAGGCGGTTCGCAGGGTCTTCCGCGCGGAGCTGGCCGCGAGGCTCAAGGCCGAAGCCAGGAGGCGGGGACCGGACGCCGGTGTTCCGTCGATCCGCGACATCCGCATATCGACGAAGTCATACGGCAAGCACGCCGACCCGCACACCACCCTGCCCCCGGTGACTGAGCTGAGGTTGCCCAACGGCCGACGGGTTTCCCGCGATTCGTTGGAGAAGGACCTGCAGAACGGTTCGCTGGTCACGGTGGACGCCTCAGTGGAGCAGCTGCGGCGAGCCGTTCTGGTCACCTTGCGCCCGGCTTTGAACTCCGTCCAGGCCACGGACCCCGTCCAGGCCACGGACCCCGTCCCGGCGGTGGACGAGGTGTCACCGAGCACCTTCGTGAAGAACGAGGAAGTCCCGCCCAAGTCTCTGATCGGCTCACTGCAGAGCGACATCGACGAAGCGATCGGACGCGGTGACGTCGGCTTCGGACAGCCCGGACGTGAGCACTACGCGTGGTCCGCGTACCAGACATCATCGCCGAATGCCGAAGCGTGGACCTTCGGACAGGCCTGGGACGCGGGTCTCGACAGGAACAACTGGAGGAAACACATCGCCTCCGGGCAGGCACAGTTCCAGGTCACCGGCGACCTCGATCCGCTGAGCGCGTTCGGGCTCAGCGACTTCGAGAAGTCCCCTCTTCCCTGGAGCGGGCAGCCGACGGTCTATCTCGACGTCGATGCCCTCGCACCGTACGTCTCCGCGCTTGTCGAGGAGGGCTCGGTCCCTGCGCAGGACCCCGCCACCCACGCCGTACGCGAACTCGTGCGCATGGCCGGCCCCCGCCTCCACGAGCGGGTCGCGGAGCTAGGGGGTGGGCAACTCAACATCGTGCTGGTGAGCGGCAGTTCAGGGCTTGCCGGCGAGACGGGCCCCGCACGCCTTGAGATGGCCCGGCTCCTCAAGGACCAGCTGGGCTTGGACTCCGCCCAGATCTGGGCCAGCGCGTACCCGGCGTACCAGCAGTCCGGTGAGATCACCGTACGACTCACCGAGAACGTCAAGGGAACGCCGCGATGGGAGGCCGTGACTTCTCACCTTCCTGGCCGGGCGCAGGTCACGGCGGGTGCGCCGTTCGCCGCGGTGCGCTCCTACCGGGCTCCGCACGACGCCGTGCTGTTCCCCGGCCTCACACCGTCCTCGGGGCTCGCTCTGGCGCTGTCCGAGCTGGAGCGGCGGGACGCCGTCGTCGTCGACGTCGTGATCGAGGGGGACGGCGAACACGCCTGGGTCTGGACGGAGACCGACAGCGGTTGGGCGTACCGGTCGTGGACCATGAGGCAACTGGCCTGGGACCTGTGGGCCTCCGGTCTCGAGCCGGGGCAGCCGGTCGTGCTGGCCACCTCCGGCGCGGGCAGCCCTCCCAATGGAGACTTCGGGCCTTCGCCCTCCGATCGGCTGGCGGAAGCCCTCGCAGAGTTCCGGCCACCGATGATCATGGTGGGCAACCCGGTGCTCGCCCCCAGGACCCTCCTGGAGCAAGGTGGCGAACCGGCCTTCGGGAATTTCGGTCACATGCTGGGCGGAGCAGCGGAGTGGCCTGCGACGGAATGGACCACTGCCCACGCGCCGTTCACCACGGCCCCGCTCACGGCCACCGCGGATGCCCGCAACCGCCACATGCAATGGCTCCAGGACGCGCCCCGCAACGATGAGCCCGTCAAGGCCTACCTGGTGGTCCCCAGCCGGCCTTCGGCGAACGAGGCGCTCGCCCCCGGGGCCCTCTTCCGGAGCGGTCAGGACTTCCTGGAGGTGCGCACCGGCAAGCCCAGCCCACGCTCGCTGCCGGCAGGAAGCACGGTGATCGAGGTCGAGGTGGCTCCGGGAGCCGGCATCTCACCCGACGAGACCTCGCGCAAGAGGCTGTGGATCGCCCGCGAGGTGACCGGCTCGGTCACGGTGCAGGCTCTGCACCGCGTCCAGGGTGGCCGCCTGCGACAAGTGGCGGACCGAGGGCTGACCGGACTGCCGCTGACTGGCCTGGACCACCCGGGTACCGCGGTGCCGGACCCCGATATACCCATTCCCGGGGGCCTGGTGCCGATGCGGCGGCCGCAGGACAACGGTCTCGTCTTCGGGTCTGACGACTACACCCGTTCCGTCGTGCGGAAGCTGACCGGGTTCTCCGGCGACAGCCCGGTACCGGTCCACCAGGAAACGCCCAACGGTGACTACACACTTGGAACGTATCCGGGCGGGCAGGACGCGCCGGTGTTCGTCGTGGCCTATGAGCCCGGGGCGACCCGCGATGGCAGGTCCCTGGCCGACCTCGTACGCAACAACCCGGCGTTCGTGCATGCCTGGCGCACGTACGGGACGCGCCTGGGGGTCATGCTCATCGCCGGTGACGGCACCGGAACGGGTGTCGTGGACCCCCAGGCCCGGTACCTCTTCGAGGCGGACTTCCGTGACCGGATGTGGACCGAGCTGGCCATCAACCTGCGCTACCGGACGGGCTCCGACATCCGCCTGGAGGACAGCGGAGAGGTACGCATCGTCCAGCAGGGCCCGAGCGTCGTCGAGGATGTCCTGACTGAACCGAATGCGTTGCAGGGAACGGACGAGCTCCCCGAGCCGGACCAGCTCCGTGAGCCAGCCGCGTTGCCGGACCCGGAGGCCTTGAGTGAGCCGGACGAGCCTTCCGAAGGTGGCGAGCCGTTCGTCGAGCCTGAGAGGAGCCAGGCCGAGCAGGATGCCGCCGATGCCGAGGAGCTGGCGGGCCTGTGGGCCGATGCGGACGCCGTGCGGCAGTCGCTCGAACCAGTGGTGCCGGAGCAGATACCGGACCCGCTGGACGGCACCCTCCCGGTGCCCCCCGACCTTCCCACGATGTTCCGCCTCCCGCCTGAGCCGCTGAACGAGCTGATGAGCCCGCTCGACATGCTCACCCAGGGGCTTCCGGGGATCAACAAGTTCCTGGGAACCCGTCGGCAGGCCTTCCACCCGGTGGTCTCCGAGGCGTTCAAGCCGTCGTCGCTGTCCCCGGTCCCGCTGGGGAACCGACGGTTCTTCCTGCCCGGGCCGCAGGACCTGGAAGAGGGCGTACTCATCCGCAGGGGTGTGTCGACGCTGCCGTTCGGCGACGAGATCACGGTGCTGTCGGGTCACGGGAAGAACGGCCGGATGGTCGTCGAGGGGGTGGAGAGGACCGCCGCGGAGTACCTGGCGTACCTGGAGGACAACGGTCTGCTGACGTACGAGCCGGCCTCCGGCGATGCGAAGGTGTACGATGTCTCGTTCCTCGTTCTTGACGCGTGCGGGGGGCTGGGCGGCAAGATCGACAGCTTCGCGCAGGAGCTGTCGCAGCTGTCGGGGCTCGGCGTACTGACGACGTCCGGGTTCACCTCCGGAATGGAGCCGTTCACCGGCGGGTTCCCGTCGTCGCAGACCCATGTGCTGAGCGCCGGAGAGATCATTCCGAGCGGCGCGGAGGTCACGCCGTGGGCACTGCACCTGCCCGATATCGCCCCGCGGCTGTTGGACAACGACCTCGTCGTCTCGCTCAAGAAGCTGGACCTGGAGCCAGTCGTACCGAGGCCCCTCAAGACGGCCGAGCACGGCCAGATCGTCAACTTCCTGGATGACGGGCGTGCCAAGACCGCCGACACCGTGGAGCCCTCGCATCCCGGGCAGCCGCACGCCCAGCGGCAGGACCTCGACGGCCGACGCAACAAGGAGTTGGTGGTCGCCGACATCGTGGATGAGGTGGTCGGCTTCCGCTCGAAGCTGGACGCCCTCCACAGCAAGGCTTCAGAGGGGCTGAAGGGCCCGATGACCCGGGGCGAGGTGACCCAGGAGCAGATCGACGCGGTCAACGAGGCACTGAGCGAGTCCAACGTCGGCATGCTGACGGAGAGGCAGACGTCCCAGCTGGCCACGGTGGCAGTGGAACTCGGGCACCGCACGGACTTCGGTACGGCCGAGCGCTTCGTTCAGGGCATGACGAACGGCCTGGAACTGCTGTCCTCCGAACGGCTGAAGCGGTCGGGGCTGAGCAGCCGGCTGAGCGGCGCGTACAACCTGCTGGCGGAGCACAATCCGTTCGCGCTGCGGTACGAGCAGACCGAGGAGCTGCACTTCAAGATCCTCACACTGGCCGAGATGTCGTGGCGCAACGGTCACGATGAGGAATCTGTCGCACTCGCCACGAGTTGGGAACCCCTCACGGAGAACGTGGGGTCGGCTCGCAAGGAGAAGTTCGTCCACTGGGTGTCGAAGACCGCCACGGCCGATGCGACCGCCCTGGGCTTCTTCCCCGAGAGCGCGTCCACGCACTGGCGCGACCACGACGCCGGCCGAGGGGGCACGTACCGCCACCACAAGATGGTCCCGGCCACCCCCGCTCGGAACGGGCAGCCCGGGAAGCCTCGCGGGGCGGTCTACCTCGGGAAGGCGGAGCCGCTGCCGTGGGCAGGCGATCTCACCCTCTATGCGACGGCGCATGGGACCCCCATGACCTTCACCCTCCCGATGGCAGACCCGAGTCTCGGCCTGAACAAGTACGGTGAGGTGCCGGTGACCCCGAAGCATCACGCCGCACTCATCGCCGCACATCCGGGCTTCCAGGACATGGTGAAGCGTGCCCGAGAGGAGGGCATGCGACGGCCCGGGCCGCGGTCCGGAGTTGCCGCGGGGGAGCCCGGCCGCAAGTTCACGGTGGTGCTCGATTCCTGCAAGGTGCTGGCGGAGGCGGGGCAGACTCGTGCTTCGGCGGAGGTGGTCGCCACTGAGCTGGCCGTACACGTGGAGGCGGAGTGCCAGAAGGAGTTCCAGCGGATCGCTCAGCGGTTCGCCACATCGATCGGTGTCCTGGATACGGACAGTGCTCAGTTCAGGAAGTCGATGCGGGACTTCGTCACGCAGAGCTCCCCTCTGCCTCTCGACCAGGCGTCGTCGCGTGCCGGCGAGGTGGCCCGCGCCGTCGCGACGAAGCTGAAGAAGTCGGACGCCCCGATCGACCTCGGACTCGCGAGCGAGTTCGCCGAGGCGTTGGCCCTGGCACAGAAGCCGATTCCGGAGAACATGCGGCTCTTCGCTACGCCGCACAAAACAGGGCTGGTCAACGGAGTCTTCTCTATCGATGCCCCGGTTGGTGCGCCGGATGTGTGGGCGGAGTTCCCGGTGGCCTTGCCGGTGCGGGGGCGGGTTGTGCCTCGGGCCGGGGATGGCGTGGCGGCGGTGGTGTCGTTCCAGCCGGGGCACGAGGCGAATGTCCGTAAGCCGGTGGGCTTGTCGGAGGCGGTCAAGCGCAGGCTGAAGTCCGCCGGCCTGAGCGATCCGTATGTGGTTCAGGTGACCCGCTCGGGTCCTGGAGTCGAGGGCTTCGATCCGGATGCCGCGGACGGTCCGGAGTCGCAGCAGTGGGATGCCGTACGCCTGGCCGAGGAGATACAGAAGGCGAACATCCCCGAGGGCGCTCCCCTGGTACTGGAGGTGTCCGACTCGGGCCGGCCGCGGCGTGGCGGAGGTGCGGAGGACGCGGATGCAAAGCAGTGGAAGCCGGGTGATCCTCTTCCGTCCGCGGTGATGTCGCCGAAGGCCGCGGACCAGCTCCAGAAGAAGGGGCTGGCTCTGCCTGAGGGCACCGTGGTGTCCGACGGCACGGAATCCGAGTTCGAGCGGCTGTCGTCGTTGGTGAAGGAGATCTCGGGTCTGCGCAAGGGGCCGGTGCTCGGCTTCATGGGCCGGGTCGAGCACATTCCGTGGGACGGCGAACTGATCGCGGTGGCGGAGCCGGCCGAGGACGATGCGAATGGTGATGGCCTGGTATTGGTTCAGCCGGGAGCCGAAGGCGACAGTCACCCCTCTCTGCACCGAACCGACGAGAAGAAGGGCCTCACCCTCAAGCTGTCCCAGCAGGAGGGACATCTGTCGGCCGAGTCCGACGCGGCGCTGAAGTCCATCGCCCGGGAGACAGCGCAGAACCTCCTCTGGCACAAGCTGAAGGGCAAGCTGTTCCCGCAGACCGAGGTAACCGTGCATGCCAGGCATGTGTCAGGCCCGGGATTCGAGCATGCCAAACGGCTCGGGAAGGGGCTGGCGAAGAAGCTGGACGTCTACGTCGGTGACGAACTGAAGAACCAGGGCCGACTGAACGTCGAGCAGGCTCCTCGCCACAAGGACGTGCCAATTCCCGTTGTCACCATCGAGACTGGTGATGGTGACATCAACCAGATCCATGTGGGCATACGACCGGCAGTGGAACCCCAGGCCCGCACCGGCCCGCAGCCGGCCCCGCCGCAGCCCTCCACGTCAACGCTGCCCTCGGCCACCACGGCACCGCCAGGTCACGGTCCTGCCCCGAAGCGTGGACCGCTGGCCCCCGTCTCCCTCGGCAAGCGTCGGTTCTTCCTGCCGTCGGCAGAGGACCTGAGCGCTGACGCGTTGATCCGTGAGGGTGTCAAGACGCTGCCTGCGCTTGAGAACGCTGTGGTGGTGGCCGGGCACGGCAACGTGGGACAGATGGAGGTCGAAGGGGGACGGAAGGACGCCGCGGAGCTTCTGCAGTACCTCGAGCAGGAGAGAATCCTCACCTTCACCGTGGGCACGGACGGGGGGAAGCGGTATGACGTCGAGTATCTGGTGTTGGAGGGTTGCGGAATCCTCGGTGGTGAAGATGACACGCTGGCCCAGGAGTTGGCGGAGCTGACGGGTCTGGGTGTGGTGACTCCGTCGGGTGTGGTGTCCGGTATGGGGCCGTTCACGGGTCAGTTCCTGTCGACGCAGACGCATGTGATGGCTGACGGGAAGATCGTGCCCGCGTTGCTGACCGAGGTGGAGCCTTGGACGCTGCACCGCAGGGGCCAGGATCCGCAGCCGCTGAAGAACGATCTGGTCGAATCGCTGCGCGAGCTGAACCTGAAGCCGGAGGTCGCCAAGCAGCCGTTCAAGAGCGCCGACCACGGGCAGATCATCAACTTCCTTACCGGATCACGGACGAGCGACCTGCCGTCGCCCGCTCTGTGGGCCAAGCCCACGTCGGCCGAGCTCGTGGCCTCGATCCAGAGGGAGTTCGGCTCGCTCATCAAGGACCTTTCGGCCTTGGCGGACAAGGCCCAGTCCTCCTCGGCGGCGCCACAGCTCGCGGAGCTGGTCCTGTCGTTCCCGAAATTCGTGCACTTCGGCGACGGGCGGGACGCGCATGGCCTGACTCGTCAGCAGTACGGCGACCTGATGTGGGTCATGGCGGCGAAGACCCAGCAGACCAGTCTCCAGGCGACCAGCCGCTACCTCAGCCCGCTCCGGGACTGGCTCACCCTCAACCGTGACCAGTCCTCCTCACCCGATGCGCTGACGAAGCGGCTGGAAGAAGCGTACGGAGTCCTCGAGGCCCACCACCCGTCCTGGGCGGCGAAGAGGGTGTCGCCTGCCGAGCTGCACTTCAAGATGCTCAAGCTGGCGAAGCTGATCCCGCCCGCGCCACCGGGTGAGATCGATGCCGGCGTGTCGACCAGGCTGAACCGCGCCATCGGAGTGGCCCAGGGCTGGGAGGCCGGTACGTACGGCACCTCCGGCGGGGAGTTGCTGGCCGGCGAGACATACGGGACGAAGTCGGACTTCGCCAAGGTGCTCAGCTACCGGGGTGCCTCGCGCCAGACCGAGGGATCGCATGGGGCAACCGCAGAACGCTGGGCCGCGCATGCCCCCCAATATGCCCGGCTGAACTCCAAGGACGGATCTGCCTCGCTGGACTGGGCAGGCCAGCCCACGCTCTATGTGGATCTGGCCGGGGGCCCCGAAGTCGTGAAGCCAGGGGTGAACCCCGACAGGGCGGAGTTCTACGGGGAGTCCTTCACGCACCTTGCGCCCGAACAGCTGGCGGACATCGTGGGGGAGTCCGCGGTGTTCCAGGAGTTCCTCAGACTCTCTGAGTTCCAACGGCAGCTCCTGGCCCTGGCAGAGCTGGGCTACGCGGACGAGTTCCTCAGCAAGGTGAGTAGTCTGGCACCGGGCAGGCCTGCTGCCGCCCACCAGGCCCTCCAGATGATCTTCAAGGACAGGACGGGCGAACTGCTCAGCCTGGCTGAAGACTGCCGGGGCCTCGGTATGAACGCCCCGGCGTTCCAGGACTTCCTGGCGGTCGCCACGACCGGCGAAGTGCCCCCCGTCAATGTGGTGCTGCTCGCCGGCGAGGCGACGGGGGAGCGCGGCCAGTGGCGTACGACCGCACAGGCCTTCACCCAGCGCCTGGGAGCCCGGAACGCGGGGTCGGCCGTACCGGTCCGGGTCCACGCCTCCTCGTACGCGATGGGCATCACCCCGCAAGGGGACCTGACAATCGACTGCAACGACGATGCGCCGGACAAGCTGGCGGCATTCGACATGTCCACGTCGGGCAGGGCAAAGCTCACAACGTCGGCGGAATTCTCCGGGGCACTGTCCTTCAAGTCGTTCGCAGAGGAGGCTTTCCGGGGGACTCTGGGCCTGTCACCTGGGCTGAAGCGGCTTCTGGCCACGCTGCCGGAGGGCTCGAGGAAGCCGCTCGTCGTGGACGCCACCAGGTTCGGGTCAGGGGTCTCGCTGCTCAACCCCTACGCGCCGCTGGACCCGCCTCTTGAGCAGGGCATGGAGCCCTTCATCCGGGACATGGTGTTGCCCTCGCTGCAGGCGGACGGCGAGCCGAAGCCTCCTCTTGTCCTCCTGATCAACAACGCAGGCGTCGCGCCCGTGGACTCCGACCCGGGCCGGCCGATGAAGGACGGCATCGACGCGAACGCGCAGGCGACGCTGGACCAGGACGGCAGTCTGAAGCTGCCGCAGCCCGTAGTGTCTCAGGAGGCGGTCCGTCGCGGCGGACTGCCGGACGGTGCCCTCATGTCCCGAGGGCCCCTGCTGGCAGAGCCGAAGAAGGGTATCGCCCCCGGCCAGCTGGCGGCGAACGCGTATGGCGCTCCGGTGCTCGCACCGCTCGGCGGGATCGCACAGCTGCCGATCAACGGCAAGACACTGCCCATGGTCGACGCCGGCGACGGTGTACTCGTCCCCGAAGGCTGGGCGATCTTCTATCCACAGTCCACGGATGGTGCGGCAGTAGCCGAATCGGGCCCCCCGTCAGCGGAACTCAAGCCGTCGGTGCTGGCCACGAAGGACAGTCCGGGCGCCACGATCCGATTTGGCGACGGCCCGACATCACTGGACGAGCAGGCCGCCCAGGACCTGCGCGAGCTGGCGTGGGAAGCCGCCGTACAGATCATGTGGGAACAGCAACGCCGAGCAGGTCTCGACCGCTCCGGCGCCGAGCTGCCGCCGCTGCCCACGGTGGAGATCACGTCCTACAGCAACTCGTACTTCGGGGTCGGACGCAAGACCAAGCTCCGAGCCCAGCTGGTACGTGAGGCGTTCGAGGCCGAGCTCGACAGACTGCTCAGAGGCGCGGCGCGGCAGCGGGGCGAGAGCGCCGACGTTCCGCAGATCGGCGACATCTCCGTGTCGGTTGTGACTCGAGGCAGGAGGGAGGCCGCGCGGACTACGGGTGCCACCGTCCAGGAACAGCGCCGCGGTGTACTGGTCACCGTCCGTCCGGTGGATGTCGACGCGCTGAGGTCCGCGAAGAGCGAGACTCAGGCCACCACCGACTCCACCGTGGAGCCTGCGCGCGCTCCGAAGGTGCTGGACCAGCCGCACGATGTCGCTCCTGAGTTGACCAAGGAGAAGTTGGTCGGCGACGTGGTGAAGGAGGTGCGCGACTTCCGGAGTGGGCTCGGTGACAGGCAGCGCGAGGCGGAGAAGGCGCTGCAGGTGCTGTTCGACGACGGGCGGGTGCGGCTGCACGATGTCGACGAGGTCGCGTGGGAACTCGAGGACCAGGAGATCGGCCGGCATTTGTCGACGGTGGAGCTGTCTCAGTTGGCCTGGGTGGCGGCGGCGATCGGGCAGCGTACGGACCTCGACGTCGCCAAACGTTATGTCACGAGGATGGGCCAGGGGCTGGAGGTTCTGGCCGTCGACCGGGAGCGTTTCGCTGCTCGGGTCGGTGAGGGGTACGACGTGCTGGCGAAGCACAACCCGTCGGCGTTCAAGTTTGAGAGCCGGGAGCAGATCCAGTCCAAGGTTCTGGCGCTGGCCTTTGCCAGGGTGGACAACGTGGACCTGGGGATTGAGCGGGCGATCTCGCTTGCCAAGAGCTGGGAACAGTCCACGGTGGTCTTTGGCTCGGCGGGCCTGGACAAGTTTCTGCGCTGGACGTCGCCGACGGCCACGGACGATGCCACCGTCATCAGCTTCGATCCCCAAGACCTCAGGGCCTGGTGGGAGAAGCACAATGCCGGCCAGGGGGCGACGTGGCGATACCGCCCACCCAAGGCAAACAGGAACGGTGAGGAAGAGTTCTTTCTCGGTGATCCGCAGGCGCTGAAGTGGGCGGGTGATCTGACCCTCTACGTGATGGCGCATGGCGGCCCTCGTGCTTTCAGCCCGCGGATGGCCGACCCAAAGCTGGTCAGCGACTCGAGGGGCCTGGGCCGGACGTCTCCTAAGCATCACGCGGAACTGATCGCGTCGGATTCGGTGTTCCAGCAGATGCTGGACCGGGCCGAGGCGGAGGAGGCACGTCGTCCTGAGGGTGCGACGGGCCATCCGTTCTCAGTGGTGCTGCATTCCTGCGAGGTCCTGAAGGAGGCTGGTCAGGTCCGTCTCTCGGCGGAGGTGGTCGCTTCGCATCTGGCCGAGCGGGTGGCTGTGATGCGTGCGAAGCAGTTCGAGGACAAGGCAAGGGACTTCGCGAAGGCGGTCGGGTTCGTTGACGCGGATGGTGTGCGGTTCGGAAAGGCGGTGCGGGAGTTCGTGGCGGCGAGTTCCCGGCTGCCGCTTGCGGATGCGCCGGCGCGTGCCGACGAAGTGGTGCGGGACTTCGCCGCGGCGTTGGGGATGCCGACGGCCGGTATGGATCCGAAGCTGGCTGTGTCGTTCGCCGAGGCGTTGGCGAAGGTTCAGAAGCCGATTCCGGAGGGGATG
This sequence comes from Streptomyces sp. NPDC000410, assembly GCF_040300305.1. Lineage (NCBI taxonomy): Bacteria > Bacillati > Actinomycetota > Actinomycetes > Kitasatosporales > Streptomycetaceae > Streptomyces > Streptomyces sp. NPDC000410. The sequence goes on from NZ_JBEPDM010000077.1 coordinate 20,453, forward strand.
CGGCTCTTTGCCACGCCTTACGTCGCATGGCTCCATGACAACGGAGTCGTTGCTGTTGAGGCTCCTCCTGGCACGGCGGATGCGTGGTTGGAGTTCCCGGTGGGGTTGCCGGTGCGGGGGCGGGTTGTGCCTCGTGCTGGGGTGGGTGTG
>NZ_JBEPDM010000078.1:0-20199 GCF_040300305.1 Streptomyces sp. NPDC000410
GGTATTTACGGGGTGCTGCCATGGTGCTGGTGGTTCTCCTTCGCCAGGACGGTAACCCTGGCATCAGGGACTCCACAAATCTCAGTACAGCTCAGTGGGCGACAGGAAGTTCAGAGAAGCCTGCGTCCGCTGCTCCCTCCTGCGCCCCGACCCTGCCCAGCGCGGCCGGCTGGTGGAGATCCGCGACAACCTCCTCGACCGGATCGCCGAGGCCGAGCGCGAAGGCTGGCTCGGCGAGATCGAAGGACTCCAGGTCAGCCTGGCCGGCGCCGAATCCAAGATCAGCCAGATCGACTCGGCGGCCCCCGGCGGGCGCATACTGCTCGGCCTACCCACACCAAGAGCGGACCGGCAGGGGTGAGCAGCCGAGCTGATGCTGACGGGCGCCGGACGAACAGTCATGAGCCACGACGAGCTCGCTGATGCCCTGGCCCGTGCCAGGAGCTGATGCTGCGGACCTCATCCCGGTCGCAGGCGGTGGCGGGTGCTTCGCTGACTCTACTGGGTGAGGGTGTATGCGGCGAGGACGGTGGATTTGACCAGCGCAGGTGGCAGAAAGAGTGCTTTGCCGACCCAGAGTTCAGCGTGGTCGTCCTGGTCGAGCGAGGCGGTGAGGAACTGGTGGGCCCGGTGGCGCGGGCCGTCGGGGATGGGGCCGTGGTGGGGCGCCAGGGAGTCGAGGGCGAGCACGGCCCAGGCGGATTCCTCCGGGCGGCCGGTGCCGGTTCCCCAGGAGCCGTCGGGCTGCTGGGTGTCCAGCAGCCACTGCCAGGTCCCGCTGACCGCGTCGGGTGCCACCTGGGCGAGGCCGGGTACGACGTGGGCGGTGGCGTAGTAGGGGGAGCGGTGCCACTTGTCGGCCCACCAGGCTTTCTCGCGCTGGGCGGAGATCAGGAAGTTCTTGCACTTGTCGATCTGCGTGGTGAAGCGATCGCGGTCGGGGGCCAGGGCTTCCAGGACGTGGCCGTTGGCGCTGATGGCGGGGTGGCGTTCGAAGGCGAAGGCGCGGAAGTAGTGCTCGTCCTCGAAGCCGAGCAGCGTCTGTTGGAGCTGTTCGTAGGGCCGGCCGAACATGCGCAGGACGCTGACAACCATGGCGGTGTCGTCGGCGTCGAAGAAGTCGTTGTTCGTCATGGTCGGCAGGCCGTGGGGGGCCTCGGCGGCCAGGGCGGCGAGCCGGTCGACCTGCTGACCCATCGACGCGGAGTCCAAGCCCGCGCGCCCAAGTGAGTACAGGCTCCAGGCCGGTTCCATGACGTCGATGAGGTACCACTCGGGCATGCCGCCGTCACCTGCCGAGCGGGCGGCGTTGCGGAGGTAGTCCAACGCGGCCGGGTCACCGGTCGCCTGCCAGTACACCCCCGTCGAGGCGGTGCTGTTGGCGATGGACCCGTCCGAGGAGGCGAGCGCGGCGACCGCCGCCACCGGGATCACGTCGGTCAGTGTCTCCAGCGCGTGCAGCAACGGCGTCCGCACGGTGGTCAGAAACCCTGCCGGGACCTTCGCGAGCTTGCGCTCCCGCAGCTCGGTCAAGGCGCTCACGATGTGTGGCGGCAGCCGCAGGCCCAGCTCCTGGGCCTGGGCCACCAACGTTGGGGCGACCAGCTCGAAGGCGAGCATCTCCTCCTGGCCCTGCGCCCAGGGGTCAGGGTGGCCGTTGAGGTAGGTGATCCCGGCCCGCACGGCTTCGCGCACCCAGGCGCCGGGCGCGGTCCGCAGCGCGGTGACCGCGGCGAGGGTGCTGAGGAACCGGTCCTGGGCTGTTGGGACCACACCTCCCCAGGAGCCGTCCGCGTGCTGATGGCGGCGCAGCCACTCCAGCGTCTCGGGGAACACCGGCCGGCCCTGGCCGTCACGCAGCCGGGCGGCCCACGCGGTGGCGTAAGCCGAGGATTTCACGGAACGGGTCCCGAACCCGCTGACGAGCTCCTCCACACGCTGCAGCACTTCTTCCTCATCCGGCTTGTGCACGTAGCCTCCTCATCGACCTAGCGCGAAAATGCGGAATCAAACGATTCAGGACTGATTCACGGAAACCGTTCAGCCCTCGATATAGCGGCCAAATCCGGATACGACGAAGAGTGCCGTATGCAGTCGGAGGACACGCTCCGTTCCGCGCACGTACGCGCGCACTTCAGGAGAGGGCGACGCCGACAAACTTTGTAGAGACCGGGCCGCCACTTCCGCCTCCCCGACTATCATCTCGGAAATGCGCGCAATCGCATCGCTCAAGCTGCAACCCTGCTCACGCATCAACACATTGGGCAGGTTGACTGAGAGCTGCCCGTCGCGCCTCTTTTCGCCCTCGTAGGAAAACAGATCATTGACCCATCCGGAAAGATTGGAAAAGGCGCGATTTAGCCTCACGAGCTCTGGATCGTTCCGCTGCACGTCCGGCAACACGTGACCGCTCATCGGCTCGGCGATGGCTCGCTCCAGGACAGCCGCGATCGAGTGGCGGCGCGCGTATAGGTACGTCTGGAGGCTAGGCTGCCCACCTGTGTTGCGGAGCTGGGCCTCCCACTGCCAGCCGAGCAGTACGCCATGCAGCGCGTTTCGCAGGTTTCCCTGCTGGCGGGGGTCCCACGCCTGGGCGCGGCGGAGAATATCGGCGAGCGCAGTCTCGAACCCCGGAGCGGATTCCGTGAGGGTTCCGTCGAGGGCTTCAAGGAGCGCGAAAGTGTGCCGGGCAACGCTGTCGGCTGCCGTACTGTCAATGCGCTCAGCGTGGATGTCGTCGAAAGCGGCGAACCACATGAAGATATCGCAAATGAGCTGTTGATTCTCTTTGCTGGCGTCGGGGTAGGCTGCGATGAAATAGATGCTGTTGCAAGCGGTTTTCCCGAGGTGTGCGAGAGTCTCGCGGTCTGCCAGACGGTGGCGGTGTGCGAAGTCGACCATGCGGGTGCCGAGCTCCTCGGCCAGACCGCGGTCGACGGACAGGTCCAGTGCGGGAAAATACCTGCCAATGGTCTCCAGAAGACGCCCGTGCGCCGGTGTTGCATCCATGGGTATGTGTCCCTCCTGGGAGAGCGATCGAGCGAAGCATCGGCCTATCTAGTGCTTTCTGCGAAGAATCGTGCGAGCGAAATGATGTCGGCTCGGGCGGTGTCGTCCCTCATGAAGCGCCCCAAGGGTGCGATCGCGGCTTCGAGCCGGACCTCTATTTCTCGCCGGGTGCGTGCGAGGCCTCCGCAGCGTTCGATCAGTACTGCGGCGCGGGCGGTTTGCTCAGCCCCCAGGAGCCCGCTGCCCTGGCCGAGCAGGTCCGCGAGTTCGTCGCGGTCGGGGCCGGCGGCCTCGAGTGCGACGATCACCGGAAAGGTCTTCTTGCGCTTCTCCAGGTCGGCCAGTGCGGGTTTCCCCGTCTGCTCCGGCTCACCCCAGATGCCGAGCAGGTCGTTGCGCAGCTGCCAGATCAAGCCGAGCTCGCTTCCGAATGCCGCCAGGCCATCGACGCCCCGGACCCCGGTGAACATCGCGCCCAGAACGCAGGGGCAGCTGAAGGTTGCGCATGCCTTCCCGTCCACCATCTGCAGATACTCCGCCAGGCTGACGTCACTACGCCGTTCGAAGTCAATGTCCTGGAGCTGAGCCACATTGAGTTTCACGAGGGTCTGCGAGAGCTTCCGGACGGCCACTGCGGCATCCATGCGCCGCTGCAGGGTGAGGATCTCCATGGCCAGACTGTTCATCGCGGTACAGGCAAGCAGCGCGCGGTCGACACCGAACACCGACCACGCGGCCCGCCGGCCCCGGCGGACGGTGTCCCCGTCGATGATGTCGTCCTGCATCGTGGCCGCGTTGGAAGCCAGCTCGCACGCGACAGCTGCGGGAAGGGCCGGGCGCCAGTCGGCGCCGTCGGCCGCCGCGCACAGCAGCGCCAGCAGTCCCGCCCGATGCCGGCCACCGCCAGCGTGTACGCGGATTCCGTTCTCATCGCACCACCCGAAGTGGTAGCCGACGATTCGGGCGGCCGCCACGTCCAGACGCCCGACTGCCTCTTGCACGCCGAGCTTGATGTCCGACTGCGCCTGATTGATCCGGTGATGCGAGATCATATGACTGGACGAACGCATGGATTCGTTCCCCTTCGGAGCCTTCATGCCCGGCTTCACGCACGCCTTGCTCTCAGGAGACAGCGCACGCCCCCCGGCCGGTCGCACCAGCAACCGCCCATCCTCGACTCGACGCCCGGTGTCCCCCTTCCTCTTCGCAGCACAGGGCGCCCTCTACACCGTCAACGGAGCGTCAGCCCCACCAGAGCTCGGAGCCTGCACCAGTCCCTTCCCTTCCAGCGCGGCCCGCCACTCTTGGAGAAAGGGGCGCCCCAGGACCACAGAGGATCACAGCATGTGCCAGGGACATGACACGCGCGCCCCTTGTGCGCTCTCACACCAGCCATGCGCCCTTTCTCGCCCCTGCAGCGGACACGGCGATGCCAGAGGCCAGGCGGCACCGGCCGAAGGCGGGTACAGGCGTGATACCATCAGCACTCGATTCCGTCGGGGTCACAGCAGGCACCGACGCGCCACCGGCACAGGACCTGCGGCCGGGCCGGGGGAACATCTGCCTGAACGCCTCCACGCGCTGGGCGCGAGGCCCTGTCTAGGGCGGTGCATAGCGGGGCCGGGCGGGACACGACAACTGCCGCCCGGCGCTGCTAGTTCAGAGAAGACACCAACCCAAACGTCAGCACCCCACTCCACACGGCGCGCGCCATGGCAGTCACCTCCTGACCTCCCATGGCACTGCGGCTGCGTACTGATCGCATCCCTGCCGCGGTTCGCGCAACCCGCGCGCCGGGTGCTGAGAGGCCAGCAGCCGGGTGAGGGGGGGTCTGTGGGCTGCCACCCCACCGTCTGCCTCATGGCTACTCTGCGAGACCGCAGCCGGGTGCCCACCTCCTCACCTGCAAGCAGACCAGCCACAAGAACGCTTTACGGCCATCCCAAGGCGATTCTCCGGCACGGCGCTGCCCTGGCCCCGTCAGTGATCGCTACCCGGCTATGCCCGAGGCAGGCCGAGCGGCGGACCGGTGGGTTCTACCGGCGGTAGAATCGCGTCATGAGTAAGCCGACGAGCATCAAGACCAGCGAAGAAGTGCGCGACAGGCTGCGCATCCTCGCGGACGAGCGCGGCACCACCATCACGGAGCTGCTGGAGGAGCTCGCTACTCGCGAGCTCACGGCTGCCGAGCGGGAGCAGCGTGCCCTCGAGGCTGCTCGCGAGCTTGGCGTCGAGTACACCGAGCAGGTCGAGCAGGCAGGCCAGGACGCCTGGGCGAAGATCCGCGCCCATCAGGGCAGCGCCGCAGCATGAATCTGACGGCCGTCTTGGACCACACCGCTTTGACCGCTCTCTATCAGGCGGACCCGTTCTTCACCGGCCTGTACATCGAGGCCTCGCGCGGCACCGGTCGCGTCCTGGTCCCGTCGCTGTCCGTCCTTGCTGCCGAGCGTCAGGTTGCAGGAGCGGGCAAGCACGCAGCTTCGCTGCGGTTCGCGGAGAGCGTCCCGTTCAGCACGGCGCACGCCGTCGATGTGATGGACTGGACGAACGTGGACTGGCCGGTGGCTCACGCGGCGGCGATCGCCTGGCAGGCGGTCAAGGCGGGTGAGCCGCTCACGGTCTTGTCACTTGAGCCCGAGCTGTACGCGGGAACGGGTATCACCCCGCTGAATCCCACCTGACCACGTTGCATCCAGACGCTGGCGCGCCTCGCAGGAACGGCGGCCGTTTCACAGTTTCACTGGAAACGGCCGCCAACTGCATTCTCAGCGCGCGTTGCGCAGGTACTCGCGCCGTGCGGTGACCAGCGTCCGCCAGCGGCTGCGGGTGGGCTGCTCGCCGTCCAGCCACCGCGCCGCGGAGGCGCCACTGAGGGGAAGGCCGGCCATGAAGTGGGCGATGTCGACGTAGTACGCGTAGTCGCCGCCCTGGGTGACGTCGCGCAGGCGGGCGATGGAGGCGGTCGCCGCGTCGTCGGGGCCGAGGACGGTGTGGTGGAAGCACATCGCGAGCTCGAGCGTGACGTCGGCAGAAGTGAGACCGGCGACGCTGATCTCGGTACGCAGGACGCGGGCACGGTCCTCCACGTCACCGGTGGTTCCGGCGTCGCGTACGAGGGCGGCGATTCGGGTCGTCAGGGTCGTGGCCCGCAGGTCGAGCCCCGTCAGGAGCTGCTCGGCGAGATGGAGTTCGTCGTCGGCCTGGTCGGGGGCGGTGAAGGCGACGACGAAGGCGCGCTGAGCCTGGGACGTGGAGCGTTCGCCGGCGACGCCGTGCTCTTCGGCCTCGGTGCGGGCTGCTGCGTAGGCGGAGGCCGCGCGGTTCATGTCGCCATGGGGCCACCAGATGTCGCCCTCGACCCGGTGGTGACGGCCCGCCCATCCGAGCGTGCGGGCGGTGTCGGACGCGGTGGGGAAGTCGCCGGCGAGGCGGGCGAGGTGGGCCAGGCCGCGACGGGCCGCGGGGGCGAGGCGGCCGCCACCGTCGGCGACGAGCTGCATGCCCCGGCGCGAGGCGTCGGAGCGGCCGAGGTCGCGCTGGGCCTTGGCCAGGTAGTAGACAGCCATCTCGTGCAGATCGGTGGGAAGCAGCCCGCTGTCGGCGACTGCGGCGAGCCGGTCGGCGGTGCGTTCGCGGTGCTCGTGCTGCCGCCGGGCGAGCGCGCTGAGCAGCTCGACCAGGGCGTCAGCGGCTGTCTCCAGCGTGCTGGCCGACTCGGGCCGGGTGGGTGGGGCGAGCGGCTCCCATACGGAGTCGCTCACGTAGCTCCACGCCGCCTCCGCCAGCCACCCCAGACCGAGCCGGAAGTCGCGGGCGAGCAGCAGGCCTTGGCCCAGGCAGCTGACGAGCAGCATCCGGTCCCGCTCGGTACCCGTGGTCCACTGCTCGCCGAGTGCGGCGAGGGCACGTTCGGCGGCCTGGTGCCAGTCGCGTGGGGACCAGCGGTCGTCGGCCTGGTCGTCGGCGTTGCGCACGGTGGAGCGGATCAGGCCGTGCAAGTGGTAGGGCCACAGCCCGAAGGCGTTTTCGCGGACGAAGGGCCGCTCGATCAGCCGCATCGCCGGTGCCTCGTGCAGCATGCCCGCGGCCCGGGTCGCCAGAGCGAGATCGAAGGCGTCCAGCAGGGCGACCGATCGCAGGACGTGCCGCTCCTCGGGAGTGAGATCGCTCAGTGTGCGGGCGATCAGGGCACCGAAGTCATGGTCGAAGTCGGCCGGGACCGGCTCGCGGCCGGTCCGGCGGATCTCCAGGAACCGCATCACCGACAGGTCGAGGTAGAGCGGCAGGCCGTGGGAGCGGTTGGTGATGACCTGGCGGATCTCAGCGTTGACGAGGGGCTGGCCGTCGCGGGCGAGACGGCGGGCGAGGTAGTCGTCGCAGTCCTCGGGGGAGAAGTCCCCGACCAGCACCTGCCGCCCGCCGCTCCGCGCGGCCCCGGTCGCCGCAGTACGGGCGTTCGGCATGACGGCGGAGGCCGCCAGGCCAGGCCAGGCCTCCGGCCCGGTGTAGTCGAGCTGGCCTTGCAACGCAGGCTCGGCCCACTGCAGCCGGGAGCGGCCGGTGACGATGAAGAACGCGTTGGGCATCAGCCACACCACCCGCTGGATGAGGCGCTCCAGGTCACGGTGGGTCCGGTCGCCGACGTCCTCGAAGGTGTCCAGCAGGATCACCGGCGTCACGCGCTTGTCCGCAGGCAGCTGGGCCAGCTCCCACGCCAGCAGGTGCGGATAGAAGGACAGCGCCTCCAGATCGGCCTCGGCCTCCAGCAGATCGGCGAGCCTCGCACACCGGGAGAGCGCGCGGACAGTCTGCCGCCGCTCCCGCAGCGCCCTCGTGAGGGAGCCTGCCACCGCACCAACCGCCGTGCCCACGCTGCCCGGTAGCAGCAGGGCTTGGGCGACGTCCGCGAGAGCGGCCTGCATCTGCTGCGGCATCGCCTTGCCGAACCGGCTGACCAGGATGATCGATTCGAAGAGGTCACGCAGGTGCGCCAGCGCGGGGCGGGCTCCGTCGCGGTCCTGGACGCTCGCGCTGGTAACCATGACGACCAGGAGCAGGCCGATGGTGTCCACGATCATGTGGCGCTTGCGGCCCGCCACCTCCTTGCCCGCGTCGTACCCGCGGCTGCCGGCGTCGACCGTTTCCGCGGCGCGTACCGACTGCGAGTCGATGATCGCGGCGGTCGGATCGGGGTCCCGGGCCCTCCGACCGGGGACCTCGTCGCGCAGGTCGTTGTGGACGGCGTCGACGCTTCCGTCCTGCCACCACCGGGTGAAGACCTTGTGCACCGTGCGCCAGTGCGGGAAGTCGTCCGGCAGGTTGCGCCACTTGTTGCCGTTGTCCGCGACGTAGAAGATCGCGTCCACGATCAACCGGCGGCAGTACTCCTCCGGCCGCCCGCCATTGCCGTCCAGCCAGGCCGGCCACGGCAGCATCACCGCGATGACGAGCCACTCCGCGTCAGTGGTGTCCGAGGTGTAGCGGCGGTGCCGAGCCGGATGACGGCGGCTGTGGCCGAACCGGCAGGCCAGGCACGGGCAGTCGACTTGCCCGTTCGGGGAGACAGCGGGGGCGGCAGGGGCGTACAACGGCATGACAGGACCTCCTGGCGCGACTGGGCTTCGACACCACAGTTGCTACCAGGAGGTCCTGGCCATGCACGTCACTTCTTCGATTCTCACCCGCCCACGAGGGTCGGTTTGGTCACGGGTTTTCAGGTCAGCGTTCGAGGAGGGCGATGCGGATGGCTCGCTCGACGTGGTTCGCGACGTTCTGGTGGCCCGCTGCGTTGGGGTGGACCAGGGTGGCGCGCTTGCCGACGACGCCGCAGTTCAGCTTGCCGATCGCGGCGGGCCAGTAGTCCCCGGCGTTGCCGCAGAGGCCCTCGACCCACTTGGTGTCGGCGGGCTGGCAGGCGTCGTGGCCGATGCTGGAGGAGTAGATGTCGACGTACTTGTCGCCGAAGAAGTTGGAGGCGCGCTGGATCGTGCTGTTCAGCTGCTTCAGCACGTCGTCGCGGAGCCAGTCGACGTCGGCGTGCTTGATGAGGCTGAGTTCGGTGAGGGCGAGGCGGTTGCAGGCGCTGCCGTCCTCCGGCAGGACGGCCGGGTAGCCGACGGTGATCACCTTGGCGTTGGGTGCGGCCGTGTGGACCTGGGCCAGCATCTGGATGTACTCGTCCTGGACGCGGGCGAGCTTGTGCTCGATGCTCTCCTCGCCCTCCGGGGGGTTGGTGTAGTGCTCGCGGCAGGAGCCGGAGACCTTGGCGCCCTCTTCCAGGCACTTGAGGAGCATGCCGCCGAAGGGCAGGCTGTTGCCGCCGACGCCGATGGTGACGATGTCGGTCTGGTCATTCAGGCCGGCCCGCTTGATCTGGGTGTCCACCGCCAGCCAGCCGGCCTCAGGCTGCTCCACCGGGCTGATCGGCGTCTGCTTGGTCGTGCCGATGTCCGTGATGACGGCGGCGCCGCAGCTGACGTTGGTCAGGTGGACGTCCTTGCCCGGCGGGAACTCGTCCAGCTCCTTCTGAACCAGGCCGGGGTAGGCGCCGCTGGTGCGGTCGCAGCCGTCGCGGGACGCGTCACCCAGCGCGGGCAGAGGGTCGCCGACGAAGACGCCGGCGGTGTACGAGTCGCCCAGCGCGGCCCACTCGTACTGGTCGGCCGCACCGGCCGCACCGGAGGGCAGGAGGGCGGACGCGGCCAGCGCGAGCCCCACGGTCAGGGCGCGCAGGCGTGGGCGGGAGACAGGGTGTCGCATGGTTCCTCCAGGATCGGCAAGAGACGCCCGGGGCGGCAGGTGGCCCGGGCGAAGGCAACGCCCAAGATCGTCCAGGCTGCGGAGCCATCCGTTCCGCGAATCGGGCCGATCACCCACGATCGAGCTAAATGATCAGATCTTTCACCTTGCCGTGGCCGCCGGGCCGTTGCCCCGTGCGGTGCGGTGCCGAACGACGGGATGGGGGAGACCGGAGACAGGACGACAGACTGGCCGGGCCCGGCTCTCCTACCGCCAGGCCGAGGAGATCTTCGAGGAGAACACCCGCCTGCTGGCCAACCCGCTCACCCGAGGACGTCAAGGACCTGGACGGCTTCGCGCTGCACCGGCTCCGCCACAGCGCCCTGACACACGACGCCGAACACGGCACCTCCACCCCGATGCTGCTGGCCCTCCCGCCACGCCTCTGTCCGTTCCCTGGAGCGGACGCCCGCCCCGGCGTCGACTCGGTCGCGCGGCACGTCGCCGCGCGCGACCCTTCTTGTCAACGGATGCGGTAGTGCCTTCCCCGGCGCTACCGCAAGCCGTCCGCGCGGGCGATCCTGGAGGCATGGCCCGCCGTCGGCACTGCTACGTCTGCGGCGCGTGCTCCCGAAGAAGGCGACACGGCGGCGCCTGTACTGCGGTCCGGCCTGCCGGGCCCAGGCGTACAGGGACCGGCAGGTCACGGTGCGGATCGGGGCCCTGGGCGGGTTGCTGATGAGGGCCCGAGCAACCGATGACGGCCGCCTCCTGCGGCGGCTGCTGTGCCCGGTGTGCGGACGCATGACCTACGCGGCGGGGTCCCGGCGTCGGAACGCCAAGTACTGCTCTGCCCGTTGTCGGGACCGTGCATACCGGCGCCGGCACCGGCAGTACCGTCACGTGAAGGCGTCGGAAAAGCGGGCTGTACCGACTGGTACGACGCACTGACGTCACGCAACGCCCATCTTGTTGGCGGACTTGTCGCAGGTCAGCGATAGCGCTGGAACCCACCGGCGGGTTACTTGTTCCCTGGTGTCCGAGGTACGGCTTCAGGGCTTCCACCCAAGACGCCCTGACCTGCGCCGTCAACTGTGACTTTGATCGGTGGTTGGCGACTGCGTGAGGAATCGGCGCCGGTAGCTTGTGTGCGTTGATTGGCAGTTGGCGGGGTTGTTGATCGCTAGTTGGCGGCTCGTGGCCGTGGTGGTCACGGTTCGTGTTCTCCAAAAGTCGATGGTCAAGGATTCGCTCACCCGTCATTGCTGGTGGCGAGCGTGTGCGCGTGGTTCGTGAGAGCCGATCGCAGTTCGAGGTAGTAGGGAAAGCCGCGAGGCCAGAGGAGGCGGTGCCGGATGAGGCCCTTCGGGCTGGCCTGGTCAGGCTCGGAGGCACTGGGGCCAAGGTCCCGGCTCGTAGGAGCGAGGCTCATTTCGCTGCCGGTGAGCTGAGACCAGATGAACTCGGAGGCGCATTCCTGGAGCAGGCCCTCGACCTCGTGTTCGGGGATGGTCCAGCGGTTGCGGTGAGGGCGGGGCAGCCCAGCCTGGATGACGCCCCAGGCTGCGGGGTCCATGGCCCAGTCGGCGAAGCGACGACGTCTGGCCCGGTAATCGACGGGCGGCCGAAGGTTGGAGATGTGCTGACCGAGCCCTTCGAAGGCGGGCACGAGATCCTCGGGCCGGTGTTGGTAGCGGTGAAGGGGGTGGAGCTTCCGTTTGTGGACATCGGAGAGGTGCCATTCCTCTGGGATGCCGAGGAACTCAGCAGCACCGTCCATCTGCATTCCTGTGGCGATCTGGACGAGTTGAACTGCCGCGAAACGGCGGAAGACGGCGCTTCGGGCGAGGGCGGTCCCGCCGCTGTGCGTGACCATGACGGTGAACCAGTCATCCGGCAGCCATTGAGGGACGTGCTCGGGGAGGTAGCCGCGGTCGCGGACGGCGGTGATCGGCTGGCGGGCTCGCTGCCATGTGGGTTTGCCCACCCGTGCGGTCGGGACGAAGGGTGGGGGCAGCGAGGCCCGGACCTCCTTCGTGAACGCGGGGACCTCGCTTGTGCGGATCATGGTCCAGGTCCGTCCCCAACCGAGTGCCGAGGGCGGGGGAGCGTTTCTGAGCAGGGCGTCGACGGCCTGGCCGAAGGCGGCCTGAGGCAAGGCGAGCAACCGGGATGAGATGTCCATCAGAGCGGCCGTGGCGAGGGCTGTGAGTGGCGGCGTCGTCCAGAGGCGGCGCTGTTGGGCCGCAGTGCGTGAGCCGGGATCGCAACGGCTTTGCTGATCGATTTCGTGGTCAAGGGCCTCGGCGAGCCGAGGTTCGGGAGTCATGGAGGCTGCGCCTGGCCAGCTCGCGATGACGATGGTCGCGACGGTGTGAAGGTCCTTGAAGGCGCTGGCGGCGTGGTCGTTGTCGGAAGAGGGGCCGAGCAGGCCGAGGATCCGCTGCTGGAGAGCGATGAGGTTCGAGCTCGGAGCCGGCGAGTCTCCATCGTCCTGCGGGGTGTCGAGCCGGTAGCCGCAGGTCGGGGCAGCCGAGCGCTCGGAATCCCTGTTCCGGCACTGGGCGGGGTGAAGCCCTGCTGTGCCCGCGGCGGCGATCAGCCTGGTCCCATCACTGGAGCGGCTGTCCTGGGCGGGGCGGGAGCACCCGGGGCAGGTGTGCCGGAGGAAGACCTTGTGCTCGACGCAGGCGAAGACCACCGGGAGCCGCCACAAGATCTTCCACGGACCGCCGTGCCGGCGTTGGATCTCGCTGCCGTCCCCGGCCAGGCAGGAAGGGCAGTATCGAGTGTGCGTGGCGAGGATCCAGGGCGGAAAGAAGCCTCGCGGGCGGAGCTGCCCGGCTTGCCCGGGGCGGGTCAGGGCCTCCGTGACCGGCGGGTAACGGTCGGCCAGCGGGCGGAAGGTGAGGGCGTCGAGGGTCGGCTCGGGAAGACGCAGAGCCGCTGCGACGATGCTCAGTTGGGTGGCTTCCAACATCAGCAACCGGTTGAAGTTCGGGGTGGCCTTACTGGGAGAGGGTCCTTGGTGCAGGCCGGTTCTGGAGGCGACGTCGCCGGGGGTGGTCTCGAGCCGGTGGGCCAGTCGGATGACCAGGCCGGGCAGGCTCTCGCCGGGCAAAGGGAGAAGGCCGCGTGGGAGTGGCCGTTGCCCTGGGAACGTCATCAGATTCCCGTCGCAGTGGCCGCCGGGCCGCGGTCGTCGAACACGGTGTTCCTCTTCTTCCGGGCTCGGGTGGCCTTCCGGGCCGGGCCGGCGCCGTCGGGAAGGGCGGGAATCTCGCCGGCTCCCGGATCCCGGCCGGGGTCGTCGAGGCTGATGACGATCTCGTCGAGTAGGGCTTCGTCCAGGACTTCCTTGCCGCTATCCATGGCCTCCTGGGCGCCGTCCTCGACGAGACGCTCCAGGAGACCGACCACGCCGCCGGTGCGACGGATGAGGTACTCGGGCATGGAGCCACCGGTGAGCATGCCTGGCTTGGCATTCAGCAGGCGCAGATTCCCCTCCAGGCCGCCGAGGTGGTCGTGGAAGGCTGTCATCTCCTCGGCGGTGCCGTAGCGAAAGCGGTCGAGCTCGACGAGGTCGAAGCGGCGTTCGGTCTGCGTGGTCTCGAAGCCGTGGACGCGGGCGTGCTCGGAGGACGGCATCACCCATTGCCGTGTCTTGCCGTCCCAGCGGGCTTCCCTCAGGAGCCCGGACCCCGGGATGTCGACGCCGACGAGGATGAGGGTGACGTTCATGCTCATGAAGGCGCGGATCAGGTCGAGGGTGTCCTGGTCGTCCGCCCGGTGCATGCGCAAGCGCGTGACATCGTCGAGGATCAGGGCCTTGACGCCGTGGTCATCCAGGGACTGTGCCACCTGTCGGATCAGCTGGGGCAGGTTCATGCTCTGGGAACCCGCCCCGAAGAAGTCCAAGACTGCCTGGCAGGTGCTCTTCGGCTTCGCGGTGACCGGGGTCTGAACGTAGGCGACCGGGGCGTGCAGGTCCCAGGTGCCCTCGACGGCGTCCGGGTTGAGATGGGAGTGCATCGCCAGCCAGGAGTCCTCGAAGGACGCGGCGACCTCGCAAACCGTCTCGGTCTTGCCCTGGTAGCCCCACCCGCTGACCATCACCCCGGCCCGGGTGGCCGGCTTCTGCTTGAGGGCGTTGTTCCGCAGCCGCCGGTTGATCAGTCTCGACACCTTCAGCGACATCGGCGTCTCCTGCAGCGGAAGGTTCACGTGGGTCGCCGTGCGATGCAGGTCATAGAGCGAACGCCGGTGAGGGGTCAGGGCCCGCCACTCGGTGAACGTCAACTGCGGTGCGGGGGCGAAACGGCCGCGCGTAGTGCGGTAGTGCTGCCAGCCTTCGAAGGTGTCCCGCCGCGGCGGCTTGCCCGTGATCATCTGGGCCAGGGAAACCGGCGAGAGGATCTCGTTCACGCGTTCTCCTTGGCCGGGCCGTGGCCCGGCTCGTCGTCCTCGTCCGGGGGCAGAAGGAACAGGCTTCGGCGGCGCAGGGCCTCGCCCAGCCGCGGCGGAGGCGTCGGCTGGTGTGCGATCGCCTCGCGGCGCCGACGCCGGTCGGCGTCGACGGCCCGCGCGACGGTGTCGGCCTGCTCCGGCCACGACACCACCTCGCCGACGGCGGCCGAAGTCCGGTCGGCTTCGGCCGCTCGGCCCTGATGGGCCCGCCGGGACCGGTCTGTGCGATCGCGCTTCCTCGTCTTCTGAGTCGGCCACTGATCGACCGGGATCGCCTCACCGAGCACGTCCAGCAGGACGGGCAGGAGCTCGGAGTCCGAGCGCGGGGCGAGGCGGCGCCGGCGTACTTCCTCGAGGAGGTCCTCGACGGACCGGTCGGAGAACGCCGGCACTTCGCCTTCGGGCGGCAGACCGGTCCAGCGCAGAGGGTGCCAGCAGTCATGGTCGTCGGCGTCCTGGAAGAACACCGTTCGCCGGTCGCGGCGGTCCGAACGGACGATCCACTTGCCCTTGTGCTTGCCGCCGCGTGCGGAGGGCCGCTGGTGGCGGGGCTCGTCCAAGACTGGGTCGTGATACCAAAGGCCGAGGATCTTCACTCCCCGCCGGGGATGGATCTTGACGTGGTGCCGTCTCAGGAGGCGGTGGTAGAGCTCCGGACCGGGGATCTGCAGGGCGAAGCCGCCTTGCTGCATGGAGGCGGCGAACAGCGAGTTCGGGCTGTGGTCCTCACCCGGGCCCCAGGCCGGCGCGTACTCACCCAGCACCCGGTTCTGCCACACCTTCACGACCCATGTCGCGATCAGATGCTCCATCTGGGAGATGGTCAGCACCGCGTCGCCTTCCGGGTCCGCACCGCGATCGGCGACATCGACGCCGGTGAAACCGAGCAGATGCTCCAGCAGCAGGCTGTTGACCGCGGAGAACGCCCGCTCAACGGCGAACTTGTCCGTCGGCCTCAGGGTGCGGGCCGGCAGGATGTTGCAGCCCAGCGTCCGTTCGACCTCCACCACGTGGTGGTTCTTGTAGGCGGAGCCGTGATCGGTGGTCACCGTCTCCGGCGAGAAGAACGGCAGAGCCGCGACCTTGTGCCCGGCGAACTCGGCGACCACCGACGCAGGAACACCCGGATAGGGCCACTCCATCTCCTCGCCCCAGCCGTCCCGCATCGGCAGCGGCATCATCACGTCCCGCAGCAGCATCGCGACGTCCACCGACGTGTCCGCCACCATCGTGAGACGAAACGCGACGATCGAGTGCGTATAGAGATCCAGCGCGAGGGTGAGCATCACCGAGACCGGCTCCCCGAACACCGTCTCCCGCACCTTCACCGGCAGCGGCGTGGTGTCCAGCGCCACCACCTGGCCCGGCCGGTGCACCACCACCCTCGGCGACGTGTCGCTCGCCGCTTCCGCCGAGCGGACGTAGCGTGCCCGAGTGCCGTCCGGCCCGAACCACTCCGCCCAGACATTCCGGAGGGTGAAATAGCCCGGAATCTTCTCCGCCGGGAAATCGGGAAACTTCTCCACCACGTACTGGTGCATCAGCCGGTGCCGGGCCCGCATGCTGATCCTCGAACGGTCCACGCACTCCCGCTTCACCGCGAAGATCGCTTCGCGGACCTCTTCGGTGATGCTGTGCCGGCCCCCGCTCCGCCGGGTCCACCGGCCATCCGCGCAGGCCGCGACCAGATCTTCACCGCAGGCGCCGGCCAGCCGCTCCAGAGTCCGCTCGCTCATATAGGACAGGCCCAGAAGCTCGGCTTCCTCACGGTTGAGCGCGGCCAGCTCGAGGGCTTTGGCCCGACGGCGCTGTGTCACGGTCGTGCTCGCCGGGTCGTAGGCCGCCCGCGGCTCTCCGGGCAGGGCCCGAACAGGGCTCCCCGACCGGTAGCCGGTCTCCGCCTCCAGCACATGCGCGGCTCGCATCCGGGCCCGCCTCAACTGGACCCCCGTCAAGTCCGCCGCAGTCACGGGCTGGATGCCCCCGAGCTGACTCCCGCGGGCAGACGCCCCAGGCCAGCACTCCGGATGACCGACCAGCCACCGGAACGACCGGCTCTCCACCTCTCCGCCCGGTCCGGTCACGACGACCTGCCCGGACTGGGGTCGCACCTCCGCGATCCTCCAGGCCGTGCCGCCGATCTGGAGCTCCAGGCCCGCGGCCAAGTCCAACAGCGCCATCAGGACCCCTCCCGGGCCCGGTCGTTCAACCACACTGCGGACGTGTCTCCGAGCGGTCGGCCCAGGTCAACGCCAAGATGACGCCGCCAGAGCAGGTGCAGGGCCTGGGCCCGAGCGACGGCCGGAAGTGATGTCGCCTCGACCAGATCCACGAACGAGAGCGGCCCTGCTGTCACGGCCGCCACCAGCTCCTCCTGGAGGAGGAGAGGGTCCTGCAAGGGCCGGCGCTGAGCGGACAGCGCGTCCAGAACGGAAAGGACGTGCGGGTGCCAGCCGGTCGCGACCGTGTAGCGCCAGCCGCAGGCCGCCGCCGCCTCACTGGTCGCCGCGAACTTCAGCGCGTCCTCGTCCGCGATCAGCCTCCGAGGGCGAACGTCGAACAGCCATCTCCCGCCGTCCGGCATCAGCGCGAGAAAGTCCGGCGTGTGCTCGGAGCGGCCACTCGCGTGCTCGAAGTCGAGCCGGAACGGTTGCGGGAAGACCTCGGCCACCCTCACGAAGTCCAGGGCCAACAGCAGCCGGGCCTCCTCCAGCGACTCGAAGCCGTGGAGCCGACCCGTGGACACCATGAACTGCAGCCCCGGCCGGTGCCGCTGCCGTGCCCGCCAGGCGAACCGCCTGACCGGCCCCGAGCCATGCACGGGCACCGCGTCCAAGTCCCGCAGCGGCCAGACCACCTCGTCGCCGCCGAAGCACCACGTCGTCGACCACCGTCTCTGCCAGGAGGTACCCAACGAAAGCCGCCCCCGTACGCCGTCGGCAACCGCGTACGGCAGGACCATCCCGTCCAACCCGCACACATCCGACCGGACGCAGTCCCCGAACCCTGTATCCATCCCCCCACGTCAGCATCACGGCGGGGCCACCGTTCCCGTATCTCCACACCTGACCGCAACTCAGGGTTACCGGATCGGCTTGTCGCCAACCACCGATCAAATCCGCCAACCATCGATCAACGTCACAGCCCCCGACAGCACCCGCACTGACCTGCGCGAACGCGGACTCTGTCCACAGGCCGGGGCCCAGAGCATGCCGGTATGACGAACGACGATGCACAGCAGCCGGCCCCGGGCCGCGGCAAGGTCCTGGAAGCCCTCGCGCAGGCAGAGCGGAAGGTCTTCACCCGGCCCGCGCCGAAATCCGCAAAGGCCCAGATGAAATTCCTCCTCACGCGCGCGAAGGGCTCGACCAAGGCCCTGGCCGAGCGCCTGGGCGTCTCCCGCCGCACGGTGGAGCGCTACCGCGCCGGGACCCTGACGACCCCGCAGAAGCGGCTCCAGGCCGCCCTGGTGGAGGAGACCGAATCCCAGTGGCAACCGCAGGTCAGAGCCCAGGTCCGCGAACAGGCATCGACCACCAGCGGCATGATGGTGGATGTGGTCGCCTACTTCGGATTCGTCGGCAAGGGCAGCTCGGACGACGGCCGCGAGCGCTCCATCACCACGGACATCTCACCCACCTACGCCAAGCAGATCCTGGAGCTCCAGGCAGCCGGAGCGACGGACGAGGATCTGCATCCGCTCGTCGCCGAGGCCATCACCGAGTCCTATTTCACCGAATGGGGCACCCGAGCCAAGGGCCTGCGCGCAGATTTCACAAACGTTGTGTCGATAGCTTTCCGGTTCTGACCCGGACAAATTCCGAAGCTGCTATAAACCGTATTCGGCGGGTCGTCGACAACGCTCTGGCGGCGGCCCGCTCCCTGATTCCGGACCATGATTGCGAGGCCGATGATGACCACGCCCTGGCCGCCCCGGCACACCGCCCGCCGTCCGCTCCCCCCACGCGTCGCCGCGCCCCGCGAGCCGGTCGACCCGGCCCGCATCGGCCGCCGCGTCGTACGGCGCGAGGCGAGGGGCATGGACGCGGGCCTTGTCGCGGCGGCCCTCGAGGAGGCGAGGTTCGAGGCGCGGCAGGCGTCCCGGTACGAGGACCTCGCCGACGACCTGCGCGGCCCGGCGGAGCTCGCGGAGTGGGAGCGCATCGCCGCGCTGCTCTCCGCCGCGCCGGCGGGCACGGTGTACAACCCGGACGCCGACGTCGTCGTCCAGGCCGAGCTCGCCGCCGACGCCGCGGCCGCCGCCGCCCGGGAAGCCGAGCTGCGCGAAGCCGTCCGGATCGCGGCCCGAGCCAACCACCTCCAGGTGCTGCGCGACCTCGGCACCCTGGACCAGTCCGAGCCGGCCGAAGGCGACGAAGCCGTACGCGACGAGCTCACCCGCCGCGCAGGCGGCTACGTCCAGGCCGACGTCGACGCCTGGCTCGCCCACGCCCTGGCCACGCACCGCGGGCACTACCGCGACCCGGCCGCCCGCAACGCCGCCGCCGACCTCCTGACCCCGCCCGTCCTCGCCCACGCCGCCCTGCTCGGCGAGCTCGTCCGCCTGGTCCCCGACGCCCGCGCTGACGAGCTGGCGTTCGCGGCCCGGCTCGCCGCCACCGAGCCCGAGGCCGTCGGCGCGCTCGCCGCGCTCCTCACCCGCGCCCGCCCCGAGGTCCCCTGACCGGGCCCCTCCGGTGTCACGCTCACAGGGCGTGTGCGTGACACCGGCTGTCACGCACACCCCGGAAAGCGTCACGCCGCCTTCAATACGTCCGCGAATGTCCGTTTCAACAACGCCCCGGGGCCGTCCAGGCCGGGATTCGCAGGCGGCGTGACACGTAAAAGTTGAAGCCCCGGACGCTGGCGATCCGTACGGAACGTGATCGTGAGCCCGGGTTCGGCCGGAGTGGTCCCGGGCCCCATGGCCCGGCGATACCGTGGTGAGCAACGCCAGTTCTGCCCTCTGGAGCCCTCGATGAGCGAACAGCCGGCCCCCGCCGACACCGCCGCCCGGCGACTGGAGCCCGCGGCCGCCGACGCGGTCCGTGCGTACGCGGCCAAGACCCGCGCCGACGCTGACCGGTTCGCCGCCGTCCTGGAGGACATCGCCACCAACGGCCTGCCCGACCCCGAGCAGTGCACCCCGTGGGAGGAGCTGCGCGAGGCCCATCTCGCCCGCCTCGCCTCCCAGCGCCCGGCCGTCGCCTGATGCCCCCGCAGCACGGCCCCCGCCGCGCCCGGATCGCGTTCTCCGACTCCGCCGCCAAGCAGCTGGAGAACCTGGCCAGCGAGGCGGAGATCCACGCCCTGGACCGCGCCCTGGTCGTCGTCTCCGTCGACCCCGAGGTCGGCGAGCCGATCCCCGGCGACACCGCTGGCCCCCAGCTGCGCGAGTACGCCGACGAGGTCGAGCGCGTGCGCTTGTTGTACTGGGTGACGGCTTTGCGGACCGTGGTCGTGGTCGCCTACCTCGAGGTCTGACCCGCGACGTCCTGGACCAGGCCGACCGCGTGCTGCTGGCGCGGCCGGCCCCTCCACATGTTCGTTGGTTGGTGAGGGATCGGGTCCGCCGGTTGGTGAGGGATCGCTCGCGTACAAGGAAGACCTAAGACTGACTGACCAGGGGACGAGCGCACTCTTCACACCCGCCGTAGGCGAAGTACCGGAAGTACAGCCGGGCAGTCCTCGCCTCCGGCGGGCTCGCCACCCGCCTTGCACCCATCGCCGCGCCGCCGTCGGCCCAGAGCTCCAGGCCGACGGTGCGCCCTGCAACACGCCCGTGCAACGCACGAGTGCAACAGAGTCCGCGTTGCGGCCATGACCTGCGGCAACACCCGCACAGCGCCGATCGGGCGCGTGTTGCGCTCCGCGTTGCAGGCCCCGGTGCGATCTCTCGGTTTCGGCACAGCGGGGTGGGAGACAGTGGGGTTTGGGTCTGTTGTTGCTGGTCGGTGGCGGTTCCGGGGCTGTGAGGTCACT
>NZ_JBEPDM010000079.1:0-19242 GCF_040300305.1 Streptomyces sp. NPDC000410
CCCAGGTTCAGCAGACGGCCCTCCGACAGCACGATGATCACCTTGCCGTCCGGGAACGTCCAGGTGTGCACCTGCGGCTTGACCTCGTCCTTGACCACGCCGTCGATCTTCGCCAGGCCGGCCATGTCGATCTCGTTGTCGAAGTGACCGATGTTCCCGACGATCGCCTGATGCTTCATCCTGGCCATGTCCGAGGCCATGATGATGTCCTTGTTGCCCGTCGTGGTGATGAACAGGTCCGCCGTCTCCACCACCTCGTCCAGCGTGGTGACCTGGTAGCCGTCCATCGCCGCCTGGAGCGCGCAGATCGGGTCGATCTCAGTGATGATCACACGCGCACCCTGACCACGCAGGGACTCCGCGCAGCCCTTGCCCACGTCCCCGTAACCGCAGACCACCGCGACCTTGCCGCCGATCAGAACATCGGTGGCGCGGTTGATGCCGTCGACCAGGGAGTGGCGGCAGCCGTACTTGTTGTCGAACTTCGACTTGGTCACCGCGTCGTTGACGTTGATCGCCGGGAACAGGAGGACACCGTCACGCTGCATCTCGTACAGACGGTGCACACCGGTCGTGGTCTCCTCCGTCACACCACGGATCTCGGACGCCAGACGGGTCCACTTCTGCGGGCTCTCGGAGAGGGTGCGGTTCAGGAGACGGAGGATGTGGCCGTACTCCTCGCTGTCCGCGGTGGACGGGTCCGGGGCCGCGCCGGCCTTCTCGAACTCGACGCCCTTGTGGACCAGGAGGGTGGCGTCACCGCCGTCGTCCAGGATCATGTTCGGGCCGCCGGTGGGGGAGTTCGGCCAGGTCAGGGCCTGCTCCGTGCACCACCAGTACTCCTCCAGGGTCTCACCCTTCCAGGCGAAGACCGGGACGCCCTGGGGGCTGTCCGGGGTGCCGTTGGGGCCGACGGCGATGGCGGCGGCCGCGTGGTCCTGGGTGGAGAAGATGTTGCAGGACGCCCAGCGGACCTCGGCGCCGAGGGCGACCAGGGTCTCGATCAGGACGGCGGTCTGCACCGTCATGTGCAGCGAGCCGGTGATCCGGGCGCCGGCGAGCGGCTGCGAAGCGGCGTACTCCTTGCGGATCGCCATCAGACCGGGCATCTCGTGCTCGGCGAGGGTGATCTCCTTGCGGCCGAAGGCGGCGAGAGAGAGGTCGGCGACCTTGAAGTCCTGACCGGCGGCGACAGTCGTCATTGCGAGCTGCTCCTCATAGGGGTCGAGGGGTTGGTTAGGGCTGGCCGGCGCTGCGGTCCGCGCGGCGAAGCGTCACGGGCTCGCGCACGCATACGACCCAAGGCGTATGGCACGGCGAAACCCGGACGTGCGCGCACGTCCGCGGCGCAGTCCGTCGGAGGCCCTCTCTCCCTCGGCCGGTCCACAGCTTCGGACCGCCCGACCGCCATCAGCAGCGACGTCTGGCTCTGGTCACGAATCTACACCGATCGGGTCGGCCGCCCACAGTCCGCCTGTGGCCGGAGTCCGGCCGGATCCGGCGCGCGTGGGGGGATTGCGGCCGGGGCCGCAACGGGAAGGGCCCCCGGACCGAGGCGGTCCGAGGGCCCTTCGCGTATGCCGGCGCGTCAGTGGGCGGCGTCCGGGCCGGGGCCGCCCGGGGTCGCGGCCGGGTCGGCGCCGGCCGCGGCGGCGGCCTCGCTGTAGACGTCCGGCTCCAGGTAGATCACCCGGGCGATCGGGACGGCGGTGCGGATCCGCTCCTCGGCGGCGTCGATCGCCGCGGCGACCTGGGCGGCCGTGTTGTCGTGCCGGACGGCGACCTTGGCGGCGACCAGCAGCTCCTCCGGGCCGAGGTGGAGCGTACGCATGTGGATGAGGCGGGTGACGGTGTCACCGTCGACGACGGCGGCCTGGATCTTCTCGACCTCTTCCACCCCGGCGGCCTCACCGAGGAGCAGGGACTTGGTCTCGGCCGCCAGCACCAGGGCGATCAGGATGAGGAGGATGCCGATGCAGAGCGTGCCGATGCCGTCCCAGACGCCGTTGCCGGTGAGCAGGGCGAGTCCCACGCCGCCGAGCGCCAGGATCAGACCGACCAGCGCGCCGAGGTCCTCCAGCAGGACGACCGGGAGCTCGGGGGCCTTGGCGTGGCGGACGAACTCCTTCCAGGAGCGCTTGCCGCGCAAGACGTTGGACTCCTTGATGGCCGTACGGAAGGAGAAGGTCTCCGCGATGATCGCGAAGACGAGGACGCCGATGGGCCAGTACCAGTCCGTGATCTCGTGCGGGTGCCTGATCTTCTCGTAGCCCTCGTAGATCGCGAACATGCCGCCGACCGAGAAGAGGACGATCGAGACGAGGAAGGCGTAGATGTAGCGCTCACGGCCGTAGCCGAAGGGGTGCTGCGGGGTGGCCTCGCGCTTCGCCTTCTTGCCGCCGACGAGCAGCAGACCCTGGTTGCCCGAGTCGGCGAGCGAGTGGACGCTCTCGGCGAGCATCGACGAGGAGCCGCTGAAGAGGAACGCCACGAACTTGGCTACTGCGATCGCGAGGTTCGCGGCGAGAGCCGCCACGATCGCCTTGGTTCCGCCTGACGCGCTCATGGGTGCAGGGTGTCCCTTCGTTCCTTCGCTGATGCTGCCGGTGCCGCCCGGTGCTGCCCGGCACTGCCGGTGCTGCCGGTGTTACGGCGGGACATTGTTGCAGCAGCGGGCGCGCGCGGTGCGTCAGGCCTTCACTGTGGCTCGGAAGACCGTTCCGGTACCGGACAGTTCGACCGTTTCGCCCGCCGGGACGAAGACCGACTGACCGGGCGTGAGGGTGAACTCGCCGGCCTTCGGCCGGCCTGCCGTCGACAGGAGGATCTGGGGGGTGGAGGCGGTGATGTCCGTGGGCGCCGCGCCTTCCGGGCGGACATACCGGGAGAGGCGGAACTCGTCGATCGGGGTGTCGTAGACCTCCTCGCCGGAGGGTGAGGCCTCGGGGCGCAGCACTCCCGGGTCGCCCGCCTCGAAACGGACGACGCGCAGGAGTTCGGGGACGTCCACGTGTTTGGGGGTCAGGCCGCAGCGCAGCACGTTGTCGGAGTTGGCCATGATCTCGACGCCGAGTCCGGCGAAGTACGCGTGCGGCACGCCGGCGCCGAGGAAGAGGGCCTCGCCGGGCTGCAGCCGGACGTGGTTGAGCAGCATGCCCGCGATGACGCCCGGGTCGCCGGGGAAGTGGTGCGCGACGGCGGCGAAGGGGGCGTACGGCCCGCCGAGGCGTTCCGCGGCGGCTGCGGCTTCGGTGACGGTGTGGGCCATTTCCTGCGGGTCGGCGGTGAGGACGGCGGTGAGCATCTCGCGCAGGGCCGCCTCCTCGGGGTGGGCGTGGAGGAGGTCGACGTACGGCTTGAGGGAGTCGACGTCCAGGCCCGCGATGAGGTCGGCGGCCTCGACGGGCGGGCGGAAGCCGCACAGGCCCTCGAAAGGCGTGAGCGCGCAGATCAGTTCGGGCTTGTGGTTGTCGTCCTTGTAGTTGCGCTCGGGGGCGTCCATGGGAATGCCCACGCGCTCTTCGGCGGCGTATCCCGCCTTCGCCTGGGCGAGGTCCGGGTGGACCTGGAGGGAGAGGGGGGCGCCGGCCGCGAGGATCTTGAAGAGGAAGGGCAGGCGCGGCCCGAACTTCTCGGTCGCGGCCGGTCCGAGTTCGCGCACGGGGTCGGCGGCGATGAGCTCGTTCAGCGCGCCGCGCGAGGTCTGCGAGGGGGCGCCGGGGTGGGCTCCCATCCACAACTCGGCCTGCGGCTCACCGGTCGGGGCGATGCCGAGGAGGTCGGGGATGAGGGTCGTGGAGCCCCAGGCATAGGGGCGCGGGGCATTGGTGAGGCGGTCCATGGGTGGCGATCCTCGACTCGGTACGTGGCTTGTACGTGGGCGCTGGACGGCTGGCTCGTGGCGTGGACGTGTACGCGTACATGTGCGTACACGTCCCCGTTCATGTTCACGTCTCCGTTGACGCGTACATCGACGTGCGCGTTCACACGTCTCCACGGCTCCGCGTCAGGCGTGGCCGCTCGTCGCCAGAGCCAGGTAGCCGGCGGCGAAGTCGGTCACGGCGAGGAGCTCCGCGAGGGTCTCCAGCTCGCTGCCCTCCTCCGGTTCGAGTTCGCTGATGGCGGTCTCGTGGCTGAGGGCGAGTTCGCGGGCGGCGGGGGCGGCGGTGAGGCCGCCGTCGATACGGTCGCGAAGCAGCAGGACGCGGGCGCGCAGGGCCTGGGGCTCTTCGACGCGGTCGCGGAAGAAGTCCTCCGGGTCGGCGCCGGCCGCGAAGTCGCCCGCGAGGAGCACGCCGTGCGCCGGGAGCGCCTCGGGGAGTTCGGCGGCGAGGGCCGGGAGTCCGGCGAGTTCGGCCAGTACGGCGGCGAACCGGCGGCCGACCGGGGCCGCGGTGCCCTCCGTCCAGATGAGCGGAAGGGTGTCGGCGAGCTCGGCGGCGAGCGTCTTGGCGGGATTGCTGTACGTCGCGATGGCGGGGCCGCAGCGTTCGGCCATGCTGTCGAGGCGGTCCGCGACGTTCTGGAGGGTTTCGGGGGGCGCGCTGATCAGCCCGACCCGGTCCAGGAGCGCGACGAGCGGGGTGAACAGGGCCCAGAACGCGCCGGGGCTGGCCGATGCCTGCGTCTCCCCGTACATCTCCTGCGGACCGGACGCCATCGGCACCACCAGGCCGTGGACGCCGTTGACCGCTTCGGAGAGCGGGGAGCGCTGGGGGGCGACGGCGACGACGCTGCAGCCCCGGCGGTACGCCTGCTCGGCGAGGAGGGCGAGGCCGGGCTCGGAGCCGTCGGTGGTCGCGATGAGGAGCAGGTCCACGGAGCCGGCCCAGCCGGGAAGGGCCCAGCGCAGGGCGCCCGCGGCGGGGGCCACGCCGGTGGGGTGGAGGCGGGTGACCGGGGCGGAGGCTCCGGCGAGCGCGGCGATCAGGTCGGCGACACCGGTCGCGGCGGTGCCGGGGCCCGCGATGAGGACGGCTCGGGGGCGGCCCTCGGGGCTGAGCTCGGAGATCCCGGCCTCGGCGGCGTGCCGGGCTGCGGTACGGACCCGCGCGCCGGCCTCCGCGGCGCCGCGGAGCAGACCGCGGCGGTCGGCGCGGGCGAGGGCTTCCGGGGCGTCGAGGAGTGACTCGTCGAGCATGGTGGTGGGCCTCCGATTCGCCGTGCGGGTGCGGGTACGGGGCGCGTCTGCGGCGCGACGCGGTGGGCGGGGCGCGGTTGGCGGGCGCGGGCGCGTCAGGCGGGGCGGCGGGCCTCGTCGACGAGGAGGACGGGGATGCCGTCGCGTACGGGGTACGCCAGGCCGCAGTCCTTGCCGGTGCAGATCAGTTCGGGGGTGTCGGCCGCCGATGCGTCGCTGAGGGGGGCGTGGCAGGCCGGGCAGGCGAGAATCTCCAGGAGACCGGCTTCGAGCGGCATGGGGTTGTCCCTTCGAACATGGGGTTGGGGGTGCGATTCGGGATGCGGTCGGTGATGCGATTCGGGATGCGTTGGGCATGCGGTTTAGGCCACGTCAGCCTACCGCTGGGGGGCGGGGTGCGCGGCTCGGCGTGGCGGGGGTGGTGCCCCCCGCCGGGCCCCCGGGGCCCGGTGCCCCAGGCGGGGTGCCCGGTATCCGCCGAGGCCGGTGGCCCTGTGGGTCCGTGGGCGGGTGCGGGCCGGTGGGTGGGTTGTGCCCACCCGTTCCGCCCTGCGGAACGACTGCCCACAACCGGTCACATGCGGATCAAGGTCAGGGCCTCGTCGCGGATTTTGGTCATCGTGCCGGGGTCGCGGGCCTCGACGTTGAGGCGGAGGAGGGGCTCGGTGTTGGAGGGCCGGAGGTTGAACCACCAGTCGGCGGTGGCGACCGTGAGGCCGTCCAGGGTGTCGAAGGTGACCCCCTCGCGGTCGGCGAAGGCCTCGCGGACCACACTCATGCGGGCCGCCTGGTCGGTGACCGTGGAGTTGATCTCTCCGGAGGCGGCGTACCGGTCGTAGCGGGCGACCAGCTCGGACAGGGGGCCGTCCTGCCCGCCGAGGGCCGAGAGGACGTGGAGGGCCGCGAGCATGCCCGTATCGGCGTTCCAGAAGTCGCGGAAGTAGTAGTGGGCCGAGTGCTCGCCGCCGAAGATCGCGCCGGTGCGGGCCATCTCCTCCTTGATGAAGGAGTGACCGACACGGGTGCGGACTGGGGCGCCGCCGTGTTCGCGTACGACCTCGGGGACGGACCACGAGGTGATCAGGTTGTGGATCACGGTCCCGCCGGGGTGCTTCGCCAGCTCGCGGGCGGCCACCAGCGCCGTGATCGCCGACGGGGAGACGCTTTCTCCCCGCTCGTCGACGACGAAGCAGCGGTCGGCGTCCCCGTCGAAGGCGAGGCCGATGTCCGCGCCCTCCTCGCGCACCCGGGCCTGGAGGTCCACGAGGTTCTTCGGGTCCAACGGGTTGGCCTCGTGGTTCGGGAACGTGCCGTCCAGCTCGAAGTACATCGGAACGAGGTCGACGGGCAGGCCGGCGAGGACGGTGGGGACCGTGTGGCCGCCCATGCCGTTGCCCGCGTCCACGACGACCTTCAGCGGGCGGATCGAGCCGAGGTCGACCAGGGAGCGCAGGTGGGCGGCGTAGTCGGTGCGCGTGTCACGCTCGGTGACCGAGCCGGGGGCGGGCGCCGCGGCGGGCGGACCCGACAGGATCCAGGACTCGACCAGCGCGCGGATCTCACCGAGTCCCGAGTCCTGGCCCACCGGCGCGGCGCCCGCCCGGCACAGCTTGATGCCGTTGTACTGCGCCGGGTTGTGCGACGCCGTGAACATCGCACCCGGGAGGCCGAACCGGCCGGACGCGAAGTACAGCTGGTCGGTGGAGCAGAGCCCGATCAGGGTGACGTCGGCGCCGCGGGCGCAGGCACCGCGCGCGAAGGCGGCGGACAGCCCCGGTGACGACGGGCGCATGTCGTGGCCCACCACGATCGCGGCGGCCCCGGTCACCTCGACGAAGGCCGCTCCGAAGAGTTCGGCCAGTGTCTCGTCCCACTGCTCGGGCACCACTCCGCGGATGTCGTACGCCTTCACGATCTGTGACAGATCAGCAGCAGCGGAAGTAGCCACGGCCCAACCCTCCTGAAGTCCCTGCGGTCACCACAAACTACCCGCAGCTGCCCGGTGGGCACGCTCGGGAGCAGACATAAGTTACTCAGGAGTCGGGCGAACGCAGTACTCGGAGGTGGCCGCGGCGTGCGACCTCCATCGGATCCGCCCGGCGAGGACCGCCGCCGCCCGCCTGCGCGGCCCGCTCCTGGGGGCGTGCCGCCTCGCGGACGGCGTTGGCCAAGGCTTCGAGATCGTCCCCGCTGGGGCGGGCGGGGGCGGAGCCGTCCGAGAGGCGGACGACCTCCCAGCCGCGCGGGGCGGTCAGCCGCTCACTGTGCTCTGCGCACAGGTCGTAGCAGTGGGGCTCGGCGTAGGTGGCGAGCGGACCGAGGACCGCGGTCGAGTCGGCATAGACGTACGTCAGTGTCGCGACGGCAGGACGGCCGCACGCGGTGCGCGAACAGCGACGTACAGGGCTCACGACGTTGGACGGTACCGCACTCTTGAGCGGGCCGCGACGACTCTCCACCAGGTCACTCCACCGTGTCGTGCTGTGACGTCCGGCACAGGCGCCTTCCGGGCAGCTGCCCTGACCTGCGCGGGAGGAGGGCGGACCGGTCGGCGGCCGGGTGCGATTCGGTCAGCGCTCGACATAAAACGCGTCATTCGGAGCGAGAGCCGCGATCGCGCGGAGGTACGGAATCGAGCCCATGCCTGGCCGGTTTGTTCAAGAAACGACAAGGCATCGAGGGCGGAGCGACATGCCGCGCGACAGGCGCGCGAGCCCGGTACGCGCACGCCCCGGAGAGCTACTCTGCGTCAGTGATGGACAGTCCCGTACCGCCCCGACCGACCGAGCCCAGGGAACCGAGGCCGCGCCGCCGCGACCGCCACGGGCGCGGAATGCGCGGGCCCGTCGCCCCGCCCCAGGTACCGCTCTCCGCCAGCCGTGCCGAGACGTTCCGCGATCTCGTGCAGGACTCCGTCGAGCGTCTGGAGCGGCGCTGGCCTCAGCTGAGCGATGTGGAGTTCCTCGTCATGGAGGTGCCGGGGTCGCTGGACGAGACCGTGCCGCTGGGCAGCTCGGTGCCGGCCGCCAAGGAGCGGCCGGCGCGGATCATCGTCTACCGGCGCCCGGTGGAGATCCGGACGAAGAACCGCGACGAGCGCGCCCTGCTGGTCCACGAGGTCGTCGTGGAGCAGGTGGCGGAGCTCATGGGGCTCTCCCCGGAGTCGGTCGATCCCCGGTACGGGCAGGACTAGCCGGGCCGGTACGCCGGACGCGCCTCGGGCCGGTCCGCCCTACCCGAGCGCGGCCTGATCCGCCGGGCGGGGGCAGCCTGGGGCCGGTCCCGCGGCCTGACCCGCCGGACAGGGCCTGGTCCTGTCCGGCGTACGAGACGCGGCCCGGTGCGCCAACCCGCCCTAGTCGCCGAGGACCGTGAGGTCCTGCTCCGCCGTCGGAACCGCGACCATGCCCCGGTCGTCCGGCAGCGTCTGGACGGTGAACATCTCGATGCCGTCCTGCGGGAGCAGGAGCGTACGGGCCGCGTGGACCGGGCCGCCGCCGGGCTGCGGCTCGACGGTGAGGGCGTACGAGCCCTTGAGGCCGGCCGGGACGGGCGGGGTGATCGCGAGGGTCGTGCCCGCCTTGATCGTGTACGTCTTGACGACCTGAGTGCCGCCCTCCGTACCGGCCGAGGCCGTGACCTTGACCTCGGCGGCCGCGCCCGGGGCGGCCAGGGACAGCACCGAGCCCTTGGCGCGGTTGTCGGCGGCGGTGGCCCGCCCGCTCACCGGAGCCGTCGCGGGGATGAAGGCGACCTCCTGCTTGTCGCCCTTGCCACGCGTGACCTGGAGCGCGGCGACGACGGGGGTCGCCTTGCCACTCTGGGAGGGACTGAGCAGGAGTGAGCCCGCCTCGCCCTTGGTGACGTCCTTCAGATCGGCGAACGCGGTCATGCCCGACTTGACGCGCAGGCTCTCGGCGCCCGCCGGGGTGATCGTGCCGGACGCGGTCGCCAGCCGGATCTTCAGGTCGGCGTCGGCCTCGCCGGGCGCGAACGCCACCAGCCGCACCGAGGTCGCGTCCGCGGGGATACCGGGCATGACGAGCTGGCCGGACGGGTCCGTGGAGGCGGGCAGCCAATCGCTGCCGGTCGCGTCGCCCGCGGCCCGTACGACCGCGCCCACCCGGCCCTCGCGCGTGGTGACGTGCACCGTCACGTCCTCGGCGGGCTCGGCGGCCAGATAGGGAATCAGTACCCGCGTGGTCGCCCCGGGCTTGACCTTGATCCCGCCCGGCTCCTGCTTGGACTTGAGCAGGCCGTCCTTGCCGTAGAGCTCGATGTCGACCGTGGCGACGGTGTCGTCGTCGGGATTGGTGAGGTGGACGTAGTCCTGGCGGTCCTTGGCGAGGCTCGCGCCCGGGAACCAGAAGTCGGTGTCCGGCGCGGTGCAGCTCACTCCGAGCACGCCGCGGCCGCTGCCGGCCGAGACCGTGGTGGTCTGCTGGGTGGTCCAGCCGGGGGCGAGGCGGCCGGACGCGGTGCCGACGAGCGCGGGGGTGTCGCTACCGCTCTCCTCGGCGGCGACGGGCTTTCCGGGCTCCTTGAGGGTGAGGAGGGGCTTGTCAGGGGTCCTGGGAGCCGGCTTCTTCGCCTTCTCGTCCTTCGCCGCGTCCCCCTCCTCCGTCCCGTCCTTCTTCTCGTCGTCCTTGGCCGGCTTCTCCTCGGGCTTCACCGGGGACGCGTCCGCCAAGGTTCCGACGGAGGGCTTCAGTTCGGCCGAGGACTCCGCCGCGGGGTCAGCCGCCGCCCCGGCTGTCCCGCCGCCGGCCGGGGTGAACGACGTGTACGTCGTCTCCGCGATGTCGGAGGTGCCCGGCGCGGGGCACAGCAGGCTGGAGCGTTCGACCGGCAGCCGGGACGGTGTCCCCGCCTGTGCCTGCGTGTCCGGCTGCCCGGCGTCCGGAGCGGTGAGCGCGGCGAATCCGGTCACGGCCGCGAGGGCGGTGGCGGCGGCGAGGAGGGAGAGGGTGGTGCGATTCACTGGTTGCTGCTCCCGTCGGGACGCTGCTCGGTCTCGTAGCCGTAGGGGTCGTACTGGCCCGTCCGGTACGGGTCGTCCGGGTACTGGCCGTACTGCTGCTGCTGCTCGTACTGGCCGTAGGGCTGCTGCCCGTACTGCTCCTGGCCGTAACTCTGCTCCTGGCCGTAACTCTGCTGCTCGCCGTATCCGTGCTGCCCGGCGTACTGCTCGCCCGCGTACCCCGGCCACTCGCCGTACTGCTGTTGCTGCGGCACAGCGGCGTACGGGTCCGGCGCGGCGGATTCGGGCTCCGGAACCGGCTGTGGTTCAGGCACCGTCGCAGCCGGCTCGGCCGAGGCTCCCGCCGCGGCCGCCTCGGCCTCCGCCTGCGCCCGGAGCCTGCGTGCCCGGCGTCCCTCGCCCTCGACGGGCTGGGCCGGGATGGCGGTCTCCTCCTCCGGCAGGTCGTCGTCGACCTCGCGGCGACGGCCGGGCAGGGCGAGCACGAGCAGGACGACGGAGAGCGCGCCCTGCGTCCAGACCCAGGCGGTGTGGGTGACCGGGTCCTCGAAGGTGAGGTCCAGCCGGCCGCCCTCCGTGGGGAGTTCGAAGCCCTGGGCCCAGCCGTCGACGGTCTTCTTCGTCAGCTCGCGGCCGTCGAGCGTGGCCCGCCAGCCGTCGTCCGCCCGGTCCGCGATGCGCAGCACCCGCCCGGACGGGCCCGACGGGATGTCCGTGTGGGCCTCGACCGGCCCGGCGGCGACCGGCAGCGGGTCCTCCTTGCCGTTGACGATGACCGCGCGGGCGATCTGTCCGTCGACCTCCCACAGGGCGACGCCGTCGAGCTCGCTGCTCCGGTTGAGGCCCGGGGTGGCGTCGAGGACGCGGCTCATCTCGCGCGGCGAGCCGTCCCGTACGAGGACGTACTTGATGGCGAAGCCGCCGAGCTGGTCGGTCTGGTCGGCGCCGGAGCCAGCGACCAGGTTGGCGACGACCTTGTCGAGACGGGGGTCGGAGCCGCCCGTCTCGGTCAGTTCGGCGTCGCCGAGGCGGGCGCCGGAGCCGCGGACCAGGGTGTAGGAGACCTTGGCGGCGGAGGTTCCGGCGAGGACGAGGGTGCGGGGCTGGTCGCGCTGGCCGCTCATGTACGCAACGTTCGCCGGGACCTGCACCGGGTCGCGGCGCTCCAGCGGGCCGGCGGCCCCGCTGATCATCCAGCTGACGGCGGCGAGCAGCGGGGCGGCCACGGCGGCCAGCGCGATCAGCGCGGCGACGGGCTGGCGCCAGCCGAAGGACTCGGCGGCGACGCGCTCACGGGCGCCCTCGGCACCGAGCACGGCGGCGGCGATCAGTGCGATGCCGTAGACGAGGGTGGCCGGTCCGGCCCAGCCGGAGCCGTTGGTCAGGGCCGCGAGGACGAGGGCGACGAGCGCGACGGCCCAGGCCGAACGGATCGCGCCCTGCCGCTCGCCGCGCAGCAGGGCGGCCAGCGCCGCGAGGACGACGCCGATGAGCACGAGCCCGCCCAGCGCCTTCGGGCCACCGGGGCTGATGCCGAGCAGATCGAGCGCGGAGGCCGCTCCCGTACCGAACTCCAGGCCCGCTTCGCGGAAGAAGCCGGACGGGCCGGTCAGCAGGGACAGCGACCAGGGCGCGAGGATCAGCAGCGGGGTGCCGACGACGGCGAGGACGCGCAGTGCGTACGCGGTGATGTCGTCGCGCCGCAGCACGAGGGCGGCGACGCCGAGGACGAGCGCGAGCGGCCACACGATCGGGGTGAAGGCCATCGTGAACGTCAGCAGCAGGGTGTACGCCCAGGTGGCGCGCCAGCTGCCGCGCCCGCCGTCCGCCCGCCCGGCTCCGTACGCGGCCATCGCCGCGCGGGCGATCAGCGGCAGCACGATGGCGAGGACGGCGGTGCCGAGCCGGCCGGTGGCCAGGGCGCCGGTGGCGGCGGGCAGGAAGGCGTACGCGACGCTCGCCCAGGCGCGCAGCAGCCGGGATTCGACGAGCGGCCGGGAGGCGAAGTACGCCGTGACCCCGGCGAGCGGGACCGAGCAGACCATCAGCACGGTGAGCGCGAGGCCGGTGGAGCCGAGGAACAGCCCGGAGAGGACTGCCAGCACGGCCAGGTAGGGGGGTGCGCTCTGGGTGCCGCCGGTGCCGAGGGGGTGCCAGCTGTCCGCGTACCGCCCCCAGAGGTCGGACACGTCGGAGGGTGCCGGGAGCAGCGCGCCGCCCGCGAGGGAGCCGCCGCCGAGCAGTCCGCGGCAGGCGACGAGCGAGACGATCAGCAGGATCGCGAACAGCACGGGGCCCGGCTTGCGGGCGATCCGCTTGAGCCTGGCGAACTGCTCGATCTCCAGATAGTCGGCGTCGTCACCGCCGGGTCCTGATTCGACGACTCCGTGGCGGGAACCGCCGGAGTCGGAGTCCCGGCCGGCTCCGAGGCTGCTCGCGATCTGTTCGACCGTGGCGCGCACGGTGGCGCCGGGCGGCGGGAAGAGCGGTCGCAGTTCGCCCGCCTCGACGGCCGGCTTTCCCCGTTTGCGGCGGGCGGCGAGGATCCGCTCGGGCCGCAGGAGCGTCTTGGACAGGCCCATGACCTCGTCGACGGCCTGGCCCGGTGCCTTGCCGACGAGATAGGCGAGGGTGCGCAGCAGGGTGCCGATGACGAGGCGGAGCAGTACGTAGGGGAGCGCGCGGCCACGGGCGTTGGCGAGCAGTGTGTAGACGGCGCCGGCCTTGTCGACGCGGTGGGGGCTGGCGACCGAGCGGCCCGCGCAGTCGACGGTGCGGCGCTCGCGGGCGGCGGCCTCGGCGTGGCGCAGGACGGCGTCGGGGGCGACGAGGACGCGGTGTCCGGCGGCGTGGGCGCGCCAGCACAGGTCGACGTCGTCGCGCATGAGGGGCAGGCGCCGGTCGAAGCCGCCGAGCTGCTCGAAGACGTCGCGGCGGACGAGCATGCCGGCGGAGGAGACGGAGAGGACGGAGCGGACCTGGTCGTGCTGGCCCTGGTCCTGCTCGCGGCGGTCGAGTCCGGTCCAGCGGCGGCCGCTGTTGGCGATGGAGACGCCGGTTTCGAGGAGCTGCTTGCGGTCGTACCAGCCGCGCAGCTTGGGGCCGATGACGGCGGCGTGTTCGTCGGAGTCGGCGACGCGCAGGAGTTCGTGGAGGGCGTCGGGTGCGGGGGCGCAGTCGTCGTGGAGCAGCCAGAGCCACTGGACCGGTTCGCCGTGGGGCAGTTCCGGCATGTCGTACGCGTCGTCGCGCCAGGTCCTGCTCACCGGGTCCCAGCCGCTGGGCCGCTTCAGATAGGGCAGGTCGTCGGGGGTGAGCACGCCGGCGGTGCGGGCGGCCTCCTCGACGGCGGCGCCGAATCCGGTGCGCCGGGCGAGGTGCAGGACCCGGTCGGCGCCGAACGCTTCGGTGACCAGGCGCGCGGAGTCGTCCGCACTGCCGGTGTCCGCCGCGACGGCGTTCTGTACGGGGCGTTCCTGGCCGAGCAGCCCGGCGAGCGCGTCCGGCAGCCAGCGGGCACCGTCGTGGGAGACGAGTACGGCGGTGACGACGTGGCGCGGGAACTCGGGGGCTTGGGCGGGAAGAAACGCGTCAGTGGTGGCGGACATCGAGGTACGGGCCCTCCGGCCGGGTCGCCCCGCGAGGGGCGCTGGAGCGTCTGGGACGGGGCCCCACACTAACGGCTGACATGGGGACGGTCCGCCGCCTGTGGACAGAGCCGGGGCAACGGACCGTTCTTACGTACAGGTGTGTGCTGTTTGGTCGGACAGCGTGCTCAAAGAGAGCAGCCGGGTGGCGTGGCCGGACGCCGTGGCCGGATGCCGTCGTCGGACGGCGTGGTCGGACAGCCTGGTCAGACAGCCTGGTCAGACAGCGGCCTTCTTCAGGCGGCGGCGCTCGCGCTCGGACAGGCCGCCCCAGATACCGAATCGCTCGTCGTTGGCGAGGGCGTACTCGAGGCACTCGGAGCGGACTTCACAGGCGAGGCAGACCTTCTTGGCCTCACGGGTGGAACCGCCCTTCTCGGGGAAGAAGGACTCGGGGTCGGTCTGGGCGCACAACGCGCGCTCCTGCCAGCCGAGTTCCTCGTCCGCGTCCTCGACCAGCAGTTGTTGGAACAGCTCGGTCATGTGCGCCCCTCGTCTGTCTTTTCGTCCCCGTGATGCGTAGCCGCTACCGATTTCGGCCGAACGACACGAGTGAAATTACAAGTGTGTGGATCCGAGCGAGTCAAGCCGAGATCTGCTATTGGGCCCGGTATTCACTCTGCGGAACCAAGGCTATGCGGAAAGTGTTCAAATCACCAAAAACCTGACACATGCCACCGGCCTGGCCGTACCCCCACTCCCCCTCGGTCCGGCACCGGCGTTCACCGGTCCTCACGAGGAAGGACGTCGCGCGGTTCGATCTTGTTGCGATCCAGCCACACAAGCGATCCGGATCACAGTCCGATCACGAGCGCACAACGGCGTTTAAGAGCACGGTTGCTGCGCGATGTCTCCGCCCTCGCGGCTGCACAAACCTTTCTCCGACCGGAGTAACCGGATGAGGTGAAACATTACCGCCAAATCGGGCATTGGGTTGACATCTGGGACCGTCTTCGCCACCTTGGGAGGCATGCCAGCGACCACAGCGCCCTCCGCGACCCACGCCCGTGGGTCCCGCCGCGCTGTCCAGGCGCGCTGTTGCTGTTGCTGTTCCAGCTGTTGATGCCCTAGCGCTCCGGCTTCCCCTCCTCCGCCGTCGGCGGAGATTCGCGACACCCCAGCACTGATCCTTCTTCTCTGCCGAGGAACCACCGCACCATGAACAGCAGCGACAGCGACCTCCAGATCGCCGGCGACATCCTCGAGGTCCAGCACCTCCTCCAGCCCGCCCGCGAGCACCCCGCGACCGTCGCCGAATTCGTCGGCCTCGCCCGCTCCATCGCCGCCGACCGCACCCAGTGGGCCCATCTCGTCCAGTACGACGCCACCGCCCGCTGGTACCACCGGCTGCGCACCGGCCCCGGCTACGAGGTCTGGCTGCTCTCCTGGGTCCCCGGCCAGGGCAGCGGCCTGCACGACCACGGCCCGTCCTCCGGCGTACTGACCGTCCTCGAAGGCGAGTTGACGGAGCGTACGACCTCGGACTCGCGGACCCTGTCCGCCGGCGCCCAGCGCGCCTTCGCGCCCGGATACGCGCACGAGGTCGTCAACGACTCGCTCGAACCCGCCGTCAGCCTGCATGTCTACTACCCGGGCCTGACCGAGATGCCGATGCACGCCTCGACCTGCTCCCCGGCCCAGCAGGATGTCG
Source organism: Streptomyces sp. NPDC000410 (assembly GCF_040300305.1). Taxonomy (NCBI): domain Bacteria; kingdom Bacillati; phylum Actinomycetota; class Actinomycetes; order Kitasatosporales; family Streptomycetaceae; genus Streptomyces; species Streptomyces sp. NPDC000410. Next base: position 15,420 of record NZ_JBEPDM010000079.1, read on the forward strand.
TACCTGCCTGAGACGCCCTCCCGTCGCCCCACCCACCACCCCTCATACGAACAGCCTTCGGCTGAGAGACTGTTCTCATGCGCATTGTGGTTCTGGCCGGCGGCATCGGCGGTGCTCGTTTCCTGCGTGGCCTCAAAGCGGCCGCTCCCGAAGCCGACATCACGGTCATCGGCAATACCGGTGACGACATCCATCTGTTCGGGCTGAAGGTCTGCCCCGACCTCGACACGGTGATGTACACGCTCGGCGGTGGCATCGACGAGGAGCAGGGCTGGGGACGTACGGACGAGACCTTCCAGGTCAAGAGCGAGCTCGCGGCGTACGGCGTCGGGCCGGAGTGGTTCGGGCTCGGCGACCGTGACTTCGCCACCCACATCGTCCGTACGCAGATGCTGGGCGCGGGCTACCCGCTGAGCGCCGTCACCGAGGCGCTGTGCGCGCGGTGGCAGCCCGGGGTGCGGCTGCTGCCGATGTCCGACGACCGGGTGGAGACGCATGTCGCCGTCGAGGTGGACGGCGAGCGCAAGGCGATCCACTTCCAGGAGTACTGGGTGAAGCTGCGTGCCTCCGTCGACGCGCACGCGGTCGTGCCCGTGGGGGCCGAGCAGGCCAAGCCCGCGCCGGGCGTGCTGGAGGCGATCTCCGAGGCGGACGTGGTGCTGTTCCCGCCGTCCAACCCGGTGGTGAGCGTGGGGACGATCCTCGCGGTGCCGGGCATCCGGGAGGCCATCGCGGAGGCGGGCGTTCCGGTGGTCGGCCTCTCCCCCATCGTCGGGGACGCGCCGGTGCGCGGCATGGCCGACAAGGTGCTGGCGGCGGTCGGTGTGGAGTCGAGCGCGGCGGCCGTGGCGAAGCACTACGGCTCGGGGCTGCTGGACGGCTGGCTCGTCGACACCGTGGACGCGGGCGCGGTGGCGGAGGTCGAGGCCGCGGGGATCCGGTGCCGGGCCGTGCCGCTGATGATGACCGACGTCGACGCGACGGCCGCCATGGCGCGTGCGGCGCTGGCCCTCGCGGAAGAGGTACGGGCGTGACGCCGCCGTCGTACCGGGTGTGGGCGCTGCCCGGGCTGCCCGAGGTCCGGCAGGGCGACGACATCGCCAAGCTGATCGCGGCGACGGAGCCGGGGCTGGTGGACGGGGACGTCCTGCTCGTCACGTCGAAGATCGTGAGCAAGGCGGAGGGGCGGATCGTCACCGCCGACGACCGCGAGGCGGCGATCGACGCGGAGACGGTACGGGTCGTGGCGCGCCGCGGCACCCTCCGCATCGTCGAGAACCGGCAGGGGCTCGTCATGGCTGCGGCCGGAGTGGACGCCTCCAACACCCCTGCGGGGACGGTGCTGTTGCTGCCCGAGGACCCCGACGCGTCGGCGGCCCGGATCCGCGAGGGGCTGCGGGACACGCTCGGCGTGGACGTGGGCGTGATCGTCACGGACACCTTCGGGAGGCCCTGGCGCGCCGGGCTCACCGATGTCGCGATCGGGGCGGCCGGGGTGCGTGTCCTCGACGATCTGCGGGGCGGTGTCGACGCGTACGGGAACCCGCTGAGCGCGACCGTCGTGGCGACCGCGGACGAGCTGGCCGCCGCCGGTGACCTGGTCAAGGGGAAAGCTGCCGGGCTGCCGGTGGCAGTGGTGCGCGGGCTGGCCCACGTGGTGGCGCGGGGGGACGGCTGGGACGGCGAGCGCAGCGGGGACGGCGGGGGCGGTGCGCGGGCGCTGGTGCGTCAGGCCGCGGACGACATGTTCCGGCTCGGCACGTCGGAGGCCGTACGGGAAGCGGTGACGCTGCGGCGTACGGTGCGGGAGTTCACGGACGAACCGGTCGATCCGGGGGCCGTACGGCGCGCGGTCGCCGCGGCGATCACCGCGCCCGCGCCGCATCACACGACGCCGTGGCGGTTCGTCCTGCTGGAGTCCGATGAGTCACGGGTGCGGCTGCTGGACGCGATGCGGGACGCGTGGATCGCGGATCTGCGGCGCGACGGCAAGTCCGAGGAGTCCGTCGCGAAGCGGGTGCGCCGGGGCGATGTCCTGCGGAACGCGCCCTGTCTGGTGGTGCCGTGTCTGGTGGCGGACGGCGCGCATGTGTACGGCGACGCCCGGCGGGATGCGGCGGAGCGCGAGATGTTCGTGGTCGCGGCGGGCGCCGGCGTACAGAACTTCCTGGTGGCACTGGCCGGTGAGCGGCTCGGGTCGGCGTGGGTGTCCTCGACGATGTTCTGCCGCGAGGTCGTGCGGGAGGTGCTGGGGCTGCCGGAGAGCTGGGACCCGATGGGGGCCGTGGCTGTGGGGCGGGCCGCGGGTGCGCCGAGGAAGCGGGCGGTGCGGGAGGCGGAGGCGTTCATCGAGGTGCGGTGACCGGTGGGCCCTGGGGGCGCGGGGTCCCGGGGGCCCGGACAGGGCCCGGGACCGGCCGACGGCGCGGGCCGGGTCGGCGGTCCTGCGGACCGGGCTGGGGTTTCCGGGGCTGGGCCGGGGGTCCCCGGGGACCGGGCGGAGTCAGAGTTCGGCGATGTTGACGCGTGGCATCTTGGGCTTGCGGCGCGGGGGTGTGCGGCCGCTGAGGAGGATCAGGCGGGCGGCGCGGTGGCGCTGGCCCGCGTACGGCTCCAGGAGCGCGAGCATCGCGGCGTCGTCGGTGTCGCGGTCGCCCGCGAGGGCGTAGCCGACGATCCCCGGGAGATGCAGATCGCCGGTGGTGACGGTGTCGGGGGCGCCGTTGCTGCGCTGGACCGTCTCGGCGGAGGTCCAGGGGCCGATGCCGGGGATCAGCTCCAGGCGCTGCTGCGCCTGCTCGGGCTCCATGGCCGCCGCCTCCTCCAGACGGCGGGCCACCCTGGCCGCGCGCAGGATCGTCGAGGCGCGCTTGTTGTCGACGCCGGAGCGGTGCCACTCCCAGGACGGGATCAGCGCCCAGGTGCGGGCGTCCGGCATGACGTACATCCGCTCGGGCGCGCCGGCGGAGGGGCCCGGCGCCGGCTCCCCGTACTTCCGGACCAGGAGCCGCCAGGCGCGGTAGGCCTCGTCGGTGGTGACCTTCTGCTCCAGGATCGACGGGATCAGGGACTCCATGACCAGGCCCGTGCGGGTGAGGCGCAGCCCCGGGCGGCGGCGGTGTGTCTCCGCGAGGAGGCGGTGGCGGGGCTCGAAGGCCGCCGGGTCGTCCGAGTCGCCGAGCAGCGCCGGGAGTTGCTCCAGCAGCCACTCGGCACCGGGGCCCCACGCTTCGGCGTGCACGGCGCCGTCCCGTGCGGTCACGCGGAGGGTGCCGGGGCCGGCGGGGGTGCGGGTGGCGCGCCACACGTCGCCGTCCGGCGTCGTACGGAAGGTGGGGTCGGCGGGTCCGCGTCGCAGCGGGCCCAGGACGAGACCGAGGTCGAGGGGGCCGGGCGGGGCGTAGCGGCGCCGCTGCCCACCGCGGGGGGCCGTCGACGTGGTCCTGGGCGCGGGGACGGGCACCTCGCCGCCGCGCGTGGTGGTGCGGGTGGAGGTGGAGGTGGGGCGGGGGGTGAAGCGTCCGGCCACGGGTGGGGTCCTCGGGTTGGTGTCCCTTTGAGGGTAGGGGGTGGGTCGCTGCGGCGGAGGGGTGTGCGCGACGCGGCCGGGGCGGGCGCCTGGGGCGGGCCACGCGGCGGAGCCGCAAATCGATACTGCTCCCCTACCCGCCCTCCCCCAGAGCTTCGCCTGGGTGGGGGTACCCCCGGCGAAGCCAGGGGGAGTACCCCCATCCCGAAACCGGGGCTCCGCCCCAGACCCCGTCTGCGGGGGCTCCGCCCCCGGACCCCCGCCGGGGCGCTGCCCCGGACCCCGCGCCTCAAA
>NZ_JBEPDM010000080.1:0-19186 GCF_040300305.1 Streptomyces sp. NPDC000410
CACTGGGCTGGAACCCCACAGCCACACCCGGCATCCCTGGGTCTCCCGATCCTACGAGTGACCGGAAACAACCCACCAACAACGTAAGGAACCCCCACATGCGTCAGGTGACCGTACGGCTGACCGCTCACGACATCGACCCCGAGACCGCCTACCGGCGGATCCGCGATTTCCGCCAGTACCCGGAAGTCACCGAAACCGTCCGCGAGGTCGTGGTCCATCCGCCCCATGCGGACGGCACGGTGGTGTCGGACTGGACCGTACGCTTCCGTAACGGTCTGATGCGCTGGTCGGAGCGGGACGCCTTCTTTCCCGAGACCCTGACCATCGGCTTCACCCAACTCAGCGGCGACTTCGAGGTGTTCGAGGGCACGTGGCGGTGCGAGTCCGGTACGGACGGCACGACGGTGACCTTCGACGCCGCGTTCGACCTGGGCATTCCCACCCTGGCCGAGATGCTCGACCCGGTGGCCGAATCGACCCTGCGCAGCAACATCGAGAGGATCCTGCGCGGACTGCTCGGCAAGGTCACGCCCACGCCGGCCGAGCTCGCCGACGCCGCCTCCGCCGCCGTACCCGTCTCCGTATCCGCGCATGGCTGACCTCACCCTCGCCCCGGCACAGCGGCCCACCGGGCCGTCCCGTCCCGCCGCCGCGGGATGGGACACGCTGCGGGACGAGCCCGGTCCCGACACGGTGCGCTGTCTCGGTCTCTACGCCAGACTCGCCGCGGGTGTCACCGTCGTCACCGCCCTGGACGGCACCGGCCGTCCCGTCGGGATGACGGTGTCCGCGCTGACATCCCTGTCCGCCCGGCCGCCGCTGCTCCTCGCCTGTCTGCGCAGCGGTGCGCGCACCCTGGCCGCCCTGCGCGACCAGGGAGCCTTCGCCGTCAACCTCCTGAGTGAGCGCCAGCGCCCCACGGCCGAGACCTTCGCCAACCCTTCCGTGCCGCCCGCGAGCCGCTTCGCCGGCACCGACGTCCGGCATGTGCTGGGCCTTCCGGTGTTCACCGACGCCCTCGCCTGGTCGGTGTGCCTGGTCGAGGACGTACGCCGATACGGGGACCATCACGCGGTCGTCGGACGCGTGGTGGCGGTGGACGTGAACGGCGACGGGCAGCCGTTGCTCTGGCACGACAGGGCGTTCCGCACCCTGAGTGGATGAACCGGCGCACACGGCAGGACGGGGCCTTCACCGCGGTCCGCGCCGGCCGCCGGTGCGTGGCGGTCACGCCGCTCCCCGGGCCTGCTCCCCGCCCGGGGTGAAGGTCACGGGGAGCTGCTTGACGCCACGCACATTGGGGCTGCGCCGCCATACGAGTTGCTCCTCGGGCACCGCGAGCGTCAGGTTGTCGCACGCGCGGAGGAGGGCGGGGAGCGCGACGGAGAGCTCCATCCTGGCCAGCGGGGCGCCGAGGCAGTAGTGGATGCCGTGTCCGAAACCGAGGTGCTGTCGGGTGCTCGGGCGGTGGAAGTCGAGTGTGTCGGGGTCGTCGAACACGGCCGGGTCGCGTCCGGTCGCGGCGGTGCCGATCAGGACGGCGTCCCCGGGCGCCACGACCGCGTCGCCCATCCTGATCTCCTCGGTGGCGAAACGGACGTTGGCCACGGCCACCACGCTGTCGTACCGCAGGAGCTCCTCGACGGCGGCCGCCGTGGCGGACGGGTCGTCACGTAGCTCCGCGAGGCGGTCCGGATGGCGCAGCAGGGCCAGTACGGAGTTGCCGATCACGTTCGCGGTGGTTTCATGGCCTGCCAGGAGCAGCAGGAACGCCATGGAACGCAGTTCGTCGTCGTCGAGGGCGTCGGTGCCGTTCTGGGCGGCGATCACCGCGCTGAGCAGGTCGGTGCCGCCGTTGCCGAGGGCGAGGGCCTTGCGCTTGCTCGTGATGAGGCCGGAGAGGAACGCGCTGATCTCGCGGTAGGCGGCCAGTGCCTCTCGGGGGTCGTCGGGCTCCGACGCCGCCGTGACGGACCAGGTCCGGAAGTCGTGCCGTGATTTCTCGGGCACACCGAGGAGTTCCGAGATGACCTGGAGGGGCAGTTCGACGGCGAACTCCTCGACGAGTTCTGCCTGCCCCCGATGCCGGAAGCGGTCGATGAGGCCGCGGCACACGTCCTCGGTCCACGGCCGCAACTCCTCGACACGACGTGGCGTGAAGGCGCGGCTCACCGGCCGGCGCAGCCGCGTGTGATCCGGCGCGTCGGACAGCAGCATGTTCCGCGACAGCCCCGAGACGGACGTCGCGAACACCCAGGGCGCCAGCTCACGCAGGTGCGGGGCGGCCTTGGACCGGTCCATGCTCAGCCGCTGATCGGCCAGCAGCCGCTGGACGGTGTCGTGCCCGGTGGCCAGCCAGCCCGGCAGCCCCCTGACCACCGCGGGCACCAAGGGGGCTGTCGCACGCAGCCGGGCGTAGCGCGGGTAGGGGTCCCGGCGCAGGGCCGGGTCGTCCGCCGACAGGTCGGTCACGTCGTCCAAGGGCATGGGCAGTGCTCCTTCCGGAAGCCGTACCGCATGCACGGACGGGCCGGCCCAGGGGTTCACCGGCCGTGGCCCTTTCCGCGCCGAGCGGCTCACTGGACGGACGCACCGTCCGGGGCGTACTCGACCTCCATTGCCCGGGGTCCCCAGAAGAGCTTCGTCGGACCGGGTTCGAAGTGGCTGACGGTGAACGACCCGAATCTCCTGAACAGTTCACGGAAGACCACGCGCACTTCCAGCCTGGCCAGGGCGGCACCGTGCACAGGGTGGCTCCCTCACCGAAGCCGACGTGCGTGGCGCTGTTGGCACGGTGCAGCAAGAAGCGGTCCGGTTCGGGGAACTGCCGGTCGTCGCGATTCGCCGCGCCGCGCAGCAGGATGACGCCGGCGCCCCGCGGGATCGTCACGCCCCGCAGGTGCAGGTCGTCGGCGGCCTGCCGGGCGTTGTACTGGGTGGTGCTGTAGTAGCGAAGTGCCTCGTCGGGCAGGTTGTCCAGCAGCTGCGGATCCGCGCGCAGGGCCGCTGCCTGGGCAGGATTCTCGGAGAGGGCGCGCATCGTATTGCTGATCAGGTTGGTGACGTTCTCGAAGCCCGCGACCAGTACGGTGAAGCAGAGCGAGATCAGCTCGTCCTCCGTCAGCCGTTCGCCTTCCTCCTGCGCGGCGACGACCAGGTCGCTGATGAGGCCCTGCGGCAGTTCCCGTCCCGCGGCGAGCATGCGTCGTCGTTCGCCGACGACCGCGGTGAAGTAGCCCTCGAAGCCCCCGCAGCCGTCGATGGCCAGCTTGGTCTGCTCGTCGGTGGGGAAGGGGTCGACGACCGGAAGCACCTTCCTCGTCCAGCGGAGGAACGGCTCGCGGTCCTCCGACGAGATGCCGAGCAGCTCGCAGATGACCTGGAAGGGCAGGGGATAGCCGAGCGTCCCGATGAGGTCGAACCATCCACCCGACGGGTCGAGTTCCGCCTCGTCGATCAACCGGCCGCAGATCTCCCCGATCCGGGGAGCCAGCCGCTCCACCCGGGAGCGGACGAAGGTCTTCGTGATGAGCCTCTTCAGCCGGCCGTGGTCCGGCTCGTCCAGGCCGAAGATGTTGTCGCCGAGAATCCGGTACAGGGCGGTGCCCCGGTGCGCCGTGAAAAGCCCCGTCACGGAGCTGCCGCGGACGAGTCTGCGGGAATCCCTTCCCAGGCCGGCGACATCCTCGTAACGCGAGAGGAAGTACAGCCCGGTTTCCTCGCTGAAATGGACGGGGTCCTTGTCGCGCAGTTCGCGGTAGGCGGGATACGGATCGTCCATGACGCCCGGTGTGAAGGGGTTGAACCCACGGGCCGGTAGCAGTGTCATGCACGACGGCACGTACGGGTGCTCGTCGCGGTTCGAGCGCGCCCATGCCTCTGTGAGTTCCGCTCACACATGGTGTGAGTAATGATCGATTTACTTGCGCGTCGCGTTGCGGGAAATTGATGAAACCTGGCACATCAAGGAGAGGTCCGGCATGCAGAAGATCAATATTGCCGAGGGCTTCGCGTCGTTCAGTGACACCTGGAGTCCTCGGGTGGCCGGTGTCGTGGGCGGCATGGAAGTCAAGCTCGCGAAGTTCAGCGGTGAGTTCGTGTGGCATCACCATGAGGTCGAGGACGAGCTCTTCCTTGTGGTGCGCGGCAGGCTGCGCATGCGGCTGCGGGACGGAGACATCGTCGTGAACCCCGGAGAGTTCCTGATCGTGCCGCACGGCACGGAGCACTGTCCTGTGGCGGAAGAGGACTGCGAGGTTCTGCTGCTGGAGCCGGCCACCACGGTCAACACCGGCAATGTGCGCAACGAGCGGACGGTCACCGCACTCGATCGCATCGACCAGACGTCCTGATTCGTCTCGACACCCTGTCGGCCAGATTCCTCACCAGGAGCGACACGTGCGCCCGATAGCAATCACCATGGGTGATCCCACAGGCATCGGCCCAGAGATCATTCTCAAGCTCGTCACCGACAAGCGCTGCGACGTCCCCGTCCTTGTCGTGGGCGACTGCGGAGTGCTCCGCCGCGCCGCTGCAGCAACCGGCCTCGATGTGCCGATCCGCACCATTGCCTTGATCGAGGACTTCGTTCCGGCCCCAGGCCTCGTGCAAGTACTGTCCGAGACGACGCTGCCGGACGATCTGCCGTGGGGACGGATCGACGGCCGAGCGGGCCGAGCGGCGTACCAATACGTCGCCAAGGGCGTGGAACTCGCCCTCGCCAACCGGATCGCCGCACTCGTCACCGCCCCCATCAACAAGGCCGCACTGCGTCTGGCCGGAGTTCCCCACCCCGGCCACACGGAAATACTGGCCGACCTGAGCGGCACCCGCGAGTACGCCATGATGATGGCCAACGACGTTCTGCGCGTGGTGCTGGTCACGATCCACCAGTCGCTTCGCGACGCGCTCGACGGAATCACCATGGACGCCCAGCAGCGGACGCTTCGGCTCACCTGTGAAGCCCTCCGCAGAGCCGGTATCGCCGAGCCCAGGATTGCCGTGGCCGGTCTGAATCCGCACGCCGGTGAAGAGGGCTTGATGGGCCGGGAAGAACTCGACATCATCGCCCCCGCCGTGCGATCAGCACGGGCGGAAGGAATCGACGCCAGCGGTCCATGGCCCGCCGACACCGTGTTCCTGCGCGCCCGCAAGGGCGAGTTCGACGCCGTGGTGGCGCAGTACCACGATCAGGGACTCATCCCGGTGAAGTACCTCGGATGGGAAAACGGGGTCAACATCACCATCGGGCTGCCGTTCGTACGCACCAGCGTGGACCACGGCACCGCATTCGACATCGCGGGCCGGGGCGTCGCCGACCACACCAGCCTCCTCACGGCGCTCCATCACGCCCGCACGATGACGGGTATGAGGTGACAGCGCAAAGCGGTCCACCGACCGCACTGCGGGAACCGTGCCCCGGCCGCAGCCGTGTGGACCCATCCGTCCATTTTCAGGCGGGCGCGGATCAAGACCAAGGAAGGTTCCGGTTTCCCGGCCGAGCTTTCGCCATCTGCCCTTGAGGAAAGCCCCATGGATTTCATCTTCATGCTCACTCGCGACGACCGGACCGTGCGCGACTGCCTCAGTCTGATCGACAGCCTGGCGGACCTGGACCTGCGACATGTCGGCTTCAAGGACGTCGGCGTGGACAACGACACCCTCGCTTCCTTGCATCGCCGCATCAAGGACACCGGCGCCACCAGCTACCTGGAGGTGGTCAGTACGAGCCGGGAACGTGCTCTTGACTCGGCACGCATGGCCGTCGACCTCGGCGTCGACTGCCTCATGGGCGGGACCTGGGCGACGGAGACGCTCGAGCTGGTCGATGGCACGGGAATCTCCTACCTGCCCTTTCCCGGCACGCCGACAGGCCACCCCACGAGGCTCGGCGGCACCGCGGACGACGTGGCCGAAGACTGCCGGCGGTTCGAAGAAGCCGGTTGCGCCGGCGTCGACCTGCTCGCCTACCGCGCAACCGACGCACCACCTCTGGACCTCGTGCACAGTGCCCGCAAGGCGACGTCCGGCCGCCTCGTCGTCGCGGGCAGTATCGACAACCCCGAGCAGATAGCCGAATTGGCAGCAGCCGGAGTCGACGCGTTCACCGTCGGCTCGGCCGCCATGGCCGGGGCCTTTGCCCCCCATCTGGGAACGCTGCGGAGCCAGCTCACCACGATCCTGGACGCCGCCGCGAACCGGTAGGACCGGGCAACCGGTTCGTGCGTGCGTGCCTGTGCCCCGACGGGCTGCCGGGGCACAGGCGGTGGCGGGGAGGGGGTGCGAGCCGTCAGGCCGTGGCGGCCTTCTCGCGCAGGACCTGGCTCGCCGCACCGAGGTGGCGCGCGAGGTCCCAGTACGACTCCAGCACCCCGGTCTCGACGTAAGGAATCTCCCGTTCCGTACAGAACTCCTTGACGATGGGGTACGCGTGCCGCAGGGCGGCCCGCGGCATTCCGGGGAAGAGATGGTGCTCGATCTGGTAGTTCAGGCCGCCGAAGAAGAAGTCTCCGACAAGACCCGTGGGCAGCGTACGCGCGGTGAGTACCTGTCGTTCCAGCCAGCTCCACTCCTTCCCCACCCGGGTCGGGAGCCCCTTGTGGTTGATGGCGAAGCCCAGTCCGAGCAGATAGCCGAGCAGGCCCTGGTGCACCGCCAGGAACAGCAGCGCGGTCGGCCACGGAAGGATCAGGAAGACGGCGCCGAAGAACAGCACCGCGTGCAGGGCCATCAGCCCGCCTTCGAGGAGGGGCCGGCGGATGGCCCTGCGGCGCAGGGCGATGATCCCGGCGATCCGCAGGACGACGGCCTCGAGGCCCAGCAAGGGGAAGAACAGATAGCGCTGGTTGGCGGCGAGGAAGCGGGCGAATCCCTTCCGGTCCTGCGCCTGTTCCGGCGCGAAGACCGCCACGCGGCGCAGGATGTCCGGATCGAGCTCCAGATGGTTGGGATGGTTGTGATGCCGGTTGTGGTGCTGCACCCACCAGCCGAAGCACACCCCCAGCATCAGATTCCCGTGGATCAGCCCGAGCACCTGGATGACCTTCCGGGACCGGGTGATCTGCCGGTGTCCGGCGTCGTGCACCACGAAGGCGAGCTGGCCGTGCCAGACGGCGAGCCAGACCGCCACCACGGCCACCTGCCACCAGACACCACGGCAGAGCACGAGCGCGGCCCAGCCGACGGCGTTCATCAGCCAGACCACGGCGATCCGGGCCGCGTACCGGCCCTTGCGGGGCCGCATGAGCCCGGCGTCCTGGATGCGGCCGGTCAGTTCACGGAAGTCCTCGTCCACCGTGCCGGAGCTGTCCGACGAGGTGCTGACTGCGGGGCTGTCGGTCATCGGCGTTCCACCGACCCTTTCCTTCTCCGAATTCGCGGAATCGGCGTTCACGGAGCCAGACCCATGTCGGCGAGCCGCGATTCCTGTGTCGTACGCGCCCACTCGGCGGCGGCCAGCATCCGCTCCTCGGCGGTGGTGTCGACCAGACGGCGACCGGGCCACAGCTCGTAGTCGCCGGCGAGGTCGCGATGCTGCTCCAGACCCTGCTGGTAGAGCTGCTCGCGCCGGTACGTCAGCTCCTGCACCGGCAGCCGGGACCACAGCTCGTTGCCGCGCCCGACCAGCTCCCTGATCCGGTCGAGCTCCTCGGGATGCCGTCGCAGGTGGCGCCGGACGATCGTGCTGCCCACCGACAGATGCCGGATCTCGTCGATCCCCGCCGCCCGCTCGATCTCGGCGGCGGGCGGGTCGAAGGGCCGCCACTTGCGTTCGCTCAGCTCGGCCGTGGGCGCGAGGACCCCTTCGACCAGGACGGTCAGGGTGATCACACCGCCGATGTAGTCCCGGTCCTTCTCCAGGACGGACAGGCCGAACTCCTCCAGAGGCGTCAGGACCGCGTCCCGGTCGGCTCCGGCGAGCGACTCCATGGTGGCTTCCAACCGGTCTTCCGGCGTGCCCAGTTCGAGCAGATGGCCGCGGAAGGCGTACGCGTGACGGGCTTCGTCCATCAGCTGGGTGCTGTAGAAGTCCATCCCGGCGAGGTCGGGGGCGTAGGCGACCAGGAAGGAAATCGCGCGTGCCGCCTTCTCCTCCGCCATCGAGCGGAAGGCCAGCTCCTGCATGACGGCCTGCCGCAGCGGTCCGTCCTCCATCATGTGGTCCGGCACCGCCACGTCCGCCGAGCGGCCCATCGGATCGCCGCCGAGAGTGCCCTCCGGCACAGCACGGAACCAATAGCCCAGATCGCAGCCTTCCGGCGTCAGATCGGTGTGCAGCGCGCCTTCCAGCAGGCCCGGGGCGAGGTGCCGGTCGGCTTCTACGGGGACCTTCGCAAGGGATGTGGTCATCTCAGCCTTTCTACGGGTCGAGGAGTCGAGGGAATGGAGAGGTCGAGAGGGTTCACGGGGATGTGCGCCACGCCCTGTTCACGCATGGCCGGGCGCTCAGACCGTCCTGGTGAGGCGCATCAGCTCCCATACGGCGCCGGGACTCACACCGCCCTGGAACGCCAGGTACTCCGGCTCGATCAGCTGCGGGCGCCATTTGAGCTTGAAGGACTCCTGGGCCACGGCCGGATACAGGGCCTGCCCCCTGGCTCCCAGCAGTTCCACACAGCGGTGCAGCGCGCGGCTGGTCGGACCGGGCGCGGCGGTGTCCGGCCGCAGCTGGACGAACGGGGTGAACCCGAGGTGCAGCCAGCCGCACCCTTCCTCCTGGAACCGGCGCAGAGCGGTGGCGAACATCAGCTCCACCGTGCCGGGCGGTGCGTCCGGCAGCCGCCGGGTCAGGTCGTACAGCCAGCCGGCCCGCTCACCGAAGACGGGCGAGTAGGAGACGTAGCCGACGGTCCGCCCCTCATGAACGGCGGTGAACAGGCGCCTGTGCGGTGCGCCGGGACCGCCGCGTTCGCCGATGAGGAATTCCAGTTCCTTGACGTGGCGTCCCTTGGCCCGCAGCCAGGCGGCGTCCACCCGGTCGAGGGCCGCGGCGACCGCGTCGCCGTCCCGCTCACCCGCCCGTAGCTCCGTCGCGGTCACACCCTCCCTGCGGGCCCGGTTGACCATGTTGCGCACCTTGACCATGCGCCGGCCGCCCAGGCCGTACCCGTCCAGCGCGATGCTGAACGAGGCGCCGAGCTGGTTGACGACGAAGCCGTGCCGGGCGTGCAGTTCGGCCCCTTCGCGGGACAGCTGCAGGGCGGTGACCCGGCGTCCTTCGCTCCGCGCCCGTGCGAGCAGCGCGGCCAGCAGTCGTTCCTGGTCCTCGGCCGCGCAGACCGGCCCGCCCAGTTGGAACAGGTGCCGTCGTCCGCCTCGCCGGTACGGGATGAATCCGTCGACGCCGTCCGTGTGGAAGCGGCGGTTGTCGCTGTTCAACGCGAGGAACGCGCTGCTGTGGCTGCCGTGGCGGCGCAGCATCTCGTACGCCTCCGCGTCCGTCGGTGCCGTCCGGGCACCGGGCGGCTGGGGGAGGGGGCCGGGGCTCATCGGGCTGCCGCCCGGTACCAGGGGACGGTGGCGAAGTCCCGTAGCGCGGACTGGACGGAAGGGTGGGGGAGCGGCTCGAAGGACACGGTGAACGACTTGGTGAAGTTGCCGAACAACGCGCGGTCCGCGAACAGATGGATGGGCAGGACCAGCAGCGCCCACTCCCAGCCGTACACCAGGACCCAGGCGCCGAGGACCGCGCCCTGCACGCTCAGGCTGTGCATGGTGTTGTAGAGCACGTAGTAGATCCGGGAGATCCGTTTGTCGGGGCTGCGGCGGTAGGCGATCGCGCCGGGCAGATAGCCGATGAGGTCCACGTAGCCGAAGAGGACGACGGCGACCCACCAGCGCACCTCGTCGAGGTGGGCGAGGAAGAATCCCGCTGCCACCAGCAGCCCGAGCAGGTACTCCAGACGCAGGATCCGGTAGGTGGTGGGGGTGTGGCAGAGGTTGTCCCCGTCCACGGTCACCGCCCGCCGGACGACCGGATCGCGGACACCAGGGCCATGCTGTCCTTCTCGATCCCCGCGAACGCCTCCAGATGGGAGGCGAACCGCTCGACCGCGTACGGCAGGGCGAGCAGGTCCGCGACCTCGGCCCGCCAGCCGTGCCCGCCCCACCAGCGCTCCGCGTCCGCGAGCTGCCAGACCCATGGCGTTCCCGAACCGGACAGGGCCTCCAGCCAGGGCTTGACGAAGGGCGATTCGGCGGCGTCCGCGTTCAGGCACTCGGCGCCGAGGGTGCTGCCGGGCGCGGAGATCTCGGTCAACGAACCGACCAGGGATGCGACGGCCGTCGGTTCGAGGTAGAAGAGCAACCCCTCGCACAGCCAGGCGATGGGACGGCTCGGGTCGAGTCCCGCGGCGAGCGCCGCCTCCCGCCATTCGCCCGCGAGGTCGGCGGCCACCGTGGTGCGGCGGGCGGCCTCCGGGAGGCGGCCGCCCAGGACCCGCTCCTTGAAGGCGTGCACGGCGGGCAGATCGATCTCGAAGACATGGGTTCCGGCAGGCCAGTCGAGGCGGTAGGCCCGGGTGTCGAGTCCGGCTCCCAGCAGGACCACCTGACGGCATCCCGCGCCCGTCACGGAGAGCAGGTGGTCGTCGAAGAAGCGGGTACGGACGGCCAGCCAGTCGGGCAGCACCTTCTGCAGGACGCCGGACCCCGGAGGAGCACCGGCCTCGCCCGCGGCGGCCAGGAACTCGGCTGCCAGGGGGTCGCGGAAGAGCGCGTCCGGGCGGGCGGACTCGTGCGCCCGCATACGTACGGTCCACAGGGCCGTCTCGGAAACGCCCTCCAGGTGGTCGACCGGCCGGTCGGCCGACGGAACGTCATGGCGTGGTGTGGGCATGGGTCAGTCCTTCGTGCGTACGGGATGAATGAACGAGCTGCGATGAGAAGCGCGAAGCGCGCATCGGGCAACGGTCGGAGTCGGGGGAGGGGAGGGCTCAGGAGGACGGGCGGCGGCGGTCGAACAGCAGCGCCGCGGCTCCCAGCGCCAGCAGCCCGCGCGACGGTGTCCAGGGCCGCTGCCCGCCCATGGCCGCGGGGGTGTGCGGCTCGTGGAGCTGGAGGGCGAAGCGGCGGTTGGCGGCGTCGGCGAGCACACCGCGCCACTGTTCGGGGGCCGTCGCCGCGGTGACCAGCAACTCCATGGTGTTGCGGGCGACCTGGTCCAGGGAGAAGTACTCGCGCAGCAGGGCCATGATGATCCCGCGTACCTCCGCCTTGAACACGTCCGCGAGGGCGATGTCCGGCGCCAGGCAGCGCACCGAACCCTCCAGGTTCGCGAAGGACTTGCCCAGCAGGGAGATGGCCGGCGCCGAGCCGATGCCCCTCCTGGTGGCCTTCTCCAGCACGGTCGTCAGGGACACCCCGAAGTTGATGTCCTCCAGCGAGGCCGTGGCGACCTTGGGGACCAGGGCCGCCATGTCCGCGGCGAACGCGGGCAGGTTCGACCAGGGGGTGACCCTCCCCATGTCCGCCCACGCGTGGGCCAGGCCGTGGCCGTCGTTCTGGGCGATGGCCATGAGGAGCGGGAGCAGCTGCAGACTGGTGCGCCGGTCGATCCTGCCGACCATCCCCCAGTCGATCAGCGTGGCCGCTCCGCCGGGCAGGGCGAAGACGTTGCCCGCATGGGGGTCGGCGTGGAACATCCGGTCGACGAAGTACCCGCGGTACATGAAACGCAGCAGGTCCTTGCCGATGTCCGTGCGCTCCCGGTCGCTGAACCGGTCGCGGTCGAGGTGGCGTACGGAGGCGCCGGGCGCCAGGGACTGCACCAGGACCTTGGGGGTGGCGTGGATGACCCGGGGGACCTCGAGCGTGGGGTAGCGCCGGACGTGCTCGCGGGCCTCGTCCATGTTGCGCGCCTCGCCGGTGAAGTCCAGTTCGGGTTCCATCGCGTCGAAGATGGAGCCGAGCATCGCCTCCATGTCGATGACCTCGTTGAACCGGGGTGCCGTACGGGCCACGATCCTGGACGCCTTGCGCATCAGGGCCATGTCCGCCCGGACCGTGTCCCGGATACCGGGCCGCTGCACCTTCACCACCGCGGGCCGCCCGCCCGGCAGCGTCACCCGGTACACCTGGGCCAGCGAGGCCGCCCCCAGCGGACGGGTGGTGTCGATGTCGTCGAAGCGGAGCTTCCAGTCCGGTCCCAGCTCCTCCCGCAGTACGGGTTCGAAGACGGCGAACGGCTGGACATCGACCTGGTCATGGAGGTTCTGCAGCTCGCCGATCAGGGAGGCGGGCACCATGTCGGGCCGGGTGGAGAGGATCTGACCGAGCTTCACGTAGAACGGGCCGAGACTTTCCAGAGCATGGCGCACCGACCTGGCCCGGCGCGCCTCGTCCCCGGCGGAGGCCTCGGCATCCGCCGGGGACACAGGACCCCGCCTGGATCGTCGGCGCTCCCGCGTCACCTGGCCGACCTCGTCGGCGACGAGGCTTCCCAGCACCTTCACGACCAGCCGGAGCCGGCTGCCGAGCATGGCACCCATGTGTCACAACCTCCTGGGCCTGACGAGTTCTGTCGGTCAAAGCGGTGCGGTCACACACCGCACGGTGAGACGGCGCACGCCTGGTGGCGGCCGACGAACGCCGGGGTCAGCGCGTGCTCAGCTCCCCTTCCTGGCTGCCGGTGTCGCGGCACCGGCGATGCCCTTGACGTTCTCCAGCACGCCGACGAGGGAGGCGAGGAGCTCGGAGAGCTGGGCGATCTGCCGTGGCAGAGCAGCCAGGCTCTCCGCCATCTCCGCCGCTCCTGACACGGCCGATACCGCACCGCCGGCCGCTTGTCCGAGTGCGGCGAGCGGATTGCCACCACCGGCGGCCCCGGCGAGCGCGGCGAGCGGATTCGCACCGCCGCCCGCGAGCGCGGCGAGCGGGTTGGGGGCGGCCCCGGTCAGTGCGGCGAGCGGATTGGCTCCACCGGCGCCGCCGGCGAGCGCCGCCAGCGGGTTGACCGCCGCAGCCCCGGCCCCGGCTCCGGCCGCGGCCTGGGCGGCGTTCGCGAGCGCGGCCACGGGATTGGCCACGCCGCCGAGCGCCGACATCGCGCTGACCGTCCGCAGTACGTCGCCCGGCAGTCCGGCCAGCGCCTGATACGGGTTTTCCGGGGTCATCCAGTACGCGGAGTCGGTGTCACTGCCTTTCCGGTCGAGAATCTCATCGAACGCCTTCTTGGTGCTGTCGGCGATGTCACCGATGAAATCCTTGATGGTGTCCTGGGTGTTGTTCTTGCCCACGGCCGGGCTCCTCTCCATCTCACCTGCGCCCCCGGAATTCGGGGGACGTTTCGATGCGCCCGCCGGCGCCTGGCACCCGCGCGGCGAGCAGGGAAAAATGCTATGCCGCAACGCCGTCCAGAGCCTTGGCGCAGACGATCCGGAGCCTCGCCCGGCCCCGAGTGAATGCGCCTTCGGCGGCCTTGACCGAGATCTGATGGATGCGCGCGAATTCCAGAGTGGAGATTCCATGGGCGCGCGCGAGGACCACTTGCCGTTCCCGGCCCCGAAGAAGTTGGACCTGCTGGAGCAGCCAGCGCCCGAAGTCCTTGTCGCACACGCCCTCATCGGGCATCTCGGGCGTATGCACGTCCGCGGCGCGACACAGGAGCCGACGACTCCGTTCCAGCTCGCGGTAGTGGTCGGCGCACAGGCGCAGGGCGACCGAGGTCAGAAAGCGGCCGATCCGCTCCTGGTCCAGATTGCCGTGAGCTGCCGCCCGCACCATGGCTTCATGGACGCAGTCCTCTGCGTCCTGAGAATTTGGAAGCCGTCGGCTCACCAGTCTTATCAGCCGCTCCCGGTGACTGGCGATCTCGTCCCAGGATAACTCCTCGAGAGCTTCTCCCCGGGGTTTGTTGATTTCCGGATCGACGGCGATACCTAAGTCGCTCGATCGGTGGTCTAACGAATTACTACGGTCCATGGCCTCGAGCTGATTTCCTGGCGCGGATTCAGATATCCGCACGACCTGTTTCGCACCCGTCGGGCAATTTCTTGCCGGGGTGAGATGCCGGGAAACCGGAGCGGACGGCTTCCATCCATCCGCATGGAAAATGATCAAACCGAGTGCCGGGTGCGGGTCGTTCGTGCTACAAGATGTTGAAGCGACTGCCGCGCGGCGGGGCGTCCGCCGAAACGTTAAGTCGTAGGTGAGCGCGTCGCGCCGAGCCCGCATTCACCGGCGGACCGGCCGGCGGTGAACTCGTGCCCCGCCCCTTGAGGGACGGGCGGGCGGGGACTAATCGCCGCGACCGGTCGCGGCGACGGTGACGCCGAGGCCGACCATCGCGAGCCCGCCGGTACCGCCGACCAGGGAGAGCCGCTTCGGCGAGCGGGCGAACCAGCTCCGTGTGTTCGCCGCGACCAGCCCCCACGCGCTGTCGCAGACCAGCGCGATGACATTGAAGACCAGGCCGAGCAGCAGTATTTGAACCGTGACGTGCCCTTGGCCGCGGTCGACGAACTGGGGCAGCACGGCGGCGAAGAACACGATGGTCTTGGGGTTGGCCACGCCGACCGCGAAGCCCTCCCACAACGTGCGCAGGCTGCTTCGGGACGCCGGAGCGCCGCCGTTGATCGCGGCATGCATCGACCCGCGCTGCCGCACCGCCTTGATGCCCAGGTACACCAGGTACGCGGCGCCCACGAGCTTCAGTGCTGTGAACGCGAGGACCGAACGCTCCACGACGGCCCCGACCCCGAGAGCCACGGCGACGACGAGGACGTACGCCCCGATCGTGTTCCCCACGACCGTCGTCAGCGCGGCGCGGCGACCCTGCGCCAGGGCTCGCCCGATCACGAACAGCACACTGGGGCCGGGAATCACGATCAGCAGCAACGACATGGCCGCGAACGCCATCAGTCGGTCGGTGGACACCATGCGGCCCATGGAAACACGGCGCCTCTTCATGCCCGCAAGCCATTTTCGCCCCGGCCCGCGACAACCTGGTGCGCGACGATCGGGACCCGGTGCGCGACGACCAGGACCTGGTGCGCCGACGCGACGCGGTTCCGGTCGGCTCGTCATTTTCGGGCTGTCGTACGAGGCCTCATACCAGAGCGGGACGCTGCGTGGGCAAGTTTGTCAACTGCCCACCGCACATGAACGGTTCGCGACTACCGTGTGTGGTCGGTGATCAACGGTGGGCTCACAGCACCCTTGACACCTCAGCACGCCGATCGGCCACCGAACACCGATCGGACACCGAATCCTGGGCCACGTACCAAGGACGCTGATGTCTCAACTTCGCGCACCCGCCGCGCGGCCTGACCGCCGCGAGGGCGGGCGGCACGGCCGGTCAGGCTCCCGCCCCCTCTCCGCCGCGAGCAGGCCACAGGCCAGGCCGCCGTCTCCGGAAACCCGTATACGCCCCCAACTGCTGCGCACCGCTGTGCTGCCCGCCGTGGTCGCCTCGCTCGGCGGCGCCGCCGCGGTGCTCTTCACGGTCCGCTCCACCGAGGCGCGGCCATCGGCCGCGCTGTGGGTCGCGCTCGCCGGCTCCGCGGCCCTCGCCGTCGCGGCCGTGGTGGCGGCGGCGCTGGGCGCGGACCGTGCCGCCAAGTCGGTGCTGGACCGCTGCCACGCCCTGCGTCGCTCGAGCGCCCGCGGGCAGGCCGATCTGCGCGCCGTGGTCGAAGGGCTGCGGCGCGGTGAAGGCCCGCCCGCCCGCCGTGAGGGGCCCCCCGCACCGGGCGGGGACGAGTTCGACCTGCTCGCACAGGAGCTGGGGCGGTCCTACGACGCCGCCGTCACCGCGGTCGTCCAGGCGTCCCGGCTCTCCAGCAGCGTCGGAAACGAACAGAAGGTCGAGGTCTTCGTCAACCTCGCCCGCAGGCTCCAGTCACTCGTGCACCGGGAGATCTCGCTGCTCGACGAGCTGGAGAACGAGGTCGAGGACCCCGAGCTGCTCAAGGGGCTCTTCCACGTCGACCACCTGGCCACCCGCATCCGTCGGCACGCCGAGAACCTCGCGGTGCTCGGCGGCGCCATTTCGCGCCGACAGTGGTCCAACCCGGTCACCATGACCGAGGTGCTGCGTTCGTCGATCGCCGAGGTGGAGCAGTACCCCCGGGTCAAGCTGGTGCCCCCGATCGACGGCACCCTGCGCGGCCACGCCGTCGCGGACGTCATCCACCTCCTCGCCGAACTGGTGGAGAACGCCACGCTGTTCTCGGCACCGCACACACAGGTCCTGCTGCGTGCCTCGCACGTCACGGCGGGCCTCGCGGTCGAGGTCGAGGACCGGGGCCTGGGCATGGCGGTCACCGAGCAGAACAAGATGAACGCGCTGCTCACCGACCCCGACCAGGTCAATGTGGCGCATCTGCTCCAGGACGGCCGCATCGGCCTGTTCGTGGTCTCGGCCCTTGCCCGCAGGCACGGCATCGCCGTCCGCCTCCAGTCCAACATCTACGGCGGCGTCCAGGCCGTGCTCGTCCTGCCCCAAGGGCTGCTCGGGCCCGAGCCGGGGAGCCACACGGGTGCGGAAGCCACGGCGGCGGCCGGTCACCAGGCCGTCGCCTACCAGTCGGCCGCCCACCAGGCGGCCGGTCAGCAGGAGGTCGGCCGGCGGGCCGCGCCCCCGGCGGAGGTGCCGCCCCCCGTCGCCGAGGCCGCGCACGCCGGTGGCCGGCGGTCACTGACGTACGCCACGACCGGACCCGGGATCCCGCACCAGCCGCCCGCCGCGGCCACCGGGCCCCTGCCCGTGCGCGGCGAGCAGCCCGAGCGGCCGAACCCGGCCGCGGCCCGCTCGGGCGTTCCCCACCCCGGTCCCGCGCCCTCCGGCGAACCGCCGCAGGACGCCGCCGTGGTGCGCGGCACCATGGGCCGCCCCCAGCTGCCCAAGCGCCGCGCTCAGGAGCATCTCGTACCCCAGCTGCGCAACGACCCCGCCCCGCGACGCGCGGCCGCGGCTGCGGCCGGGGCCGAGGAGCAGGCGATCCACGACCCCGGGCTGATGGCCGCCTTCCAGCGCGGCATCGGCCTCGCCGAGTCCCAGAGCGGGCACAGCTCACAGACCCCGCACGACCCGCACAGCGCACAGCCCCCACAGGACAACACCTACAAGGAGTAGATGCACATGGCGAGCGATGCGCCGACCGGCCATTCCTCGGATCTCGACTGGCTGCTCAGCGGCCTGGTCCAGCGGGTGCCCCACACCCGCAACGCGGTTCTGCTCTCCTCCGACGGCCTGGTGAAATCCGTGCACGGCCTGGACACCGACAGCGCCGACCACATGGCCGCCCTCGCCTCGGGACTGTACTCCCTGGGCCGCAGCGCCGGTGTCCGGTTCGGCGAAGGGGCGGAAGTCCGGCAGGTCGTGGTCGAACTCGACACCACCCTGCTCTTCGTCTCCACCGCGGGCTCCGGCACCTGTCTCGCCGTGCTGGCGGGTCGGGAGGCGGACGCCGCGGTCCTCGGCTACGAGATGGCGATGCTGGTCAAGAGCGTGCGGCCGTACCTGATCACCCCGGCCAGACAGCCGGCCGGGACGCCGAGCGTCACGGGGCACTGACCGTGCCGACCTCGCAGGACGGGCCCTGGCTCGACGACGCGGCCGGCCGCCTCATCCGTCCGTACACGGTGAGCGGCGGCCGCACCCGTCCGACGGCGGCGCTCGATCTGCTCTCCCTGGTGATGGCGACCGGGACCACGCCGCAGGGCCACCTGGGGCCGGAACACGCGCTGGCCCTCGGCCTGTGCGACGGGCCGACCTCGGTCGCGGAGATCGCGGCGCACTTACGGCTCCCGGCGGTCGTCACCAAGGTGCTCCTCTCGGATCTCGTGGACTGCGGGGCGGTCACCGCGCGGGCGCCCCGCTTCCAGGAGACCCCTACCGACCGTTCCTTGCTGGAGGCAGTGCTCGATGGCCTACGACGACGGCTCTGAAATCGACGACCCCTTTCCCTCCGCGCTGAAGATCCTCGTCGCGGGCGGCTTCGGCGTGGGCAAGACGACCTTCGTGGGTGCGGTCAGCGAGATCGAGCCCCTGAGCACCGAGGAGCTGCTGACGACGGTCAGCGAGGCGACCGACAGTCTGGAGGGCGTGGAGTCCAAGACCACCACGACGGTCGCCATGGACTTCGGACGCATCACCCTCGACGACCGCAACGTGCTGTATCTCTTCGGAACGCCCGGCCAGGAGCGCTTCTGGTTCATGTGGGACGAGCTCTCCGAGGGAGCGCTCGGGGCGGTCGTCCTCGCCGATACCCGCCGCCTGGAGAACTCCTTCTCCGCCGTCGACTTCTTCGAACGGCGCGGTATCGGATTCGTCGTCGCCGTCAATGAGTTCGACGGCGCGTTCCGCTACGGACCGGAGGAGGTGCGGGCCGCGATCGACCTCAAACCCGAGGTCCCGGTCGTCCTGTGCGACGCCCGCGTCGGCAGCTCCGGAATCCGGACCCTCGTCACCCTCGTCCAGCATCTGCTGACCACCACCCCGGCGCCCGCACCGGCGCCGAGCTACGGAGCCCCGTCATGACGTACGACCCGACCGGCCATCTGCTGCTGACCCCCGTCGACCCGGAGGCGCCCGTACGAGTGCGGCGGCTGCGCCAGCTCGGCCTGGGCGAGCGGCCCGAGCCGGCCTTCGACGAGTTCGCCCACAGGCTCGCGGAGGTGACGCGGGCCCCGTATTCGATGGTCAACTTCATCGACGAGAACCGGCAGTTCTTCGCGGGACTGCACACGCCCTCGGGTACGCACTCGGGCAGCGACCTCCACGCGGCGACCGTATCGACGGGCGGGGACGTCAGTCGTTTCATGGACCGCGACCACGGCTACTGCCCGCATGTGGTGGTCCGCCGCAAGGCGCTCGTGCTGGAGGACGTCTGCGACTACCCGCGCTTCGCGGGGAACCCGGTCGTGGACGAGATCGGCATCCGCTCCTACCTCGGGGCCCCGCTGATCGACCGTACGGGCATCGCCCTGGGCACGATCTGTGTGGTGGACACCGAACCACGGCCCTGGGGCCGGGCGGGGCTGGAGACCATCAAGTCGCTCGCGGCGGAACTGGTCGAGCAGATCCACCGGCGCGAGGACGGCGGACTCTGACTCCGGGACTTCGGACGCGAGCCCGGACGGGGGCACGGAAGAGGAAACGGACGGGGGAACGTCCGCGGCCCCGGGTGCGCACCCGGGGCCGCGGACGTTCCCCCGTCAGTCCGTCAGACCACGGCCACCA
>NZ_JBEPDM010000081.1:0-19102 GCF_040300305.1 Streptomyces sp. NPDC000410
GGTGACCGTCGTCGCCCTCCATGGCGTCTGCGACGACGGCCCCGCGGTGGACGTGCTGGAAACAGGCGGAAGCGTCGTACTGTCGGCCTCCGTCCAAGACCGGAAAGACAGCGGCAACTGCACCAAGCAGGCGAAGTTGCAGCAGGTGACGGTGAAACTGGAACGCCCCGTGGGTGACCGCGTCCTGCTCGACGCACACACCGGCCAGCCAGTCCTCTACAAGGGGCTCGGGATTTCGCCGAGCGGGAGCTGAGTTTTTCGGCTCCGTTCTCCCTCCGGTCTGCGTCCGCTGAACGGCCATGCAGACATCCTGACGCACCCGACAGCCGCCCCGTCTGCCCGCCACCAGAATCAAGTCCTTGGCGTTCGATCCGGCATCGGCGACGCGATCAGATGTCGATCAGGGTCAGCCCGGGGTAGATGTCGTGCCAGCGGTAGCGACGGCAGTGGAAGTGCCAGTAGGCGAAGGCGGTCATGTAGCGGTCGAGGTGCGGGCGCTGCTCGTCAGTGGCGAGGTCCAGGACGCGGCGGTAGGCGGCGAGACCGCTGTCGAGGCTCCGGCCGTAGGCGGCGAGGTAGGGGATGTTCTCGCTCACCGAGCGGCGGTAGATCCGGCTGGCGAGGAAGTCCTCGCCGTGCACCGCCTCCTTGTAGAAGGACAGGACATCGTTGATGTCGTTGAGGAACGCGACGCAGGAGCTCAGCGCTGCCGACCAGAATGCCCGGTTGTGGCGGGCGCTCAAGCAGGGATCGGTGAACTGAAGTGAGGTGAACCAGAACTGGGAGAAGCCGTTGAAGACGCGGACGAAGTCGCTGTCCACCTCGTCGGACGCTTCCGGCGTGAACTCCGCCTCCATGAGGACGCCGGTGATCGCGTTGTAGAAGAAGGTCTTGAAGACGGCGAGGAACGTCGGATCGCAGAACCGCGTGACCTCGTTGAACATGTGCCGGATGTACCGGGCGTTCGGCGAGGATGAGCGTGGCTCGGGCAGCATGCCGGACCGCAGGATGGCTTCGGCCTCTGCGGGGTCGTGGCAGCACACGTCATCGGTGTTGGTGGTGAACACCCAGATGCGATCGAGGGCGAGGGCGAGCGCGTCGTCGGCGATGGGCACCATGAGGGCGCGCATCAGCGTGATGTTGTCGGTGGTGGCGGCGGGGATGGCGACGCCGAACGCCGCGAACTCGGTGGTGAGCACATCGGCGTCGGCGCGGGCCTGCGCGAGGTTGACGGGCGGATCGAAGGTCGCGGTGAGGGCGATCATCTCGTCGACAAGGCCGGAGGCCAGGACACCGGCAACCATGGTGCGGTGGCGAGGATCGGGGACGGCGTCGAGGCCGCTCCGCGCGGTGTAGCGGAGGGTGTCCACGCCAGGCGGTCGGGGGTGCCTGATCGTGCGGTGGCCTGTCGATTCCACACCCCGTCCTTCCGTACGTCGTTTCCGGTCAGAGGCGCGTACCTTTACGGCCGCTCCGGATACTCACACAGTTGATTCCATCACCGGCTGCAAACGAGGCGTCGTGAACTCGACCGGGCGTACGCCGTACCAACAGGTTGACGGGAGCGGGAGTACCGGCATCGCCGGAAGCCGAAGGCAGCCCCGCTCGGCAGCACCGCCCCAGCCCGAGGGCGACACCTGCACGGGTCCATCACCACTCATCGCGACAACTCTGTCGGCCGTGCCCACGAATACGCGACACCCCGGCATGCGCCCTGAACCAGTCAGCCCGTGCCGCTGCGTGCAGCACCGGCGGGTAGCGCACCCGTAACACGGGAGCTGCCCGTGCCGGGCGGTGACGGGAAGGGAAGAACGTCACTCCATTGGGTGGGAGATGCCTCCGGTCGGCGTAGTGCCGAAATGCCGTGGGCACTTTTCGCAACGGTGTGGGGTTCCACGCCATCAGCGGAAGCAGAGGAGGACCTGCATGCAGCAGGACGAAGCGTACGAACCACCGGCCATGGTGGAAGTCGGTGACTTCGCCGAGCTGACCCGCGGCGAGGCCCTGGGCGCGTTCTACGAGGGTGGATTCCCGCCGTACGAGTGGTACCTCGGCCCCAACTGAGCCCGAGACCGACAACACATGACGGGGTGACGTGCCATGAGCGGTGACGTATGGTTCACGATCCTTCCGGACGGTGAATCCGGCGTGGCCGCGGCGCGGCTCCTGCGCCCCTGGGCCACCGAGACCATCCCTCACCACTCCGGTCGGCCCTGGCTGCTGGGCAGTTGGCCGGACGGACTGGTGACGGTGGGCGCGGCAGGGGCGCGGCGAGTCGCGGTGATCGGGCGCTGCCCGGTCACCGTCGAGGCGCTGTCCGCGCGGGCGGGACGGCTGCGGGACATCGGGGACGTGGAGCGGATCGCCCATGGTCTGACCGGAAGCTTCCACCTCCTTGCCTCCGTCGACGGTTCGGTCCGGGCCAGGGGGAGCGCGTCCGGGGTGCGGCGGCTCTTTCACGCGCGGGTGGGCGGAGTGTCCGTGGCCGCCGACAGGTCGGACCGGCTCGCCGCCGTGACCGGAGCGGCCCCTGACGAACGGATCCTGGCCGCGCACCTGCTCGCCTCGCCGCTTCCGTATCCGCTGGACGACCGCTGTGTGTGGCAGGGCGTGCGAGCCCTGCCGTCCTTCGACTGTCTGCTGATCGACGCGGACGGGCGGGCCCGGACCCAGCGGTGGTGGACCCCGCCGGAGCCAGAGCGCGCGTGGCGGGAAGGAGTGCCCGCGGTGCGTGCGGCGCTGACCGCCGCGGTGGGCGCCTGCACGGCCGGCGGGGGCACGGTGAGCGCGGACCTGTCGGGCGGCCTGGACTCCACCAGCCTGTGCTTCCTGGCCGCCCGGGAGCAGGAGCGGACCCGGCCCGCCGGAGCGAGGCTGGTGACGCTGCGCTGGCAGAGCCTCGACCCGGAGAACGACGACGCGGCCTGGGCCGCGCGTGCCGCTGCCCGCCTTCCCGGCAGCGAGCACGTCACGCCCGCCCGCGACCAATGGCCCCTCTGGTACAGCGACTTGAGGGCTCTCACCGGCGACGCCGTCCCCACCGACGAGCCGGGACCATGGGTTCGCGACGGCGCCAGGATGGCGGCGCTCTGCCGCCTGATGACCGGCCGCGGGTCACGCCTGCACCTGATGGGCGGCGGTGGAGACGAGCTGTTCAGCACGTTCCCCCCGCATCTGCACGACTACGTCCGGCGCCATCCGCTGGCGGCGTATGCCCGTATCCGTACGCAACGCGCCTCCCAGCACTGGCCGCTCGGGCCACTGCTGCGGCAGCTCGCGGACCGCAGGACGTTCGGCCAGTGGCTGGCCGCGTGGGCGCAGGGCCTCACCGCGCCACAGCCGCCGTCGCCGGCCCTGGTCCGCGGTGCGCCCTCGACGGCGTGGGGGGTGGACCTGCGCATGCCGCCGTGGGCGACTCGGGACGCGGCCCTGGCCGTGCAGAGCCTGCTGCGGGAAGCCGCCGAGACCGCCGAGCCGCTCGCGCTCCAGCGCGGACAGCACACGGCACTCGCGTGCGTACGGACCGGTGGGCGCGGCCTGCGGCAATTGGATCAGGTGACCTCCCGCAGCGGCCTGGGGCAGGCCGCGCCCTACCTCGACGACCAGGTGATCGAGGCCGCCCTGGCCATCCGCGTGGCCGAGCGCAGCACCCCCGGCCGGTACAAGCCGGTGCTCGCCGAGGCGATGCGCGGCATCGTGCCCGACGACGTCCTGCGGCGGCAGACGAAGGGCGAGTACAGCACGGACTTCCACGCCGCTCTGCGCCACAACCGCGCCGCCCTGGCCGAGCTCTTCGACGGTTCGCGGCTCGCCCGGGCCGGACTGATCGACGACGCCGCGGTCCGTGCGTCCCTGCTCGGGGTGCACCCCACCCCGGAGGGGCTGCGCTCCCTCAGCTCCAGTCTGGGCAGCGAGATCTGGCTCCGTGCCCGCCCCGCACGCACCCGTCCGCCGACCACTGCGATCACTGAAGGAGCGCCGTGAGCCTGACCCTGCGACCCGACGTCTGCGTGACGGACACAGCGGACGGCATGGTGGTGCTCGACGAGGTCACCGGCCGGTACTGGCAGCTCAACCGCACCGCTGCGCTCGTCCTGCGCAGTCTCATCGACGGCGCCGAACCACCGGACACGGCCCGCGCGCTGTGCGCCGCCTACCCCCGGCTCACCGAGGAGCGCGCCGGCGCCGACACCGCCTCGATCACGCGCGCACTGATCGAGGCCCGGCTGGTGGTGCCCGCATGAGCCAGTCGATGGTGCCCGCCACCCGCCGCCGCCTGCCCCTGCGCCGCCGTCCCGCCGCCCTCCTCGCCACGGCCGCCGCCCGGCTGATCGTCGCGCTCAAGCCGCGCCGCATCCGCCGCGTCCTGTCCGTGGTCCGGCGGGGGGCCGCCCCCGCCACCATGCGGCAGGCGCTCGCTGCCCGCGAGGCCGTCGTCGCGGTCAGCGCGCGTTGCGCCGGGGAGGGCTGCCTTCAGCGCTCCGTGGCCACCGCGCTGCTGTGCCGGATGCGCGGGGTGTGGCCGGAGTGGTGCACAGGAGTGCGCACGGCGCCGTTCCGCGCGCACGCCTGGGTGGAGGTCGACGGCCTCCCGGTGGGCGAACCGCACCGGCCGGGGGAGTACCAGCGCATGATGGTGGTGCCGGCCGCCCTGCCGGAGAAGCGGCTGCCGGAAAGGCAGCCCTGAGGCCCGGCGGGCCCCCGCCCTCAACGGGGCCCTCGGCGGCAAAGGGGCGAGCGGTCACCGGTCCCGGGCGAGGCGGTAGAGCTCGGCGAAGAGTCCGTCGCGTGCCATCAGCGTCCGGAAGTCGCCCTCTTCACGGACGCGACCCCGCTCGAGGACGACGATGCGGTCCGCGATCCGGGCGTTCTCCAGGCCCTGGGTGACGAACACGGCGGTCTTGCCCGCGGCGAGCTCCTTGAAACGGCGGATCACCAGGTACTCGGCGCGGGGGTCCATCGCGGAGGTGGGCTCGTCCAGCATGAGCATCGCGGCATCACGGTAGAAGGCGCGCGCGACGGCGATCCGTTGCCACTGCCCGCCGGACAGATCGGTGCCGCCCCAGTGCGAGCCCGCGACCAGCGTGTCCAGGCCCTGCGGGACGTGCGCGATGACGCTGTCCGCGCCGGCCGCCCGCGCGGCGTCCAGGAGCGGGGCGTCGCTCTCGGAGCGGGGCTGGCCGAGATGGATGTTGGCGCGCAGGTCCATCGGCCAGCGGGTGTAGTCCTGGGGCACCAGGCCGACCTTCGCCCACACACTGTGCGGGTCGGCCTCGGCCAGGTCGATCCCGTCCCAGCACACCGTGCCGGCGGACGCGACGCGGAGCCCGGTGAGCAGGGCGGACAGAGTGGTCTTGCCGGACCCGTTCTCGCCCACCAGCGCGATCAGTTCGCCGCGCCGCAGTGTGAGGCTGACGCCGTCGACCGCCGGAGCCGCGGCACCGGGATAGGTGTAGCTCACGTTCTCGCTACGGATCTCGGCGGGCGCGCCGGCCGGGATCACCCGGGACCCGCGGACCGCGCGCAGGGCCTTCGCCCGGTGAAGGAACGCCTGCCAGTCCTCCAGGTACAGGCTGGTGCGGAACAACCGGGCGGCGGCCAGGACCAGGGACGTCAGCGCGCCGGTGGAGGTACGTACGGCGACGACGGCAGTGGCCGCGAGCGCGAGGTCCATCCGCCCGGTGGCGGCCAGCCAGCCGAGGGCGGCCCAGGTAGCGGCGAGCATGAGGCCGCTGACGCCGGCACCGAGCAGGGTGACGCGCAGGACGCGCGGGGCGGCGCGGCGGTGCGTGGCCTTGATCCGGTCGGTGATCTCCCGGTACCAGCCGGCCAGGAACGAAGCCATGGTCGTGGCGCGGACCTCGGCCGCGGTGCGCTGGTGGGTGGCGTAGTGCCGCAGCAGATAGCGCAGATGGCTGTCCGCGATGTTCTGGTGGTCGGCGCGGTGCTGGATGCGCGCGGTCGTGACGGCGGCGGCGCCCTTGGGCACCACGGCGAGCATGAGCAGCGGCAGCAGCACGGGGTGGAGCAGGGCAAGCACCGAGGCTGCGGCGATGAGTTGGCCGAGCGAGGAGACCAGCGCCTGGGCATCGCCGATCAGGTTCTCGGTCGCCTCCGCGCCGCGGCCCGCGGCCTGCAGCCGGTCGGCGAAACCCTGCTGGTCGTACGCTTCCAACTCCACCCTCGGGGCAGCCGCGAGGATCTGGAGGTCCGCCTCGGTGGCCACCTCCGGAGCAAGACGCGCGGAGGCGTGGACGGCGAGCGCGTCGGCCCCGGCACGCACCCCGGCGGCGACGGCGACAACGATCAGCGCGGGAGCGGCCGCCGCCACCCGGTCGGCCACCTGACCGCCCTGGAACAGCTGGGCCAGCGCACCCGGAAGCGCGGCGAGCGCCACGGCCGAGGAGACGACGACGGCCAGCTGGCAGCCGGCCAGCCAGAACATCGCGGAACGGTCGGCGGCCCAGCCGAGGCGGGCCGCGGCGGCGAGCGTACGCGGCAGCCGGGCGGCCATCCGCCACCAGGAGGCATTCGCGATGTCCTCGAAGTGCGCGTCGCCGCGGAGGCCGACCTGCTGCGGGGTGTTGACGGACGAGGAACCGGATGAGGATGGCGTCACCCGTCCCATGGTGGTGCGCCAACCGGAGCACGCGGGGGGCGAAGAGCCCGAATTAGCCCGCAAGGTGGGAACCGTAAAGCAGGCAGGAGAAAGTCGCGCATCGGCCACGGCAGTGACGCCCCGAGTACCTACCACCACTACCTCGGCCGATCCCCGGCGGCTTCGGCTGATCACAGGAGCCTGCACACCAGGTCCCTGGCAGTTCGGAGTTCCGGGCGGCCAGGGACCGCAGTTCAGGGGCCGACTGCTGACCCGGGTTCCGTCTCTGCCGGACATGTGACCCGCACCTGCTCGTACGAGACGCCGCCGGAACGTCCCGATCCGCCGCGGCCCCCACCCCTCATCCGAGGCCCGCCGCCATCGCCTCCACCTGGTGGGGTCCTCCGCCGCCCGGGTCACGCGGCCCGCGTCGGGCCGAGCTTGCAGAGGAGGAGAACAATCCGCGGGTCCGAGCCCTGTACCAGCGCCTCGGGTACGAGGCCTACGGCCATCGGCCGGATGCCTGGGATAAGGAGGCGCCGGACGGCTCGCTCTGCCGGTACGAAACAATGTGCACGCTGATGCGCAAGAACTTGTCGTGAGGGGGCGATGGTGTGGCGCTGGAGGTGTGGGTATCGGTCTTTTCGCTCGCAGGTGTAGCGCTCGGTGGTGGTCTGACGGCGCTCTCCCAGCGCGCCACCCAGCGGTCCGCTGAGCGGGCGGAGGAACGACGGCAGGCATCGGCCACCTCTGAGGCGCGCCGAGCCGAACAGTTGCAGGCAATCAAGGATTTCATCGCGTGTGCCCAGGATGCCGAACGGGCGGCCTACAGCCGTCCTGATTCGTGGGGCGATGACGATGGCTGGAGCGGGTCGGCTGCGGCCACAATGACCAAGCTCTGGGTCGCTGAACGGCATCTTGTGCTGCTCTGCGACACGGTCCTGCACGCCCCTGTTCATGCGTATGGTCGCGCGCTCAACCAGGCGGTGTGGCGCGAGATCGGCGACACCGAGGTCAACGAGCACCTTGAGGAGCACAAGACCGCTTTCATGACAGCGGCCCGCGGAAGCCTCGCCTCCCATTGAGCCCGAGCGACCTGTGTGAGATCTCGCGGTTCAGCTGTTGCGGAAATCGGGCGACCCACGATCGCCTCTTCAACCCCTGACCGCCTGGGGAACAAAGAGCGACACCGGCCTTTTCGTAGGTTTCATCGCCTCGGGCCTGCACACGGATGTGCGGGACCGACTGCGGCGGGACGGCGATGGGGTGCCATGCGGATAAATCCGGTGGTCCCGACCTGAAGGCACCCATAGCATCCGCCTATGACCGAGGAGACCAGGATCTCAGGCAACGAGCATGACGCAGAGGCTGATAGGGAACTTTCCTGGCGGGCCAAGTCCGTCGGCCTCGCGGCACTCGACTTGGACGACGCCGAGCTCTTGCACGGCTGGCGATCCGACCCTGAAACCGCCCACCAATTGGGCATCTGGCCGTGCTCGCTCACCGCTATGCGCGAGCGCGTCGAGCGCGACATCGACGACGACGAGCGCGACGACTTCCTCATCCTCATTCCGGACAGCACTCCTGTCGGGCACGTTGCGCTGACCGGCCAGGACATGGTCAACGGAGCGGCACAGGTCGAGCTGATGCTCGCTGCTCAGCATCGCGGGCACGGCCACGGCACCGCCGCCCTCGACGCTCTGGTGGATCTGGCGTTCGGCGAACTACCGATGTACCGGCTCACGGCAGAGACTCACATGGACAATGCCGCCGCGCTCGCCGTCCTCGCCAAGTCCGGCTTCGTGCAGGAAGGCATCAACCGCGCCGCCTGCCTCCATCGTGGCCGCCGCCACGACCTCGCCGTGTTCTCACTACTCCGCCCCGAATGGGAAGAGCTGAACCGGCCTCGTGCCTGGGACTCCTGACCAGACAGAACGCTTGTCGCTGGTGAAGTAGCGGTATTGCTTGCTTGCTCAATTCCTCGTAGAGGTGGTCACGCACAGCTTGTACCGTCCGCAGTGTGAGCGTGGCCTTACGGCCTCGGCGCCTTCTCGCGGCGATGACCGCGTCGAGTCGCAGAGGCCGAGACCTAGGGTTGGGGGATGTGACAAGCGGTGCCGGGAGCCGGTCGGACATCGCTGCCGAGGCACGGAAGCAGGCGTATGGCGAGTCCACGTATGGCAGGGGGTCAGCCGTCACCCACGGCAGACGCAGTGCCCGAAGCTCGGCACGTGCTATCTCGCCCATGAGTTCCCGTTCGAGCGTGTTGTCGTCCAGGGCTTGGTGGCTCGCGAGCCATTCCAGCGGGGGCACGTCGGACAGGATCTGTGCATGGATCGCGGCTCGAGTCGGCTCCGGGGTGTCCTGACGGGCGAAGACACGGAGCGCAACGCGCAGGTTCGTATCCTGGGCGAGCTTGTCGCGCAGTGCCGGTGGGAGGTCGGGGTGTTCCGCGAGCTCCTCGCGCACCTCATCGTCCGGATCGTCGGCCAGCCGGCGGGCGGTGGCGGTGTCCAGCGTGCAGTGGCGCACCGCCCCGGCGCGCGTGACCGGGTCGGCCAGCAGCGCCGGAACGAGGTCTGCTGGCGGAACGGGATGGGGAATCCGGCGAAAGTAGGTCGCGCAGGCTCCTGCTCGTACTGAGTCGTCGGGATCCGTCAGCAGCAGCCGGCGCACCTCTTCCGGGGCCGTCGTCCACCATTGGGCAAGCGTCGCCCGGACCTTCGGGTCGGAGTCCGCTGCCAGCCGGGCCCGCAGGTCCGCCGGTACGTGATCGCTCTCCGCCACGTGTCCGCGTACCTGCGGGTCGGCGTCGCCGAGCAGCCGTTCGTACAGCTCTCGCGGTGCGTCGCCCGCAGCAACCGCCACAGCCGTGCGTACCGCGGGATCCGGGTGCTCGGCAAGCATCATCCGGAAGGCGTGTGGGAGGCTGCGGTTGAGGGCGAGCGAGTGCGTGAGCCAGTGGTCGTCGGCGGCAATGATCTCGGCGATCATGTCATCGCTCAGGTCCGGCCGTTCGGCCACCGTGCCAAAGCCCTTGCGATAGCCGAGGAGGCGGCGCACGAGTTCTGACGGCAGGGCGGGGTTTCCCGCGAGCCCGTCCACCACCTTGTCGAGGTGCACCGGTGGCGGTATGGCGTCCGGCATGGCAGCGGCCCCCTCTGCCTCGGTGATCCGACCACCGAGTCTCTCACGCGCCATTGGGGAGCAGGCGACAGCGGCCACCGCCGCGACGACAACAGGGCCCCCGCCGCGGTCCGCCGCATTCGCACCCAGGCCCGCGAACAGATCCTCGTTCAGGGCGGCCCATCGCCGACTTCCGCGGAAGCCAGCTCGTCTGAGAACGACACCACCTCGCATTCCCGAGCTATCTGGCAGTCCCGCAGGTCAGGGCCTCGTTTCCTGCCACATGGAATACGACAGGACACGCATGTCCCGTCGCGCTGAAGCTGTCGGATTCCCCCTCGTTCTCGTTCGTACTGTCGGATTCTCCTTCGTGGCGCTCTGAGGGGCTGCCCGCTCTCACTTCAGTGGCTGGTCAGTTGTCCTGTCGCATTGAAGCTGTCGGATTCGCAGGGCTTCTCGTTCGTGTTGTCGGATTCTCATTGCGTCGCACGCTGAGCGACGACGTTTGCCCCGTACGTGGGGTTTGATCTCATTTTTCTGGTCCGGTTCTCGCAGTACCTGTCACGGTCGTTTTCGGCAGGTATGCGGAGCCGGGGGTGGCGATGGATCTGGGTCTGGTCGATGTCGAGTGGGCTGATGGTGAGGGTGGCGGGCTGCGGAAGTCCGTGCTGGAGGCGGTGTCCCGGGTTCGGTTCGAGTTGGTGCTCCCAGTGCGGCGGTTCACGTCGTACCGCGGGCAGCGGCACTTCACGGGCTGGTACTGGGCTGCGACGACGGAGTCGCTGGTGGGGTTCGAGTCGTGGCTGGAGCGGGACCGGGCCATGCTCCTTGTCCATGACCGGCGGGTGGTGGGGCTGGCCTCGCAGCCGTTCCGGGTGACCTGGCAGGGGGCGACGCGCCGGATCTCGCATACGCCGGACTACTTCGCACGGCTGGAGGACGGCTCGGGCCTGGTCGTTGATGTCCGGCCGGCGGACCGGGTCGGCCCGGAGGATGCGGTGAAGTTCTCGGCGACCGCGGCGATGTGCCAGGAGATGGGCTGTTGGTCCTTCGCGCTGGTGCACGAGCCTGATCCGGTGGAGATGGCCAACGTCCGTTGGCTGTCGGGATATCGGCATCCACGTAATCGGGTCGGCGACGTCGCGAAGCGGCTCATGGACACGTTCGAGGACCCGCAGTTGCTCATGGACGGTGTCGAAGCGGTGGGGGACCCGTTGTCCGTCCTGCCGACGCTTTACCACCTGCTGTGGTGCGGTGACCTGCGTCTTGACCTGTCGGTGCCGTTGGGAGACGGCGCCATGATCGGCCATGCGGCGGTGAGTCATGGCTGAACTGGCGCCACGCGGGGTTCTTCGGGTCGGGGACCGGATTCGGTTCGAGGGCCACGACCAGCAGATCATCGGCCTGGATGGAACGATCTTGCGGCTGCTCAGCGACGAGGGCGACACCAGTGTCATGGCTGCCGGTTACGTGATGGCGGCCGCCGATTTCGAGGTGCTGGACCGTGGGCCGGAGGCGGTCCCGGAACGAGTCCTGCCGCCGTTCGCGTTGGTGGACGCGTTGCCGCTGGCGGCCGTCGAGCAGGCCCGGTTCTGGGAACAGCACGTGGTGGAAGTACTCACCGGGCTGCCCCCGGATGCTCCGGAGGGCACGTCTCCTCGGCCCGAGTACGACCCGGCCTGGCGGACGCTGATGGAGCGAGAAGCTGCGAAGGTGGCCGAGCTGGCGGCCGGCGGGCAACAGATGAGCAAGCGGACCTTTCTGCGAATGCGGCAGCGCTACGAGGCCGAGGGGTTGTGGGGGCTGGTGGACGGCCGGTCCCGGAAACCGCCGGCCCCGGTCCCCGGCACGGGAAGGACGGACGAGCGCGTGGTCGAGGCGGTCACCGAGGCCCTGGCCGGGCAGACGGACCTTTCGACAGGGGATCGCAAGCGGCTCATGCTGCGGGCCGAGCAGATCCTCGCCGCGAAACACGGCGAGGAAGCGGTGAAGCTCCTGCCGACGAGGGCGACCTTCTACCGGCTGGTGAACGGCCTCGCCAGGAACAACGAGTCCTTCGGTTCGGCCACGGTCCGCCGCCAGCGAGCGCTTCGGCCCGTGGGGCCGTTCACCCCCTCCATGGCCGCCCGCCCCGGGGAGATCGTGCAGATCGACTCCATGCGGCTGGACGTGATGGCGGTGCTGGACGACGGAGTCGTGGCCCGCCCTGAACTGACGATCGCGGTCGATGTCACGACGCGCACGATCTGCGCGGCCCTGCTCAGGCCCGCGGGCACGAAAGGCGTGGACGCCGCGGTGCTGCTGGCGAGGATGCTGGTTCCCGAGCCGATGCGGCCGGGCTGGAGCCAGACCCTGGCGATGTCGGACTCGATCCTGCCGCACCAGCGGCTCATGGCGGTGGACGCACGGTTGGAGAAGGCTGCGGCCAAGCCGGTCATCGTCCCGGACACCATCGTGATCGACCACGGCAAGGTGTTCGTCTCCGACACGTTCTCCTCCGCCTGCTCGCTGCTGGGGATCTCCTTGCAGCTCGCGAGGCCCAGGACCCCGACGGATAAAGCGATCGTGGAGAGGACGTTCGCATCGATCAACTCGCTGTTCTGCCAGTACGTCGCGGGCTACACCGGCTCCGATGTCACCCGTCGCGGCAGCGATCCGGCCTCCGAGGCGGTCTGGAGCCTCGCTCAGCTCCAGGACCTCCTGGACGAGTGGATCATCTGCTGGCAGCAGCGTCCGCACGAGGGTCTGCGCAATCCGTATATGGCGGGGCGGACTCTGTCGCCGAATGAGTCGTACGCCATCGCTGTCGCCCGCGCCGGGTATTTGCCCGTTGCTCTATCGGCGGAGGATTACATCGAACTGCTGCCCGCGGTCTGGAGGGCCGTCAACGACTACGGCATCAAGGTCAACTACCGCACCTACGACAGCCCCGAGCTCAACCGGCTACGGAGGCAGCCGTCCGGGGTGACGGGCAAGCAGGATCTGTGGGAGGTCCACTACGACCCCTACGACGTCTCCCGCGTCTGGGTACGGCGAAGCGACAGCCGCCGATGGATCGAAGCCCCGTGGACCCATCTGCCCATGGTCCGGGCCCCATTCGCCGACTTCACCTGGCGTCACGCACGCCAGCTCCTCGCCGACCAGGGCCGCGACGACACCAGCGAGACCGCCATCGCCCAGGTCCTGGCCAAGCTGCTGCGCAGGTCGGGGAATCCGCCAGCCGGATCGGAGCAGGTCATGGCCCGCACCCGGGCAGCCCTTGAGGCCCCCACACGGCCCGCACTCCCACCTGCCCGGCCCGCCGATGCGGACGACAGCGAGAACGAGGGTTCGGAGGATGCGGCGGTCACCCCCTTCGGCGTCTTCAACCCCCTGGAAGAGGAAGGTAAGCCTCTGTGGTGACTCCGCCCGACGCCCGTGATGACGAGCACAACCCGCTGACCACCAAGGACGGCTGGAAGCAGTTCGTCGATGATGCCCCGATCTGCCCGACCATGCTCTCGCTGCGGGCCTTCATGGCCCTGACCGAGGAGAAACGGCTCGCTTACAGCGAGCCCAGGCTGGACTACCACTCCCGGCTCGTGATCGTGGGCACCCCCACCGTCCGCAACGTGTTCACCACCGGGCGGCGCCTGGTCCTGCTCAACCGGCACCAGATCTCCGGCCGTCGCGGGCTGATCGTCACCGGCCAGGCCGGGACCGGCAAGACGACCGCCATCGCCCAGCTCGGCCGCAACCATGAACTCCTGGTCCGGAAACGACTCGGCCCGGCCGCGGCAGGAAGACTGCCGGTCGTCTACGTCACCGTCCCGCCCCGGGCCACCCCGAAGATGCTCGCCATCGAGTTCGCCCGGTTCCTCGGCCTTCCCGTCGTCCGACAGGAGACCCAGACCTCCATCACCAACGCCGTCTGCGATCTGCTGATCAAAATGCGCGTCGAACTCGCGCTCGTCGACGAGATCCACAACCTCAACCTCGCCACCCAAGCCGGGGCAGAAGCCTCCGACCAGCTGAAATACCTGTCCGAGCGGATCCCCGCCACCTTCGTACTCGCCGGCATCGACGTCGCCGCGAGCGGCCTGTTCAGCGGGGTCCGGGGCCAACAGATCTCCGGCCGATACACCGTCACCGACACCGAACCGTTCGCCTACGGCACCACTGCACAGCGGCAGAACTGGCGGAACCTGATCGCCTCGCTCGAAGACGCCCTACGACTGCACCGGCACAAGTCCGGCAGCCTGGTCAAACTCGACGGCTACCTCCACGAACGCACCGACGGCGCGATCGGCAGCCTCTCCCAACTCGTCCGCGGCGCCGCCCTTGAGGCCGTCATCAGCGGCAGCGAGGCCATCACCCGCAAGACTCTGGAGACCATCGAGGTCGACCAGACCGCCGAGGACGCCCGCCAGGAACACCGCCGCAACCGGCGACCGCGCCGCCGGAGGCCGGATGCCGACGCAGCCTGACCAACTCCACCGGCTGCCCGTCGCTCTCGGCCCCGTCCACGACGAGACCCTCGGCTCCTATCTCCACCGCCTGGCCGTCGCCAACAACCGTCCCGCGAGCTTCCTCGCCCGCCTTCTGGGCCCGCTGCCGCCGGAGTTCTCCCCGCTCAGCAACACCACCGCCGACTGGAATCCTCACTCACCCGACCGTCTGGCCACACTCTCCGGGCGCCCGACGCCTCACCTCGCCAGGGCCCTGCCCGCGCTCGCCGACTTCCTCAGCCCACACGGTCCCGGGCAGCGAACGGAACGGCTGATCAGCCGCCCCTGCCGCTGCTGCACAGCCCGCCGCAGCCCCACCGCTTCCGTGGTCATCACTCTCTCGCCGGCCCACGTCCACCTCTGCCCGCGGCATCAGCTCTGGACCCGCTCCACTCACGACATCCCGCTCGTCGCTCTGCCCGAAGTCATCGAGGCCCAGCGACGCCTCGACCAACTCGCCCGCCGGCACCGGCAGACCGGACGGGCCCTCGACCTGGCGCGGAAGATCGTCGAGGACTGGTCTGCCTCCGGAATGCCGATCGACCTCGGGAAGGAATGGACCGATCGCCTCGACCGCGTCGAAGGTCTCGCCGTCAGCAAGAAGATCTCGGCTGAGGACCGCAGTCACCTCGCGGCGTTCCCCGAGATCGTGGTGCTAACGCACCTGATCCTGGACCCGCCCACATCGGCCATCGACCCCAAGGCGCTCTACCTGGCAACGACCGCTGAGCTGCGCCGACGATTCGCTCGGATCTACACCACCCTCGGAACCCAGGACCCCCTCTACCGGAGATTCTGCCTCTACCGAGATCACGACTTCCGCGAAAGCCAGGTCGCCTGAGAACCTCGGGCCTCCGACTTCTCAAACGACCTGGCACCCCAGCAGGTCAACAGCTCGCCACCTGACAGATCCACTTCGACAGGACATCAGTGCTCCAGGGGATCAAAATCCAGGTGCTTACGAGCTGGTTCGCACTCGTATACTCGTGCAGGCTCAT
The DNA here is from genome assembly GCF_040300305.1 of Streptomyces sp. NPDC000410. NCBI lineage: Bacteria > Bacillati > Actinomycetota > Actinomycetes > Kitasatosporales > Streptomycetaceae > Streptomyces > Streptomyces sp. NPDC000410. Next base: position 15,210 of record NZ_JBEPDM010000081.1, read on the forward strand.
TGGAGGGGGAGACAGTGAAGCTTGCTGAGGCACTGGCAGATCGTGCGGAGGCGACGCGCCGTGTAGAACAGCTGCGAGCGCGCGTCGTCGACAGTGCGCGGTACCAGGAAGGCGAGACACCCGCCGAGGATGCAGCTCAGCTGTTGGCTGAGGCCGGTGAGGTGCTGGACGCCCTGGAAACGTTGATCCGGCGGATCAACCGGACCAATGCCACCGTGGAGATGGGTCCGGACGGCACGCTCACCGATGCCCTCGCACGCCGGGATGTCCTGCGGTTGCGTCACTCTGTGGTCACCGCGGCGGCGGACGCGGCGGCGGGCAAAGGCGAGCGGGCATACGGCCGGCAGCTTCGGTCCGAGCTGATGATGCTCTCCGCACTTCCGGTCGCGGAACTGCGTGCTCAGGCGGACGCACTCGCCCGGGAGATCCGCGAGGTCGATGTACGGATCCAGCGTACGAACTGGGAGGTCGATCTGCTGGACTGAGTAGTCCGGCAAGCTGGAGGGATGTGGAGCAGGTAGTAGCCTCGGAGGCGTGCACACACCGAGGGCTGGCGGTTTTCCAGCCCACGCCTGGTGCGTGAAGAGCAGCGCGGGGGTTCGACTCCCCACCAACAGTGCAGCTCAGCACTGCGTACAGGTAACGGTGCACATCGCACAGCACATCACCACGTGCAGATCCGAGGCGACGAGGGCGGGTTCGGGGCTTTCCACATAGCAGCACCTGGAGAACGGCGATTTCTGGCGGATACCGTTGGCGATTTTGGCGGCTCTCCTGCATCTATCGCGACCGAGACTTCCGCGAAAGACAGGTCGCTTGAGAACGCTGGCCACCGGCGGTCTCAAACGACCTGGCAACAGCTCAGGTCAGCAGCCCACCACACGCCAGACGCAGTGCGACAGATCAAACCCGCTCAACACGGCCGTGAGACTGAGCGGCTGGACACGGCGTGAGACACAACATCGAAGCCGAGGCTGAACGCCTTCGTGAAGTCTTCCGAAGTGAGTGGGCCCACCAGCCACCGCTGGTCGAGAACGCACTCGGCAAGCAGATGCTCGCCCTCCTCATCCAGCTGGACGCCGCCTGCACCGCCGCAGACCAGCTCGCCGAAGCGGTCGAAGAAGCCATCCCCCAGCACCCGGACGCCGGGATCCTGCTGAGCTTCCCCGGCCTCGGCATCCAACTCGCCGCCCGAGTCCTCGCCGAGATCGGCGACGACCGCACCCGCTTCGCCGACGCCCGCGGCCTCAAGGCCTAGCCCGGCTCCTCACCCATCACCGGAGCCTCCGGCAAGAAATCCGCCATCACCAGACGCTGGGTGAAGAACGACCGCCTCAACCACGCCGGCCACCTCTGGGCCTTCGCCTCCCTACGGGCATCCATCGGGGCCAACGCCCACTACCGGCGCCGACGCGAACAAGGCGACTGGCACGCCGCCGCGCAGCGCAACCTCTTCAACCGCATGATCGGCCAGCTCTGCCACTGCCACTGCCTGAAGCAAGGCAGGACCTATGACGAATCGCTCGCCTTCGGGGCCCCTCTGACCGAGGCCGTTGTGAACGCAGCATGAGCCGATCAGCGGGGAGTGAGGCAGGCTTCGAGGGCGGCTCGCTGCCGTGGGGGCAGGTGGTCGCCCAGAGGGACTTTGCGGGGGCTGTGATCGCCCTCGCAGAGCCAGCTTTGTTCGTCATCGTCGAACCACCAGCCGACGGCGCCCCACATGGGGTGCCCCTGAAGCAGGCGCTCGGCCAACGCCCGGCTCGCCTCGGGCGCACCCCGAGCGACCAGAGCCTCGACCACGGCCGTCACGGCCTCCTCCGGAACCGCCGCGTCGCCGAGAACCGGCAGAAGAAGGAGGAGACGGGCGTGAGGGTCGGTGACGCCTGCCGCACCCGGTGGTGCCTCCAGCAGGGCGGCGAGCTCGGGCCAGCACAGCCCCGGGCCGATGCGGTCCTGATCGTCGCTGGACAGGACGAGATCCTGGCCCCAGTCGGGATGCGTGAGGAAGCAGTCCGTGGTCGTGAACTCCTCGCCGCTGTTGAAGTGCACGACGATCGCGAAGCCGCCAGCCAACGGCACCGTGAACATGGGCCACGCCGACGGGTCGTGGAGCGTGTCCAGCATGGCGTCCGCGTCGCCCGCGTCCGATCCGAAGGCCTCTGGCGCGAACCCCTCAGCCAGGTCCGCCAAGTACGCAGGCCAGAAGCCGGGCTCGTCCAAGAGCGGATGCCCGTCCACGACGGGCGAAGAGGAGTACCTGTGCCGTGCCATCGCCATGCCGGGATTCTCCCCTGCCTGGTCAGAACTGTTTCGAGGCCCCTGGCTCTCAAGGTCGACCAACTTGACGGCACAGCAACGTGAGGTGTCTACAGCAGGTGCGGGATCCCGACTTATGATCGGATTCCGCACCGCGATGCCGGAGCAGCGCCGGATACGACGCGTCAGCGGGATGCATGCCTCCTGCCGACAAGTTCCACCTGTCGGCAGGTTCGGATATCGGCTGGTGCGGATCAGCGCCTCAGGCGTTGTCGGTGGGCAAGGGCAGACTGATCACATGACCGTGTCTCGCAACAGCTCTCGACACCTCCATGCCGACCTCGCTTGGGTGCAGTCGATGGGCGGCCCGTTGATCGTCATCCCGGCCTCTGCTGTGGACCGGTGGGGTGGCTGCACGGAAGACGGGATCATCGTCGGCGGGACTGATGTTCCCGACGACTACGACCGAGCATGTGACGTGGAGGGCTGGGCTGGGATTATCGACGTTGGAGCGGAAGCCTCGGCGTTGGTACTGGCCGACGAGCCGGCCACGACCTGCTACCTCTCCGAGCAGAATGTCTTTGTGCGGTGGCTTGCCGCTGATTCAGATGCCGAGCTCCTTGAGGCCGCGAGGGCCGTCTTGGACGACCCCGCCACTGACTGGGAGGACTGTGGAGTGTGGGAGACCGATGGATCGGCTGTTCTCCTGGACTCCGCCGTAGCCGGAGCGGACCTCGCCGTGGAGTACCCGGACCAGGGAGGCCTGCCGGAGCAGGCCCGGATTCCTGTGCCCGCAGGGCGCTGGAGGGTGCGCGCGACTCACGATACGGGCGACTTCCCGTGGGTGGGGATCGTCCAACTCCTTCCTGAACGAGTCTTACGTATCTGAGCGGCGGGCCATCTCGGCTGCGTAGGTGGCTCTGACGGCTCCCGCCGCTCATCGTTCGGCGGCGAAGGAGCTGACCCCGAGGAGCCGTTCCAGGACGGCTGGGGTCATCGGGACACAGGGACCTCCGGGTGAGCGGACAGCTTGTGTCCTCGCTGGCGGACAGTTGATCTCTCCGTCCGGTATGACCATTCGTCACCCGTGCAGCTCAACGACAGTGCTGCGGATGCGTAGGGTGGGTGGGTGCCAGATGAACGGAACCCGCGTCCGAAGCCCATGGCCGAGTGGCAGGATGCGTTCCACTTCGAGGAACAGGTGCGGCTGCGGCCTGCGATGTTCATCCGCTCGGTGCAGGAGTTGAGCACCATGCTCACCGGCTACTCCATCGCTCTTTCGGTCCATGGAGTGGACGAGGATTTCGTCTTCGATCCCGCCGGCGGGCGCTTCGCTCAGTGGTTGAGCCATGAGTCCGGCTGGTCGATGGCGACCGGCTGGGCCCGCGCGATCGAGCACTATCTCCCCGATGAGCTGCCACTGGAGGCGTTCGGGTCTGGTGCAGGTTCGGGTGACAGGTTGGGTCACGCGGCCTGGAGGGCCGGTGTGGTCATGACGGTTTCGAATTCGACGAGGGTCAGTCGGCCGAGTGCGGCTTGTCTGCGGCGCCGGTGGTAGGTCCGCTCGATCCAGGTCACGATCGCGATCCGCAGTTCTGCGCGGGTGGTCCAGCTTTGGCGGTCGAGGACGTTCTTCT
>NZ_JBEPDM010000082.1:0-18827 GCF_040300305.1 Streptomyces sp. NPDC000410
TGGCTCTACCTCGCCTGCTGGCTGGACCTGGCCACCCGCGAGGTCGTCGGCTACACCATGGCCGACCACCACCGCGCCGAGCTCGTCGTCGATGCCCTTGACATGGCCCACGGCCGGGGCGGACTGGAACCCGGCTGCGTGATCCACAGCGATCGCGGCAGCGAATACACGTCGACCCAGTTCCGGGAACGAATAGGGAAGTTCGGGCTGCGACAGAGCTGCGGACGCACCGGATCATGTTTCGACAACGCCGCCGCGGAGAGCTTCTGGGCCCTGCTCAAAGAAGAGATCGGCACCCGCACCTGGCCCGACCGGGCCACCGCCCGAGCCGAGGTCTTCAACTTCATCGAGACCTTCTACAACCGCCGCCGCCTGCGCAAGCACAAGACCTTCGGCTACCTCACCCCGGCCGAGACCAGGCAGCGGCATCAGCACGCCCTCGCGGCATAACCATCGAGTGTCCGAGATCACGGGGAAACTTCACCCTTGCCGCCGGAGCTGGGATGGGCCCAGCAGCGGTGCCCGCATCATGCACAAGGCGAAGAAGGCCTGACCCATAAGGGGGATGGGCAGGATCGGCGGGAAGAAGATAAGGAACCAGAGAGGGAGGAGCAGGAGCCCGGCCAGCGGGCCCCGGAACTCCACACCAGTGCGGGTGTTGGCCAGCCCGTAGAGGAAGCTGATCAGGATGGACGGGATCCCGATGAACGCGGCGAGAACCAGCCACTCGTCCTTCGCGAGACTGAATTCCGCCGACAGTTACGCCTCCACGGCAGCCCAGGTGATCGTGAAAGTGATGGCGTAGCGGACCATCAGGTCGACAAGCCGCAGCCAGATGACCCCCAGGTTCCGCCACGGTGTGCTCGCGTCCACAGCCCGCTCCCCTCATGGCACAACTGATTTGCGTGGCACGCCAGAGCGGCGGCCGGTGCGTGACATTCTGCCAGTAGTCATTGAACGCGTTCAATAAAGCTGTGAGGCTTCGCCAACGCCACCACCTTCACGACTCCCCTCGGTTGGGGGCGTGGCACGTGCGGGACCCCCGGCCTGGTGTCCTGTCACATGGCCATGCTGCGACCGAAGATGCTTTGCATGGACTTCGCCCGTGGTGGTGTTCAGCCGGCCTTGGGAGGTTCCTCAGTCCGGCCTCGTGTGCTGGCGAGGCGATACGAGCCGCGCTGGCGGCTGGCCGCAGACGCCGCCGAGCGGGACACGCCGACCCGTCTCGCCGAGGCCTGCCCCGAGACCACTCTCAGCTACGAGCAGGTCCCCTGACCGGCACCCATTCCAGGCGCGGGCCGGCGATGGCCGCCCGCCCGCACTCGGGGGCAGGGCCGTGGGCGGCCGGTGCTTCGGGCTCCGTCCTGTCGGACGCCGTGCTCCAACCGTACGGGGGGAGAGGCCTGCGGCAAGGCGCTGTTCGGGCGGCACGGGTGACCGGACCGGGCATTTGACGGAGCCGAAATCGACGCGGTCACACGGGCTGGGTGCGGGCGGCGCACAGTGGGGTTGTGGATGTCGAGCGGGTGGCCGGGGAGCTGTACGGGCTGAGGCCGTCGGAGTTCATCGCGGCGCGGGGCGCGTATCGCCGAGGCGCGGAAGGCGGGGGACGTGGTGGTGGCGAAGGCGATCTCTGGGCTGCGGCGGCCGGCGATCGCGGCGTGGGCGGCGAACCTGCTCGTACGTGAGCGGCGTCAGGAGGCGCTGCAGTTTGTGGAACTGGGAGTCGCAGGAGGCGCACCGGACGCTTGACGCCGAGCGGCTGCGGGCCGGCAGTAGCACCAGCTGGTGGGCGTGCTGGCTCGCACGGCAGTTGGGCTGGCCCGCGGGGCGGGGCAGCCGGTGAGTGTGCGGTGCTGCATGGGATCGAGCAGATGCTTCACGGTGCCCTCGCGCACCTGGACGTCGCCGAGCTGTGGGTGAAGGGTCGGCTTGTGAAGGTCCCCGAGGCGGCGGTCGATTTCGCCGCCATCGCCCCGGAGCCGGTGCCGTACCGCTCGGCCCCCGGTCGAGCAGTAGCCGGAGCGGAAGAAGGAGCCGGGCCGTGAGGCGGCCCGGCGGCACGACCTCGTGCGCGCTCGTGCGGCGGCGCAGCAGGCCGATGCCGAGGCCACCCGGCTCGAGCAGGAGTTCGGCGAGGCGCAACAGGGGCAGCAGGCCGCGGCGACGAAGGTGAAGGAGGCGGCCTAGCGGGCCCGCCGCCTGGAGCACGAGCTGCAGGAGGCGCGGCAGGCCAAGCTCGACGCAGAGGCAGCCACGGCGAAGGCCGGCACGGAGGTGAAGACTGCGGAGCGCACTCTGCGGGAGGCGCGCGGATCCGCCGAGCGGGCCCGCCGCGAGGTTGAGCGTCTGGAGCAGCGGGGCGAGCGGTGGTCAGGGATGTTCGGCGAAGGCCTTCAGCACGTCAGCATTCAGGGCTGTCGTCATCGATCGGCCGCAGGCGGCGTCGGGCCTCCTCCAGCCGTACGTCGTAGTCGGGGAAGAACAGGTCGGGGAGCATCTTGTCCAGCTGGCCGGCGATTCTATGGATCGGTGCCCATGCGGTTGGATCGTCGACGGTGCTGATGAGGTCGGTCATCTGCAACCGCTCCAACCAGTCCGACAGGATCGTCGCTTCGTCACGGGTGAGCTTGATCGTGATCTCTAGGTCTTCCATCACGGCCCCACCCTTTGAAACAGGCGACTCATCGTTCGAGGGCACAACCTACCGATCGCCAGGTTCGTGAGACCGACCAGCCTTCACTCGGGCGGGGCACGTGCCGTCATCTCTCCATCTCTCGCCGACATTCACGAGCGGATTGATCACCAACTGCCTCCACACCCCATTGACAAACGCTGTTCCTGGAGAGGTTCTGGCACACATTCCGTGAACGATGTCGACTCGGGCTCCACCAGCCTCCTGTGGCATCCAAACCGCGCAGCTCGCGCGGTGCGTACTCCTGCTCACGGAGAACCTGCAAGATCGTTCACGGAATGTGTGCCAGAACCCGGCTTGGCTCTGGCGCAACTTCTGTGGTGAGGCCCCGGCGCTCGGCAGATCGGGTCAGTGGACGTGAGGAACCGGCAGGTCAGTCGGTTGGTCTCCACACACGAGCACGAGCGGTCACGGCACAGCTCCACAGAAGTTGAGCCAGAACCTGTTCTCGTGAACAAAGCCACCACCGAAACCGACTATCTGAGAGGACCCACACTTGATGTCCATATGGCCTTCGATCGTTGCCGTACTCGGTACCCTCGCCGGTGCCTTGACCGCCGGGCTCCTTCAGCATCGTTCGGCACGCACCGCACGCGCCGAGGATCGCGCCGACAGCCACCGCCAGGACCAGCTCGGCGCCGTCACCGACTTCGCGGCCGCCCTGGACGCGCACCGCTCGGCGATGTTCCACCGGGAGCGTCTGGCTTTGACCGAGGCAGGCGCCGAGCAGCAGCTGGAGGCCCAGACGAGGTCTCACGACACCCGGGCGGCAATCACCGCGCCCCACCTCCGCCTTCAGGTCCTGGTCCCCGAGCTGGCCGGCCCCGCCCAGCAGGCCGCAGATGCCACATACGCGCTGCGCAAGGCGACCAGACGCACCGAGCTGGACGCACGGCGGCATGCGGCCAAGGAAGCGTCGGTCGCCTTCGTCGCCGAGGCCGCCACGCTGCTGAGCCCCAACAACCGCTGACTGAGCGCCTCCCGGGCGCCGTGCGTCAGCGGGCAACGGTGGCCCCTATGCGTCCCGCTGTGCCGGCCGGGGTACGACACTCGTGACCCGGGGAGGCCACATGAACTGTCAGCGGTGCGGTGCCGGAGCCATCCAAGACGGCAGCGGCCGGTGGTGGTGTACCAATCAATGCGGCTGGTCCTCCGGGAACGGTCCGGCCCCGGTAAGGTCCCAGCATGACCACGCCTGAGGCAGCCGAGCCCACGGCCACCGGCTACGAGATCACTCGCACGGAGTGCAAGCGCTGCGGCAGTGAAGTCTTCGGCATCGATGGGCGCTATGCCTGTTCCGTCTGTGCTTGGGTGAATCACTGGTCCGAGGGGCACCGCGCGCTTCCCGAAGCGCGGGACGACGCTGACTGCCCGGAGAAGTAGCAAAAGCGCCCTCCCAGAACCGGGAGGGCGCGTTTCGTGTGAGGGCGCGCATCGAGTCGTGATCATCGGGTGGTCCTGGTGAGGTCTTTGATCCAGATCATCGAGGCAGAAACGGATCCTCCGGCCTCGTCCCCCTCAGCCTGGCCGAACTCAGACGCCTGATCCACCGCCTCGCCCAACGCCACCCGGCACCCATCGACCACGTCCTGCACTGGTCCAACTGGCGACGCAGACAACAACACCAAGCCCGCCACAGCCACTACAAACGACGCGGCCACACACCACCAGAAACTGCCCAACCATCAGACCAAACACCGTTGCAGTACTAGGTTCCGTGCGACGATTCGAGGACGCTCGAATCCGTGCGCGCAGGGGGCCGCATGATGCAACTCACGGTCGACGTAGCCGGATTGGCGCGTTCCAGGTTCGTAGTGTCTCCGCTGCAGCAAGTCAGCGGCACTCTCATGCCGTGGGGTCTCGCCCCGCGGGGCGACGTCGACCCGTGGCTGGCCAGAGCCCGCCGGTCCCTGCGCCGGGCTGGGCTGCCGCTGCTGAACGCGATGGCGCTTGAAGGGTCCGGGTACGTTCCCGACTTCCTCAGCCCGTATCCGTCCTGTCCCGCCCCCACCATCGAGGACGAGCTGGAGCTCGTGGCCGGTACCGCGCCGGACCGGGTCATCGGTGAGCTGGAGTTCGTCCGCCGCGGGCTGCCGCGGGTCGGTCTGCCTGGGCGCGAGCCCTCGGAGACCCTCCGCCGCGCGATGACCCGTGGCGGCCGCCACGTCGCCCGGCAGGCCGCCATCGAACTGCGCCGATACTGGCAACTGGCCTTCGCGCCTCACTGGCCCACGGCCAGGTCCCTCCTCGACGCAGAGGTCGACCGGCGTGCCGCCATCGTCGCCAGGCGCGGGGCGCATGAGCTGTTCAATTCCCTGCACCCCGGCATCACTTGGGACAACGGCACATTGCGTATCGAAAGCCGTTTCGACGGGTGCCTGGACGTGCCCTTGGTGGTGCTGGTCCCCTCGCTCGTCGCGCAGGTCCCCGTAGTGGCCATCGACCTGCTCGAACGCCCCGACCAGTGGCCCCCGCTCGTGCACTACCCCCTGACGCCGCAGGCGTCTCCTGCACACGACGCGCCCGCCGGCCTCGCCGGCCTGGTCGGCTCGACCCGAGCCAAACTGCTCACCGCCCTGGCCCGTCCGTCCAGTACGTCCGAGCTGGCCGCGCGGCACTTCCTCAGCCCCGCGACCGTCTCGTATCACCTCGGCGTCCTGCGTCGAGCAGGCCTCGTGAGCCCCGTGCGTGACGGCCGCTACGTGCTGTACGGGCATACGGCGCAGGGCACCCGACTCGCCACCGACAGCCCCCTCAGCGGACGTCGCCAGCCCGCGCCATAGATCGCATGCAATCAGGTGCAGCCATAGGGCCGGTTCTCAACCCCGCCTGGCTTCGGCCCCGGCCCAGCTCGACTTGACCCGACTCGGTACCCGGGTTCTGTTCCGGCCGAGGCCCTGGCTTGTCCAGGCCCGGGGCCCTGGTTGGCTCTGCCGCAGTCCTGCGCCAGTTCGCCAACGGCATGACGTCGAACGGACCTCGACAAGATCACCAACAGCATCCAACCTCGCGGCGCTCGGTGATGAGGTGGTCGCCGCACAGCCAGGACGACCACACCCGGTCCGGGGGGAGGTGGCGGTCGGCCTCCAGATCGTAGAAATCGGCGGCGATCGACGACGTGGGGAGCTTTGCCGCGGCCGCCAGGGTCTGGTCGGACGCGTCGGTGCGGTAGATGTTCGCCGTTCGTTTGGCACTGCTTGCGGGTCAGGGCTGGGCGGGGCTGTGAGCCGCGGGTTTCGAGCTCTGGGTCGGTCTCGTTGGTGTTGATCAGTTTGGGTGGTTGGTCGGTCAGGTTCGCTGGGTGGCTGTTGTAGCGGTGCAGGGGTGTGGTCCCCGTGGACGGCGAGGGCGGTCATGAGGTGCTGTTCGTGGGGGTGGAGCTGGTCCCGGGCTCGTTGCTGGGTACGGATTCACTTTGTGGTGTTGTTCGGGAAGGTGCGGCCGGCGCTGTAGTAGGCATGGGCTTGGCGCCAGCTGTGGTTCCAGTTGCGGTTTCGGGGGTGGGGCCAGGGCGCGGGCGCGTTCAGCGGTGAGGCCGAGCCGCCTCGTGGGCGACCTGGTGGGTGGTCAGTTACTGCGGGCACCCTCAGGGGACGCGCCACCTATCCTGCGTACTGGCGGCACTCGCCGGTGAAGACGGTGGCGATTTCGGCGTCGAGCAGCGGGGCCACGAACTGGGTCACGGTTGCTCCCGCTGTGCCCTCGGGCTCGCGGTAGACCTGGAGTGCGAGCCCCTCCATCACGGCGGCGAGGCGCACGGCGGCGGGCAGCGGGTCCAGGTGCTCGTCGACCTCGCCGCACTCCTTGCCGTTGTGGACGGCGCGGGCGATGTCCTCACGCAGTTTCCGTGCGGTCTCGGTGTCGACCGCGGCGAGGGCTGGGGCGTCGAGGGCGCGGCCGGCGAACGCGCGGGCCACGCGGTACTCGGTGCGGCGGGCCTCGTCCAGGGGGATGTACTCGGTCATCACCTCCGCCATGACGCGTGCGATGGGCCGCTTGTGCTCGACGCCGTCCCTGATGCGCTCCTCGACGCGGGCGCGGATGTGGGCGGAGACCTCGCGGAAGGCGTGGAGCAGCATCTCGTCCTTGTTGCGGAAGTAGTGCTGCACCAGGCCCACGGACATGCCCGCGGTGGCGGCCGTCCGCGCGACGGTGACGGCGTCGAGCCCGTGCTCGGAGATCAACTGGCTGACGGCGCCGACGATCTGACGGCGGCGCTGTTCGTGGTCGGCGGTTCTCGGCACTTGATAACCGTACCAGCGTACGGTTATAACCGTATCTCCATACGGTTATCGGCCTGTGCCCCACGGAAGGACGAGTTCCTCATGCCCAGCCTGCTCCGACGCGCCGCCGCAGCGGCGACCGCCCTCCTGCTCGGCCTGCTTCCCTTAGGCGAGGCGCCGGCAGCGGCGCGCCCACCCGTCCCGGCGGACCGTATTGCGGCGATGGACGCCTACGTGCGCGAGCGCATGGAGGCCACCCGTACGCCCGGGCTCGCCTACGCCGTGGTCGGACTTGACGGGCCGATCCACGCACGCGCCTGGGGAACGGACGGGTACGGCGAACGGGTCACGGCCGAAACCCCCTTCCTGTGGGGCTCGGTCGCCAAACCGATCGCCGCGAGTGCCGTGATGACCCTCGTGCAGGACGGACGGCTCCGACTCGACGACCCGGTCGTCGACCACCTGCCGGCCTTCCGCTTCGGCGGCCACAGCCACGCCTCGCGGGTCACCGTCCGCCACCTGCTCCAGCAGACCGCCGGCCTTCCCGAATCGGCCACCCTCGAGGTCGCCGACTGCGTCGACGCCGACTGCCCGGGCGCGGCGGAGCGCGTCGCCGAGCTGGACGGCGTACAGCCGCTCGGCCCGCCCGGCACCACGTACGCGTACAGCAGCGCCAACTACCTCGTCCTGGCCGCCGTGGTCGAGTCCGTGACCGGCCGGTCCTTCGCCGACCATCTCATGGACAGTGTCCTGCGTCCGGCCGGCATGGACGGGGCGATCGCCGACCGGGAGTCCGCGCGCGAGCGGAATCTTCCGCCCGGGCACCAGCTCCTTTGGGGTGTGCCGTCCGCAATCGTCGACGGTGTGGACGACGCCGGTGCCGCCTACGGCTACACCGGCGGGGACCTGAACGACCTCGCGGCCTTCGCCTCCCTCCAACTCCGGTCCGGGAAGGCCGGCAACGGCACGACCGTCCTTACCCCCGAGTCCATCCGCCTCATGCGCGACCCCGGCCGACTCCACCCGTCCGGCGCCGCAACCGGATACGGACTCGGCTGGCGCGTCGGCGGCCTCGAGGCCCCCCTCGACACCGCGATCTGGCACACCGGCGCCACCCCCGGCTACTCCGCCATGCTCTTCCTCCTGCCGGACCGGAACACCGCCCTCGTCCTCCAGCAGAACCTCCACGGCCTCCTTCACGACGGAGCGGCCATGCAGGTCGGATTCGGCGCCGCCCGCATCCTCGCCGGAGGCACCGCCCCCACCGACGTGCCCTCGGCCGCGCCCTACCACGTCACCGTCTGGGGCCTCACCGCCCTGGCCCTCGTCCTCCTCGCCGCGGCCTTCCACTCGGCCCGCCTGCACCGCCGACGGCCCGCGCCCCGCCGCATCGCCCCCACCGTCCTGTGGTGTCTGGCCGGCACCCTGCCTGGGATCCTCCTGGCGGCAGCCCTCACTCTCGTCGGCCCCAGGGCACTGTGGACCTGGACGCCCGACGTGTTCATCGCACTGTGCGCGGCAGCCGCCGCCGGGGCAGCCACCCTTGCCCTGCGGCTCGCGACCGCGTACGCCGGCAGGGGCACCAGACGGACGCATCAGCGGATGCGCGGATGGCCGGCTCAGGAGCGTACGTCCCCGAAGTCGGGCCCGGCGAGGCGTCGGGGCGTTCGGTGCGCTGCGCGGCCGGGTTCTGGACAGGGCGGCTGTCGGTGACCTGGTAGGCGGCCTGCCGTTCAGGGGTGCCGTCGGCCTTCATGGCCGTGGCCGCGGCCCCGGCCTGGACGATGCCCGAGCTGCTCTCGCCCCAGGATGTCGACCCCGCTGACCCGGAGCCGGGAGACGAGCGCCAGTCGGCGATGGCGGCGCTGCGGGCTCTGAAGGAGTCGCGCACCGACGTGGAAAGCCAAGGCATCACCACCACCCAGCCACTGGCCGCCGCCTCAGCCGGCCCCCGGACACCGGGGCAGCCGCACGATCCCGCCATCCGCGTGGTGCGCCTGGCACGGCGGATACCGGCGCAACGCTCGGCAGCGGTGGGGGAGGAGAAGCAGGTGCGGACGTATCACCACCGGTGGCCCGTGCGCATGCACAAGGTCCGCCAGTGGTATCCGTCCGCTCAGGAGCACCGCCTCATCTGGCGCGGGCCCTACGTCAAAGGCCCAGCTGACGCGCCCCTGATGCCGGGAGAGAAGGTCTACGTGGCTGATGCGTGGCTCCCGTGGGCGGGGACTCGTCCACGCATCGCTCGTTCACCGATCCCCCGCGGCCGGCTGCCCCGCCCGCAGTTCCCGCCGCAGTGCGCGCAGCGCGGTACGTTCCTCTGCGCGACGCCGCAGCCAGGCACGCCGTCGCTTGCGTGTGATGAAGAGGAGAAGGCCCAGGGCAAGGAAGCCGCCGACGGTGAGGATGGCGATGAGCCAGGGGAAGTAGGACAGCCGGACCGTGTTGCTGTTCACGGTCTTCGCCGCGCCGCCGGGAACCGTGGCGGTCACCGAGGCGGTGACCGCGCGGCGGCCGAGATCGGGGAGGTCGGTCAGGCGGCCGGTGACGGTGGCGCTGCCGCCGGGGATCACGTAGATCCCCGCGGGGGTGAGCGGGACGGTACGCGTGGAGCTGCCGCCGGTGATGTTCAGCGTGCCGGCGAAGGTGTAGAGGACTTGCCCGTGTTGCGTACGGTCACGGTGGACTCCTCGCCGCCGCCCACAGGCCGGTGTTCCAGTTCCGTGAGGGAGACCTGGAGGTCGGCGGTGCCGGGGACGGTGAGTTCGACGAGCCGGGCGATACGGGTCTCGGTGTTCACCCCGCCGCTGACCGCGGGGGTGCGCAGCGCGGTGACCAGGCTGCCGAGATAGCTGCCCGGCGGGGTGCCGTCGGGGACCGCGAGGGAGAAGCGGACCGTGGCGCGGCTCTTCGGCCGCACGGTGACGGTGGCCTCGGAGTCCAGCTTCAGCCAGGCCCCGACCGCGGCCATCTTCTGGCCTTCTTGCGCGGGGGCCAGGCCGCCGCCGGCCGCGTTGGTGACGTCGGCGCCGTAGACGTGGAAGGTCCGGGCCTCGTCGCTCTCGTTGTAGATGACCGCGGAATCCTCGATCCGGGCGCCGGCCTTCAGCGCGTACCCGAAGTGCCCGCCGGTCAGCGTCGTCAGACCGTAGAGCCCGGCCTGCACGCCGAACGGCGCGCCCGCGGCGGATTCCGGTGGAGTGGGCGATGGTGCGGGGGCCGGCGCTGCCTGCGCGCCCGGCGCCAGAGCGAGCACGAGGCCCGTGAGGAGGAGGCTCCACAGGGCGGGGAACCGTGCCCGGTGGGTGGCGGTGGCGCCGCCCTGGGCGCGCAGACAGCTGTTCATGGGATCAGCCGGTGATCGTGTACTGGAGGGTGCCGCCGTACGAGCCGGGGACTGTCTCCGCGGGGATGTTCCACTGCGCCGTCGACCCGTCGTGGGTGAAGACACCGCGGGTGCCGCCGTCGCCGGTCGCCATCGTCACGGCCGGGGAGAGGCTGGTGCCCGGCTGCGGGTTGGCGCCCTTGGGGAAGTAGCCGCCAGGGCCGGGCTTGGCGATGCCCGTCCACTGACCGCCGGTCCCGTTGATGGATCGGCCGGTCGTGATCAGCAGATTGTTCCACCCGATGGTGTCCTTGCCGCTGACCAGGTCGGTGGTGGCAACGGTCACCGACCAGGGGGCGGTGGTGGAGAGGGTGTCGGTGTACGTGAACCTGCCGAGTCCGGCCGGGGTGCTGACGGTGCCGGGTGTCAGCGTGCCGAAGTTGACGGCCGGCAATTTCACCTCCATCGACAGGACACCGGGCGCCTTGGCGACCTGCGCCGCCATCGACTGGGCCGTGCGGTTCGGCCTGGAGGTGTTCAGCAGCACCTGCGCCGCGACGCCCGCAGCAGTGGAGCCGGCCGCCAGGTCGGGCCGACCGTCTGCGTTCAGGTCTGCGACGGCGTACGCGCCGCCCCCGCCTGCCTTCGCGACGTACAGCGGGCCGGTGTTGCGGAAGGTGCCCGTGCCGTCGCCGAGGAGGACGGTGGGCTGGTTGTCGGGGCCGTTGTTGGTGACCAGGTCCGGCTTGCCGTCCGTGTTGACGTCGGAGATGGCCACGCCCTCAAGAGCGATGCCGCCGACCGGGTAGGTGACCGGGGCGCCGAAGTCTCCGGCACCGTCGCCGAGGAAGACGGTGATCTTCCGGTCCATGTGCGCGACGGCCACGTCCGGCTTGCCGTCGCCGCTCACGTCGCCGAGGGCGATGCCGCGGCCGAGGGAGACGCCGTCGGCGAAGCGGGTGGCCGGGCCGAGACGGCCCTTGCCGTCACCGAGGAGGACGGATATGTCGGAAGTATCCAGGTTCACGGTGACCACATCGGGCTTGCCGTCGCCGTTCACATCCCCGGCCTTCAAGCCCATAGGGCTCAGCCGGCTGGCGGAGTAGCTGCTGGGCCGGCCGCCACCGACGTAGTAGTTGCTCGCGGTGCCCAGCGCGCCGGTGCCGTCGTTGGTCCACACCGAGACGTTGTCGCCGTTGGAGTTGGAAGTCAGCACGTCGGGCTTGGCGTCACCGTTCATGTCGGCGACCGTGATGTCTACGGGAAACATGGCGTTCGTCGACTCGTTGACCAGCGTCGGCGCGAAGTAGGAGGTGGCCGGGGCGAAGCCGCCCTTGCCGTCACCGAGCAGCTCGACGATGCTGCCCATGCTTTCCATGCCGTGCTGCGTGGGCTGCATGGTCTTGGCCGCGGCGACGACCGCGTCCAGTCGGCCGTCACCGTTGAGGTCCGCGAGGGCGACCGCCGTCGGGAAGGTGCCGGTGTCGAGCCCGAAGGAGACACCGGGGCCGAAGCCGCCCTTGCCGTCGCCGAGCGCGGCCACCAGGGTGTTCGATCCCTTGACCGGGGTGACGAGGTCGGCCTTGCACGCCGTTCAGGTCGCCCAGTGCCGGGGCGGTGCCCTTCCCGGAGCCCACGGGCAGCGGGACAGCGGTCGCCCCGCCGAAGGAGACGCTGGGGTCCGGTGCGGCCTGGGCGGCCGGCGCCAGACACAGCCCGGCTACGAGCGCGGCTGCGGAGCCGAGCACGAGCCCGGCTCTGCGTGGTGTGGAAGTCTTCAACGTATCTGCCCCTTGAGGATGTCGCGGCACGCCGACGGGAGGAATCGGCCTGCGGTGCTGTGACGGGTCGGATGCAGTCAACTCCGCCGCGCCGCGAAAGTTCAGTGGTTGTCTCACCAGTTGTGGGGGCCGCTTCGCGGGCATGACCCGGTGATATCTACGATCGGCCAGTCGGCTGCGGGCGGGGACACCCCACCCCCGGTCCCACGCGGTTGCGCTCACAGCCGCGGAGTGCGGCGCGTGAGCGGCAAGGTGTGCGAAGGCAACCCGATAGGGGCGGCGGCAAAGTCCCGGCGGCAGGCCGGAGCCATGGTTCAGACGACCGCCACCACGATGTCCACCACGGCTGCGCGGGCGACACCCTGGGAGCAGGCCCGGGAGCCGGCCTACCGGGCTCCCCGGCCGCTGGCCGCCGGCGCCGTGCCACTGGCCGAAGCCGCCGGGCTGACGCCGGGCTGACGCCGGGCTGACGCCGGGCTGACGCCGGGCTCACGCCGGGCTCACGCCGGGCTGACGCCGGGCTGACGCCGGCCGAAGAACTCTGCGCGCGCCACCGGCTCCCGGCGTTCGACACAGCTGCCATGGACGGGCACGCGGTGGCGGGCACGGGGCCGTGGCGCGTCCGAGGGGAGGTCGCGCGGGCACCGTCCGGGACGGTGCGCGGGTGGCTGGCGGTGAGGTCCATGACGGAGAACGCGCCGTCGTGGATGCGCAGCGCCACCTGGTCGCGGTGGAGGACGTCGAGCACGTCGAGGATGTGCCCGGTGCCGTGTACGAGGCGGAACATCTCGGAGATGTGCACGGTGTCGCCCGGGCGCGCGTGGTCGAGAAGCGCGCGGAACTTCGGGCGCTGGAGGGGGTGGAGGCGGCTGGGGGTGCCCGGGTCCTCCTTGAAGACGACCGGGTCGTCGACGCCGGCCTCGTGTTGGTCAGCAGTGGTTGAGCAATTCCGCATTCTCGTTGACAGGGCTATCCGCTTCTCTCGCCGAAGGTCGAGCGCGGTAGCGACTTTGGTCGAGGGGTGCGAGTCCTTCGGTCGATGCGCCGCCGACGGCACTCCATCCAGGCTGGCGGTATGACCCCAGCACCGATCGCCCGCCGGACCCTGCTCGCAAGCGCCGCGGCCTTGGCCACCGCGGCCCTGGGCACCGCCTGCGCCGCCGACAACGCGCGTGCCCGTACGACGTCCACCGACGCGGCGGCGTCGCCGCGGACCGCCGGATCGCTCACCTACAAGGGCGTCAACTTTGACACGGACCGCGAGGAATGGCGGACGGAGTTCGTCCGCCGGGAGATCGCGGCCATCAGGGAGCAGCTGCACTGCAACGCGATCCTGCTGCTCGGCCACGACCTCGACCGGCTGACGGAGGCTGCGTCGATCGCGGCGGCGCACGGCCTGTTCGTCTGGTTCGAGCCGAGGCAGTTCGACAAGGGCACAGAGCAGACCCTCGCCTTCCTCGGCTCGGTGGCGCGCGCCGCCGAGCGGCTGCGCACCCGACACCCCGGTGTGGGCATCGCGGTCGGCACCGAGCTGACCATCTTTATGTCCGGCCTGGTGCCGGGCAAGGACTACAACGAGCGCGGCCAGGCGCTGGCGCGCCCCGAGTCGGCCGGCTACCAGGAGCGGCTGAACGCCTTTCTGGACCGGGCACTGAAGACCGTACGGCCGCTGTTCAAGGGTCGGGTCACGTATAGCTCAGGGGAGTGGGAGGAGGTCGACTGGCGTGGCTTCGACGTCGTGGGGGTCAATCTGTATCGCAACGCGGACAACAAGATCACGTACATCAAGAAGGTGCGCGCCCTGCATCGGCACGGCAAGCCCGTCGTCATCACCGAGTTCGGCTGCTGCACCTTCACGGGGGCCAAGGAGCAGGGCGGGGCGGGTTTCAACGTGGTGGACTGGGAGCGGGAACCACCGGTGGTCAAGGACGGATATGTGCGTAATGAACGGGAGCAGGCCGACGAGATAGGGGAGCTGCTGGACCTCTACGCGGCCGAGCGGGTGCACGGCGCGTTCGTCTACAACTTCATTTCCCCCGACTCGCCCTACTCTCCGCAGCGCCGCCACGACCTGGACATCGCCAGCTTCGCCCTGGCCAAGACCTTCCCCACCGGGACGCGGCGCGGCTACGCGGAGACCGGTCAGTGGGAGCCCAAGCAGTCCTTCCACACGGTGGCCCGCCGGTTCCGGTGATACGGGCCGACCAGTGCCAAGGGAGCTACCGATTCCCGAGGAGCCGGGCCCAGCACGTTCCGGCACAGCTGCTTGCAGAGCCGCCGTGATCCGAAGCTTGGCACGGCCGAAGACTCACGACGGGAAACTGACCGGCTTAACGGCAGGTCCGGGTCAGGCGGGTGTGACGTTTTCAGCTTGCGGACCCTTGGGGCCCTGAACGACGTCGAACTGAACTTTCTGGCCTTCGTTGAGTTCGCGGTATCCGGTGCTGGCGATGGCCGAGTAGTGGACGAACACGTCCGGGCCGCCACCATCCTGTTCGATGAAGCCGAAGCCCTTCTCCGCGTTGAACCACTTCACAGTGCCGGTAGCCATTTCCATCTCCTTCATGGGGGCGGAGCGAGTCCCGCGTGCGGCGGTTGCCGTTCGATCGTCGCCTTTTGTCCCGGACCAGGGGAAGCAGCCACGCCATGGCACCCTTCCAGAAGGCCACGGACAGCAGGACGAGAAGGGCCGGTCGGGCCCACCTCGCACGCACCGCAGGCAGCTCGATCAGCCGGGATTCAGCGGGGTGATCCGGGTGCCCGCGTGCAACTCCGGGACCAGCGAATGGCTCAACGGCCACTGGACGCCTGGCAGGCCATAGCGTCCATGGCGTGCACTGTCGCGAACGACACCTGCTCGGCCAACCGCGGCGACGCGGCGTGCGCGCCGAGGCCGGGACGGTCGCGCTCGGCGGATCAGGACGCGGCCGGTGCCGCGCGAGGCATCGACATAGAGGCCGACCGAAGAATCCCTGTGCGCCGCTGTGCAACGATCCGCCAGAAGGGCCAGCCGGTAGCACACCCCCGCCCATAGGCAACGTTGGCCCGCCAGCGAACACGGCTGGCGGGCCGAAACGGGGAAAGCCGCAACTACACGAGGAACTTGGCGATCGCCGCCGTCTTGCGCTGCAGCTTCTCGGGGCTCACCGAGGCCAGCTCGGCGGCGATCTTGTCGGCGTGCGTCTTGAGCTGCTTGACCACGGTGGTGTCGGTGTCACCGTCACCCGCTGTCCCCACCTCGGCCAGTCGGGCGGCCTGGAGACAGGTCTGCTCCTGCGGCTCCAGGATGGTCAGCAGGGCGTAGAACTTGGCGAGTTCCTCGGTGGTCATGACGGACTCCAGGGTTCGAGGGAAACGGATCAACTCTCACTCAGGGTATCAAAGAGACTACTTTGCGTTGCTGCGACGTTCGGCGTCGAGATCCTCATACGGCCGCCGTCGTCGTTTGGCCGCCGTCGCGTTTGCGCGCCGGCCCGAGAGTGGCCGCGGGTTTCCGCTCCGACTGCCCGCCCGTAGCGGCTGGTGCCTGTTGGGTGAATCAGGAGCGCTACCGCGGCTCCGGGGCGCGGAGCGGCGGTGCCCGGCAGCGTCGGCCGCTGCCCTGATTCACCCCGTCTCGGAGTTCAGCAACAAGTCCGTCGACGAGGGTCTGCGCTGTCGGCCGCGGCCGGTTCCTGCGCAGGCCGGTCGCATGCCGACCCGCGCACCGGGCCACCCGTTGCCGCTGGGTCGGGACGCACGTGCCCGGCTGGGTAGCGCAGTGCGCGCGCTGCTGGACATGGCCGGCCTGGACGGTGCGTCGGATGCCGTCCGGCCGGCCGTGGTGGTGCCGGCGTCGCGGACGCCGTCGGAGACCGGTGTGGTGGAGATCCGTACGGGTGAGCCGGGCCGGTGGCTGGGGCGCTGCAGGTATGGCCGGAGGCCGGTGTGGGCCTGAGCCTCTGTGGTCACACATATGCCGCTGGGAGGCGCTGCTCGTCCCGGTCTCGATTGGGCAGGGCCGGGACGACCTTGCCCTTGAGGGCGGGTGGACGGGGCGGTGGTGTGCGACCTGGCGGTGCGCCGGGGGTGAGGTGGCGTGCCCGGTTGTGCATCTGAATGACGTGTACGGGGGTGTGGGCCGGTTTCGCCTGGGCTGAGGGCCTTGTCCCACCGCGAGCCGGCGGGGATCATGATCGCGTGCAACACCGAGAGGAACTCCACGAACTGCTCGTGCGCGCCGGGCTCACGGTCGTCGAGGACGTGCGCCCGGGCAGCCTGTTCCCACCGGAGGCCGGCTGGCGCATCGCGCGGGGGATCGCGGCGCCGGACGGCGCGGCCCGGGAAGCGCTCGACGCCGTGTGGTGGCGCCGCCTTGCGGATGCCGACGGCGGGTTTCTGGTGGCCGTCCTCGGGCACAGGATCGGCGGCAACGACTCCTGGTGGACCCGCGTCCGGTACACGGGCGGCGGTGTGCCGGAGTTGACCGGCAACCTCGGGTTCGTGGCGCTCTCCCTCGACGGGCAGGTGCTTCTGGCACAGGTGCCCGGCGCGGACAGGCCTCGGGTGACGGCCCTCGACCGACTGCCGGAGCGGCTGGAGGAGACCGCGGCGGCCGCTGGGCGCGAGACGGAGGTCGAGCGCGCCGAGGTGTGGGCGGCGGTGCCCGGCCGACCTGCGTGGCCTCTGCACTGGGCGGAGGGGATCGGATCCAATCCGGCCGCACCGGACGAACTGCTGATCCGGCTGCTGGATGTGGCGGAGGGCTTCCTGCACGGATGCGACCGGCCCGCCGTCCTCGACGCCGCCGTTGCGCACCCCGATCCGCGGGTGCGGTCGACACCCGCCGACACCTTCCGGCCCAAGCTCACGTCCGATCAGTGGATACGCCTGGTCCGCGCCGAACCATCGCCGAGCCGGCGCGTGCTCTGGGCCGAGCATGCCTACGCCTGGGGCGTCGAACTCCCCGAGGACCTGTACGACGACCTCCTCGCCGGCCCGTCCCGCGCCCAGGCCGCCGAACTCCCCGGGCTCCCCGCCCACCACCTCCCGAGCCTCGCCGCCGACGCCGATCCCCGGGTGCGGGCGACTGCCTGCGCCCGGTGGGAGGACCTCGCCGCGCCACTGCGGGAGCGGCTGCTGGCCGACACCGACGACGCGGTGCGAACGGCGGCGCTGCTTGCCCACCACACCAGCGTCCCCATGCCTCGTGAGGTCTTCACCGCGCTGCCCGCGCCCCGGCGAGCGCTCGAACAGTGCCGTCTCGCTCCTGGGCTGGAGGCGGAGCTGGTCCGGGACGGGGACGCGGAGGTACGCCGGGCACTGGCCGCCAACCCGCGGCTCGGGGCGCGTAGTGTCGCCGTCCTGGCGCAGGACCCCTACGACGACATCCGCTCGGTGGTGGCGCTGCGACCTGACCTCACCGAGGAGCAGCGTGCCGCAGTGCGCTACGACTTCGACCCGGCGTCGATGTCGCACACTCTGCCCTGGGTCGAGAGCCTGCACGGCGACACCGACGCAATGCGCCGCCTGGCCGTATCGTCCCATCCGCTCATCCGCCGCAGCGTGGCCCGTGCCCGGCATCTCCCACCGGACGTAGTGGAGCGTCTGGCCAGGGACGAGGACCGGACGGTCCGCCTGTTCCTCGCCGAATCGTGCGACGACGCGCCGGCCGAGATGCTGCTGGAGGTCTGGCGCTGGTGGGACGGCAGCTTCAGCCACCCCGGCCGCCCCCGCAGCCACCCCAACTTCCCCCGCACGGGCCTGCTGCGTCACGTCGGCGACCCCATCGGGCGGATGCGGCGCCTGGCCCTGGACGATCCGGAGTCCACGCCTGCCGACGTCGCGCGTCTCGCCCGCGATCCCGAAGCCGAGGTGCGCTGCCGTGCGGCTGAGGACCCCCGGCTGTCACCGGCCGACGCAGTGCGTCTGCTGAACGACCCGGCGGACTACGTCCGCAGGACCGCGATACGCAATCCGCAGCTGCCGGCCCGCGTCCTTGTGGGGCTGCTGCACGACCGCGCCACGGCACGCGCGGCGGTCACCAACCCGGCGATCCCGATCCCCGTCCTGCACCGCATCGTGGCCGCGGCAGCCGGGGCGGCCTGACGCTGAACTCCGGCATGGCTCAGCCAGGACAGCGGTGCGTGCGTAGCGCCAGGTGCATGCTGCCGAGGGTCTCGACCAGGCATTACGACAGTTGTCTTGCCAAGGCGACAGTGAGCGTGACGAGTCACGCTCACCATCAACCAGCCGATATCGCGCGGGCGGGGAGTCGCAGGAGCCCCCACAGCACCTGTCGCGGCAGCAATGAGCCAGTGACGAAGCAGGTGCGGCGCGACGGGGACGTGCCGCACCAGATGTCTGACGGTAGCCAGTACGAAGCTGTCAGGGAGGAGAAGTTGAGAACCAGCCGCAGCCTGACCCGTTTCGGCCCGGCCGCTGCGCCAGGGACAAGCAGAGGGTGGACGCCCGCTTCGACGGCGGTACAACATCGGAGGACTGCAGATCAGGCACTGATGAGACCGGCGTGGGCCACGTAGATGTACGTCGCCGAATCGGAGCCGATGTCGCGGATGAGGGACTTCCAGCGCGCCTCGAACTCCGTCTCGTTGCCTCGTGTGATGCATCGATGGTGGCCGATCACTCTCGCGAGCTTTTTGGTGCGGACGTTGAGGTTGCGGCGGTACTGGCCCGCACCGTGGCCTGATCCACGGGGTAGATCCAGGATGAAGCTTCCCCTTGATCGTGGGCACCTGGAGACTGGGATCTTGAGGTTCCAGAGGAAGTAGCACCAGGTGGGAAGCAAGTACACGAAGCGGTAC
>NZ_JBEPDM010000083.1:0-17556 GCF_040300305.1 Streptomyces sp. NPDC000410
CTGGCTGTGTTCTCGTCCTGTACCCAGCGGTAGGTGACCTTGCCGGAGCCCTGGGCCGAGATGGTGCCGGTGAGCCCCGGACATCGGGGCCGGCACGACGCGCATACGCCAGTGGTCAGCTGACGGGCGCCGCCGGGGCGGCGAGGGAAGGCTGCCCCTCCAGCGGAAGCGGCAGCGGGAGCTGCGGCAGGCCGGGGAGGTTGGCCGCCGGGAGGCCGCCACCGAGCAGAATCGCGGCGACCAGGTTGACGAGACCGGTCACGACCGCCACCACGGCGGCGGCCACCGCCGCGACGTCGCCTCCGGTGGCCGCGGCGATGAGGTTGTCAACCGCCTTCTGCAGCGCCTCCAGCGCGTCCCCCTTCAGGTCCGCCTTGCCCTGGGAGGCCTCCAGCTTGGCCTTGGAGTCCTCGAGCGCCGCCATGAGGACCGGCATCAGCGGGTGGGGCTGCTGCGCCGCCGGGGCCTGCGGGCGCTCCGGCGCCTGCACCTCGGCGGCCGGGGCCTGCGGCCTCTCGACCGCGGGCTCCTGCGGCAGCTCGGCCGCCGGGGCCTGCGGGGCCTCGGGCCTCAGCTGCTCGGGAGCCGCGGGCTCCAGGGGCTTCTCGACGGCGGGCTCCTGCGGCTTCTCCGCCACCGGGGCCTGCGGGACCTCGGGCTTCGACACCTCCGGGGACGCGGGCTCCTCGACCGCGGGCTCCTGCGGCAGCTCGGCCGCCGGGGCCTCCGGCTTCGCCACCTCCGCAGGCTCCTCGACCGCCGGGGCCTCCGGCTTCGCCACCTCCGCAGGCTCCTCAGCCGCCGGGGCCTCCGCGGGCTCCTCAGCCGCCGGGGCCTCCGCGGGCTCCTCGACCGCCGGCTCCTGGGGCTTCTCGACGGCGGGCTCCCGCGGCTTCTCCGCCACCGGAGACTGCGGGACCTCGGGCTTCGACACCTCCGGAGCCGCGGGCTCCTGCGGCTTCCCCGCCTCCGGTGCCGCGATCTCCTGCGGCTTCTCGGCCTCCGGGGCCGCCGGGTTCTCGGCGGCGGGCTTCTGCGTGGCCGCGGCCGCGGCCGCCGCGATGGCCGCCTTGATGGCATCGGCGTGCTTCGTGGCGTCGGCGGCCGTCAGTTGACCGTTGTCGGCGGCGAGGACGGCCTTCAGGAGATCGGTGACCGGTGTCAGTACGCCCCCGAGGTCGGCCAGCAGCTCGACCTTGAGGAGCAGCGCCGCGGCGTCGGGGACCGGTACGGCGGCCGGGTCCTCCGTGACCAGGGCGCGCGGAGCCCGGTTCTCCGCCGCCATGGCGGGACCGGCGGCGCCCAGAAGGAGGCTGAGGGAAAGAGCTGTTGTGGCGATGCGGCGCGTTGCCAGAGCACGCATGAAGATTCCCTTTCGATGATCGTCGGATCTTGTGATCACCGTGCGAGGGGCGCATGCCGGGCGCAACCGTACAACTGCGGAGCGTGCTCGGAGCACTGTGCACAGGCATCGCTCATCGGTACATTTCCCCTGGTGAGAGCTTGATCATCAGCTTGCTCCCGCCGATGGGGGGCAGTCACCGCCATTCGGGGCAGCGCCTGCGCCAACAGCGCGAAGCCGCTCTCCCCGCTGTGGCGGGGAGAGCGGCTTCGAGTGAACGCCGAGGAAGGCGGTCAGGAGGCGTTGACGCAGGTGTTGCCGAAGGTCGGGTTCAGCAGGCCGGCGATGTCGATGGTGTTGCCGCAGAGGTTGACCGGGACCTGGACCGGCACCTGGACCACGTTGCCCGAGACGACACCCGGGTTGTGGTACGCACCGCCATGCGCGCCACTGTCGGCGGTGGCGATGCCGGCGGAGCCCGCAACAGCGGCGGCAGCGACGGTGGACAGGGCAAGAGCCTTCGCGGTACGCGACATGGAGAGGTGCTCCTTGGTCGTTTGTTCCTCGACCGGGCGTGACTGCCCGGCCGAAGCATCAACGGGGATGGAGGCCGCCTGGTTGTGCGGCCGAAAGGGTGAACGCGGGTCGGTTCGTACGAGCGGCGCGCGGGGCACTTGGGGATGAGCCCCGCGCGCGCGACCGGCGACCGGGGTGTCAGGAGACGGCGTAGCAGCGGTTGCCGAAGGTCGGGTTCAGAACACCGATGAGGACGTTGACGGTGTTGCCGCAGGCGAGGACCGGGACGTGGACCGGCACCTGGGCCACGTTGCCCGTGGCGACACCCGGGTTGTGGTACGAACCGCCGCCGGCACCGGCGTCCGCGGCGGCCGCACCCGCGGCGCCCAGAACGAGCGCGACGCCCGAGCCCATGAGCGCGACCGACTTGATGATTCGCTTCATCATTCTTTCCTTTCGGGTTACCGATGGGGGCACAACACTCAACGACGGGCCCCGGCCGCAGATACGGATGAAAAGCCGAAGGGACTAATCCGGCGTACTCCACCTCGTACGATTCCGGGCGGAAAAGGGGTTAGAGTCGGCTCCCGCCCGAAGAACACACGGGACAGGATTTTCCGGCCGCGAATACGGAGAGCCGGGTCCGCCGGTCGGCCGACCCGGTGAACTGTGTGCAGAATTGCACCTCACAGAATTCGACCGTCCGGAAGCGGGCCGCGATTTCCGGTCCGCGGCCCGCCGGGCACGCGCCCCTCCCTGTCCCGGAGCCCGTACACGAGCGGAGATCTGCGCGTGCCGACGCGACCCCTCCCGCCCCTCCCGCCCCCCTTCCCGCACTCCACGCCCCACGGCCGTCGCCCGTCCGTGCTCCACGTCGTGCAGCCCGTCGACGGCGGTGTCGCCCGGGTCGTGACGGATCTGGTGACCGATCAGATCCGCACCGGCCTGCGGGTGGCCGTCGCCTGCCCGCGCGGCGGTCTCGCCGACGCCGTACGCGGGCTCGGCGCCGAGGTCCACGCCTGGCGGGCCGCGCGGTCGCCCGGACCGCTGCTGCCCGCCGAGGTCCGGCAGCTCGGCCGGCTCGTCGCGCGCGTACGCCCGTACCTCGTCCATGCCCACAGCGCGAAGGCCGGACTGGCCACGCGGCTCGCCGTACGGGGCCGGATCCCGACCGTTTTCCAGCCGCACGCCTGGTCGTTCGAGGCGGTCGGCGGGGTCACCGCCCGGCTGGCGCGGCGCTGGGAACGCTACGGCGCCCGCTGGGCCGACCGGATCGTCTGCGTCAGCGAGGCGGAGCGGCGCACCGGGGAGCGCGCGGGCATCGCCGCGCGCTGGACCGTCATCCGCAACGGCGTCGACACCGAACGCTTCCGGCCCCCGCCCGAGCGGCCCGAGGGCGGGCCGAGGCCGCTGCCACCGCTGGTGGCCGATCTGCCCGTGTCCGCGCCGCTGGTGGTGTGCGTGGGACGGCTGTGCCGGCAGAAGGGCCAGGACGTGCTGCTCTCGGCGTGGGAGCAGGTGCTGCGCCGACTCCCCAACGCCTGTCTCGTCCTGGTCGGCGACGGCCCCGACGACGACCTGCTGCGCTCGTCGGCGCCCGCGTCCGTACGGTTCGCGGGCAGCGCGCCGGACGCGGCGCCCTGGTACCGGGCGGCCGATCTGGTGGTCCTGCCGTCCCGCTGGGAGGGCATGGCGCTGGCGCCGCTGGAGGCCATGGCCTGCGGCCGGCCGGTCGTGGTCAGCGATGTCGACGGGGCCCGGGAGAGCCTGCCGCCCGGACACGCCCTGTTCTGTCTGACGCCGCCCGAGGATCCGTACGCGCTGGCCACGGCCGTATCGGATCTGCTGCTCAACGCGCCGCTGCGCACCACGCTGGGCCGCCAGGGCCACCAGCACGTCCTGTCCGCCCACGACGTACGGCACACGGCGGACGCCGTCGCTCAGGTGTACCGCGACATGGCCGACGTGACCGGCGCGGAGCCCGCGTGCGGGGTGCCCGTCGAGCGGTGA
The DNA here is from genome assembly GCF_040300305.1 of Streptomyces sp. NPDC000410. Taxonomy (NCBI): domain Bacteria; kingdom Bacillati; phylum Actinomycetota; class Actinomycetes; order Kitasatosporales; family Streptomycetaceae; genus Streptomyces; species Streptomyces sp. NPDC000410. The sequence goes on from NZ_JBEPDM010000083.1 coordinate 3,869, forward strand.
CCACGCCACGGGGGCGGCGCGGTACGCCCCCGTACGGAACCACCGCCGTCGGGGCACGAAAACGGCCGGGAGAGTCCGGAGGAAGGAACTCTCCCGGCCATCGCCGGGCGGGGATCACGCCTTGTCAGCGCCGCGTCAGGACGCCGTTCGACGAATCGTCAGCGCTGCGCGGCGGCCCTGCCCCGGCGGTAGAGCACTCCGCCGCCGACCAGCAGGCCCGCGGCGGCGGCCGCGGCGGCGAGCGTGTCGCTGTCGCTGCCGGTCCTGGCCAGCTGCCGGACCTCCTCGGCGGGGGCGACCTCGTGCGTGACGGGGGCCACGGGACGGGGCTTGGGGACCACCCGCTCATCGGGGGTCGTGGGAGTCGGCGGGCGCTCCTCCTCGCGGGTGGGCGGCAGCTTCACGTCGCCGTTCGCGCACTCGTTGCCGAAGGCCGGGTTCAGCAGGCCGACGAGGTTCGCGGAGTTCCCGCAGGCGTTGACCGGTACGTGCACCGGGACCTTGACGTTGTTGCCGGACAGCAGACCGGGGGAGCCCACCGTGTCACCCTCGGCCCAGGCTCCCGAGTGCCCGCCGTCGTGGTGGCGGCCATGGTCACCGTGGCCGCCGTGGGCGTACGTGTCGTCCCCGTCCTTCTCGTCGTACGCGCCCTTCACGTCCGAGCCGTGCGTGCCCGAGCTGTCCTTGCCGTGCGCGCCGGAACCGTGCTCGGATCCGTACCCGCCGGAGTCATGCGAGGACTCCTTCTTGTGCTTCACGCGGTCCGGTCGCTTCGGGCCGTCCGAAACATTGGCGCACTTGTTGCCGAACGCCGGATTGAGCACCCCGATGACGTCCACCGAGTTGCCGCACACATTGACCGGCACCTCCACGGGCACCTGGACGCTGTTGCCGGAGACCACGCCGGGCGAACCCACCGCCTCCCCGTCCGCGTGGGAAGTGGCGTTGGCGTACCCGCCGTTCAGAGAAAGAATGCTGGTGGCCGCCGCGGCCGTCAGAATTCCCTTGCCGATGACCTGTCGCATCTCGTTGTCTTCCCACTCTAGGTTGGAGAACCGCTCCCGGGGTGGACCGCACGAGGGCGGGACACCCCGGGACCGGTGGAGAATGGCCCTCAGGGCCGCGTGTCACATCAGTGGTTCACGCAGGTGTTGCCGGCCGCCGGGTTCAGGAGCCCGATGACGCTGATGGTGTTGCCGCACGCGAGGACGTCTGCTTCGACGGGAACCACGACCGCGTTCCCGGAGAGCAGACCCCCCGAGTTACTGGTAGTGGCTGTGCCGTCCGGGTCCGCGAGGGCGGGCGAGGCCAGGCCCATCGCCATCACCAGGCCGGCGAAAACCGTGGCAGTCTTCTTGTACTTCATTCCGATCCCTTCTCTTTCGGTTGGGCAGCCGTCAGCGGCATGCACCGCCGACGCGCTACCTACGAGAAGTGACCGAGGACGAAACTCTTCATCCAATCATCTGGACACATTCACTCGGACGCCCAAAGAGTCAGGCCGGTGAATGAGGCGGAGTGTCGCCCGGAACTCAGCCGTTGGTCTCGCCGTTGCCGGAGAACAGGGAGAGGCCTTCGAGGACGTGCGACAGCGGGTCGTCGCCGTCGACCGCGGTCGAGTTCTCGGTGCACTGCTGGCTCTGCGCGCTGGACAGGGCGTTGATGTCCTGAACGGCGAGCGTCCCCAGGATGCCGCCGAGCGCACCGACGTTGACCTTGTTCGGCAGGCCGATGCACGGCTTGTTGAGCGTGCCCTGGATGAGGGCCATCTGCGGGCTGTAGTCGCCGTCCGTGTACTGGTTGCCGTAGAACTGCGCGGCGCCGTTGCCGCTGGCGGAGACGGGGCCGGTGTCGTCGCCGATGGCCAGGGCCTGCGGCGCCGCAGCTACCGAGATACCGGCGGCGGAGGCCGTGACCGCCACGGCAGCCATCACCTTCTTGATCATCACTACTTCCCTTTCAGCCGGAGCGCACGAGCTTGTCCGCGCGTCGGTTCAACTCGCGATCCGTGGGTTGGTTCCGCCCCTTCACCCGAATGGCCCGCAGAAAAAGGTGGGGAAGCGCCGCCACCTGCGGCGCGAATTCCCCGCGCGTCACACCATCATTTCGGACTTCTCTGCCGCTTATCATTCCGTCTGATTCAGGCCGACTTCGAGAGGATTCCGTGAAGCGCGCAAGACCTCGTCCTCGTTCCTGGAATGAACGCGAGCTCCGGCTCATCGACCGCCTGGCCGTCGTCCACCACAAACTGGACTCGGCGAACAGGGAGCGTGCCGCGCTCATCGCCTACATCTCGCGTCTGCACGCAGGAAGGATGACGCCGCCGGACCCGGCGGGCGGCGTCGCGGTGCATGTCGACACCGCCGCCGGACAGCTCTCCTGGCGAGTGGACGCGGAAGACACGCATCTGCTGGCCGAGCCGGACTCCTCCGTCGAGACGCTCACCCGGTTGTCCTTCCTGCACTTGCACCGGCGACCCAACCGGCCAGCATGGAGGAGCGGTTGACGGTGGATCCGGGCGAGCCGGACCGGCGGCCCGCACCGCTCGTTGGAGTGAAGCGGAAGAACCAACTCCAGTCGGGGGAGTTGGTCAGGAGGCTCCAGGAACGGGCTCTCCCAAACTCCTCCCAGAACCCCCCCAGAAAGGGATCAGTCGTGATCAAGAAGGCTATGGCGGCTGCCGCCGTCACCGCGTCTGTCATCGGTTTCTCGGCCGCGGCGGCGCCGCAGGCCCTGGCCATCGGCGACGACACCGGCCCCGTCTCCGCCAGCGGCAACGGCGCCTCGCAGTTCTACGGCAACCAGGCCACCTACGGAAAGTTCAGCCCGCAGATGTCCCTCATCCAGGGCTCGCTCAACAAGCCGTGCATCGGCCTGCCGGGCAAGATCAACGCCGGCTCGATCCTCGGTGGCATCCCGATCGCCGTCCAGGACGTCAACGTTCTGTCCAGCGCGCAGAGCCAGCAGTGCGTCGAGAACTCGACCGCGGTCGACGGCGACGACCCGCTGTCGCACGTCCTCGACGACCTCTCCCTGCTCTCCGGCAACGGCGAGGGCAACGGCTGATCACGGCGCAAGGCCCCCGGCCGGGCCGTCGCGGCACTCCGCGGCGGCCCGGCCTTTTTCCTGCCCGCCCGCAGGTCACCAACCCCGCCCGCCGGTCACCAACGCGGCCAGCAGGGCCCGGAGACGATCGCCGCCCACTCCCGGTCGGGGACGCCGGGGAGGGTCCTGCCCAGGGCGGACCACTGGGCCATGAGTGACGCGTAGATGGGCTCCGCCGGCCGCTCGTCCGGGTCCCTCCGGCTCGCCGGGATCAGCGTCTGCCGTTCCCAGCGGCCCCTGTGCTCCGTCATGCCCCCAATATCCCGTACCTCCCCGCCGCCTGGAGCGAAAGAGCGAGGCACACGAGCCCAGTGCTCCACGCGCTCGACCATTCGGGTTACAAGCCGCAACCAGGGCACCTTCCGCCAAGTTGATCATCACGGCACTTCATCGGTGGGGTGCGGATCCGGAAAGGGAATCAACATGAAGAAGCTGTGGGCTGCCGCGGCTGTGACCGCGTCCATCGCCGGAATCTCGCTGACCGCGGCGCCGCAGGCGCTGGCGATCGGCGACGACACCGGCCCCGTCTCCGCCAGCGGCAACGGCGCCTCGCAGTTCTACGGCAACCAGGCCACGGACGGTGACTACAGCGGACAGTTCTCCCTGGTCCAGGGCACGCTGAACAAGCTCTGCGTCGGCCTGCCGAACAAGGTCAACGCCGGTTCGCTCATCGGCATCCTGGTGCCGGTCGCCGTTCAGGACATCAACGCCCTGTCCAGCGCCCAGTACCAGCAGTGCACCGAGAACTCGACCGCGGTCGACGGCGACGACCCGCTGTCGAACGTCCTCAGCGACCTCTCGGTCGGCGCCGGCAACGGCCTCGGCAACGGCTGAGTCCGACCCGGGCCCATCGGGCCGACAGGGGCCCGGTCCGACGCATCGCCGTCGGACCGGGCCCTTTGCCGTTCCCGGACGACACTCCCCGACACCGTTCCCCAATGACGAGACGGAACGTCTTGCGCACGGGCCCGGCGGGGTGTACCTTTCCAGAAGTCGAGACGAAACGGTCCGTCTCGCCAGCCCTGTCGCCCAGGAAAGGTCCGCCCTTGCACCCTGCTGTCGCCCCTGCCGCCCCCACCGCCGCCGACACCCGCATCGTCCTGGCGGACGTCACCAAGCGCTACGACGACCACGTCGTCCTCGACCGCGTCAGCTTCACCGTCCGGCCCGGCGAGAAGGCCGGTGTGGTCGGCGACAACGGCTCGGGAAAGTCCACGCTGCTGCGGCTGCTCGCCGGAATCGAGCAGCCCGACAACGGCACCGTCGAGGTCGCCGCCCCCGGCGGCGTCGGCCATCTCGCCCAGACCCTCGACCTGCCCGCGAGCGCACGCGTCGGTGACGCCGTCGATCTCGCCCTCGCCGAACTGCGGGCACTGGAGCGGCGGATCCGGCGGGCCGAGACGGAGCTGCACCGGACCGGTCCGGAGGGACTGGCCGCGTACGGCGACCTCGTCGCCGCGTACGAGGCGCGCGGCGGCCACGACGCGGACCGCCGCGTCGACATCACCCTGCGCCGCCTCGGCGAACGGGCGGGCCTGGACCGCGCCCGGCCGCTCGGCACCCTGTCGGGCGGTCAGCGCTCCCGGCTCGCACTCGCCGCGACCCTCGCCGCCGCGCCCGAGATCCTGCTGCTCGACGAGCCCACCAACGACCTCGACGACGAGGCGGTGTGCTGGCTGGAGGAGCATCTGCGGGCCCACCGCGGCACCGTCGTCGCGGTCACCCACGACCGGGCGTTCCTCGACCGGGTCACCACCACCGTGCTGGAGGTGGACCAGGATCTGCGTACCGTACGCCGCTACGGGAACGGCTACGCGGGCTTCCTCGCCCAGAAGGCCGCCGAACGGGCCCGCTGGGCGCGGCAGTACGAGCAATGGCGTGCCGAGCTCGCCCGCCAGTCCGCGCTGGCCGAGAACAACATCGGGCTGCTGTCCGCGATCCCGCGCAAGGCGCCCGCCGCGTTCAGCGGCGCCGGGGCCTTCCGCGCCCGTTCGCGGGCGCACGGCGCGATGAGCAGGATCCGCAGCGCGAAGGAACGCCTGCACCGGCTCACCGAGAACCCGGTACCGCCGCCGCCCGAGCCGCTGTGCTTCACCGGCTCGTTCCGGGGCGACCCGGGAGGCGCCGAGCTGCACGGCGTACACGTGGCCGGGCGCCTGACGGTCGACGCGCTGCGGATCGCGCCCGGCGAACGGCTGCTCGTCACCGGCCCGAACGGCGCGGGCAAGTCCACGCTGCTCCAGGTGCTCGCCGGGGAACTGACGCCGGACGGCGGTACGGTCCGGGCGCCGGCCCGGGTCGGACTGCTGCGCCAGCAGAGCGCGCCGGTGCGCGACGCCGGCCGTACCGTACGGGAGCTGTGCGGCGAGGAGGGCGTCGAGCGCCTGACGGCGCTCGGGCTGCTGCGCGCGGCGGACCTCGGCAAGCCCGTGGGTGCGCTCTCCACCGGCCAGCTCCGCAAGCTGGAGCTGGCCAGGCTGGTCGCCGAACCCGTCGATCTGCTGCTGCTCGACGAGCCGACGAACCATCTCGCCCCGGCGCTGGTGGAGGAGCTGGAGGCGGCGCTCGCGACGTATCCGGGCGCGCTGGTGGTCGTCACGCACGACCGGCGGCTGCGCGCCTCGTTCACCGGGTCCCGGCTGGAGCTGGCGGCGGGCCGCTCAGCGCTTCTTCACCGCGCGCAGGACGACGAACTTCGGGTTGCTCGCGACGGTCTCGCAGTTGCCGAAGAGGCGGCGCAGCTTGACGTGGTAGCCGAGGTGGCGGTTGCCGATCACCCACAGCTCGCCGCCGGGGCGCAGCGCGGTGCGTGAGCCGGTGAACATGCGCCAGGACGTGCTGTCGGTCAGGGCGCGGTGGGTGTGGAAGGGAGGGTTGTTGAGCACCAGGTCGACGGACCCGCGCTCCACGCCCGACAGTCCGTCGCCCACCAGGAACTCGGCCTTGGCGGACGGCCCGGCGTTCGCGCGGAACGTCGCCTCGGCCGAGGCCACCGCCTGGAAGGACTCGTCCGTGAACAGCACGTCGGCCTCGGGGTTCGCGACCGCCACCGCCGTACCGACGACACCGTTTCCGCAGCCCAGGTCCACGACGCGGACCGGGCCGCGGCGGACGGGCAGATGGTGCAGGAGGAAACGGGTGCCGATGTCCAGGTGCTCGGCGCAGAAGATGCCCGCGTGGTTGGTGACGGGCCGTCCGGACATCACTCCGATGTCGTCGGGCAGGTCGTAGACGCGGGGCCACGGCTCACCCGCGGCGGGGCCGCGTGTGCGGTCCGGGTCCGGGGTGCAGAAGATCAGCCGGGCCTTCTTCACGGCCAGCGAGGTCCTGGTCGGGCCGATGATCCGCTCGAACAGTTTCAGCGTGGAGGTGTGGATCTCGGTGACCATGCCCGTGCCGACGACGAGGGTGTCCGCATGGACGTGCGGCGCGAGGCGCCGGAGCTGGTCCTCCAGGAGGGCAAGACTTTTGGGGACGCGGACGAGCAGCACGTCGATGCGGTCGGGGGGCGTGTCCCGCGTGGTCGCCAGGGTGACGCCCGCCGCGTCGTTGCGGGCGAGGTTGGCGCGGGTCGCCTGCTGGGTGAGGTACGAGTCGGTGATCTGGGTGGGGCGGTGCGCCGCGAGCGCGGTGACCAGGGCGCCCCAGCGGTCCCCCAGCACGACGACGGTGCCGTCGAGGGCTTCGCCTTCGAGATGCCGTAGCAGGTACTCGTCCGAGGCGTCCCAGGCCCGGAGCTGGTCACGGGGGTCCTCGGGGTATCGGGTGAGCGCGAGGTCGCCCCATGACGTGCTGAAGATGTTCATCGTGCCTTCAGGCTACGCGGCCTTCCTCGCGGCAGTAGGGTCGGCCAATGACCGATTTACGTGTGGCGGACGGGGACGACGAGCTCGCGGAGCGCCTGGACAAGGAGCTGACGGAGTTCAACGAGCGCGCGACCGGGGTCGAGGTGCGCGAGCTCTCGGCCCGCGTCACGGGTGACGACGGTGAGCTGGTCGGCGGGCTGACCGGATGGACCTGGGGCGACTGCGGCTTCGTCGAGATGCTGTGGGTCCACGAGGACCACCGCCACGGCGGCTGGGGCGGCAAGCTGCTCCGCGCGGCGGAGGAGGAGGCCCTGCGGCGCGGGTGCGTACGGATGGTGGTGGCGTCCTACACGTTCCAGGCACCCCCGTTCTACCGGCGGCAGGGGTACGCGGAGATCGGGCGGATCGAGGGCATGCCGGGGGGCCACGCGGACGTGCACTTCTGCAAGGCGCTGGCGAGCTAGAGGGACACCCCTCTAGGGGGCGTCCAGCGCCGGGGCGATGATGTCGAAGGCCCGGTCGAGCAGCTCGATCGGGTCCTCGGCGCCGTCGCTGCCGCTCCACCGTCGCAGCACGGTGTCGAAGGCGGTCAGCGCGATCCCGGCGGCCAGCTGCGGGTACAGATCGGTGTCGGGGTCGAGCCCCAGGCGGCCGGCCAGCTCCGCCGTCAGGTCGTCGCGCCACTGCGCCTGGCGCTCCAGGAAGCGTGCACGCAGGGCGGGCGTACGAAGGATCAGCTGGACCACGCGCAGTGCCCTGGTGGCGTGGTCGGAATGCTCGCCGCAGGTGGCGAGGGGCACCGAGACGGCCTTCAGCAGCGCCACGGCGGGGGGTTCCCCGGCGGGGCGGTCCGCGAGCTCCGCACTGATGCCGGTGCCCATGTCGGCCAGGAACTGGACGACGACGTCCTCCTTGGACGCGAAGTACCGGAAGAACGTCCGCTTGGAGACGCCCGCGGCGGTCGCGATCTCGTCGATGGTGACCGCGTCGAACCCCTTCACCGCCAGCGACTGCAGTGCCGCTTCGGTGAGTTCGTTCGCGACGAGCTGACGTTTGCGCTGGGCCAGGCTGACGGCACGGGAGCTGCTCACATGAACCATCCTACACACCATGCCTTCGATGTCACTCAGTAGCACCTTGACACTCGGTGCCATCGACGGCAACATCTGCCTCATGACACAGCATCAGCAGCGTGCGGACCAGACCGGGCGGGTGTTCGTCGTCACCGGAGCCAACAGCGGCCTCGGTCTGGCGACCACCCGGGCGCTCGCCCACCGGGGCGCGCACGTGATCCTCGCCGTACGGGACACGGACAAAGGCGCACGGGCGGTGGCCGGGATCACCGCCGAACAGCCGGGGGCGAGCCTTGAGGTACGCCGTCTCGACCTCGCCGACCTCGACTCGGTCCGGGACTTCGCCGATCAGGTGCGCCGCGACCACCCGCGGCTGGACGTGCTCGTCAACAACGCCGGCGTGATGGCGCCGCCCCGGTCACTGAGCGCGCAGGGCCACGAGGTGCAGTTCGCCGCCAACCATCTCGGCCACTTCGCGCTGACCGGGCTGCTGCTCGACCCGCTGGCCGCCGGGCGCGACCCCCGCGTGGTCACGGTGAGCTCCCTCAACCACCGCAAGGGACGCATCCGCTTCGACGACATCTCCGGCGAGCGGGGCGGCTATTCGCCCATGGGCTTCTACGACCAGTCGAAGCTGGCCAATGCCGTCTTCGGCGCGGAGCTCCACCGGCGGCTGACCGAAGCCGGCAGCCCGGTGCGCAGTGTGCTCGCCCATCCCGGCTACACCGCCACCAACCTGCAGACCAGCGCGCCGACCGGTCTGGTCCGGCTGATGTTCGGCCACGTACTCAAGCCACTCGCCCAGAGCCCGGACCGGGGCGCGCTGCCGCAGCTGTACGCGGCGACCGACCCGAGCGTGGAGGGCGGGCAGTTCATCGGGCCGGACGGCAAGGGCGAGCTGCGCGGCGAACCGACCCAGGTAGGGCTGTCCCCCGCGGCGGCCGATGCGGAGACCGGCCGCCGCCTGTGGGAGCTGTCGGAACGCCTGACCGGCGTACGGTTCGCGTTCCCGGCGTCTGTCTAGGCGGGTGTCTAGGCGGGCTCGTCGCCCTCCAGGTCACCCTCCGTCTCCAGGAACACCTGCCGCAGCGCCTCCAGCACCGCCGGGTCCGGCTTCGCCCACATGCCGCGGGACTCCGCCTCCAGCAGCCGCTCGGCGATGCCGTGGAGGGCCCACGGGTTGGCCTGCTGGAGGAACTCGCGGTTCTCCGGGTCCAGGACGTACGTCTGGGTGAGCTTGTCGTACATCCAGTCGGCGATGACGCCGGTCGTGGCGTCGTAGCCGAACAAGTAGTCCACCGTCGCGGCGAGTTCGAAGGCGCCCTTGTAGCCGTGGCGGCGCATCGCCTCGATCCACTTGGGGTTCACGACGCGGGCGCGGAAGACGCGCGAGGTCTCCTCGACCAGCGTCCGGGTGCGGACCGTCTCGGGGCGGGTCGAGTCGCCGATGTAGGCCTCGGGGGCCGTGCCCCGCAGCGCGCGCACGGTGGCGACCATGCCGCCGTGGTACTGGAAGTAGTCGTCGGAGTCCGCGATGTCGTGCTCGCGCGTGTCCGTGTTCTTCGCCGCGACCGCGATCCGCTTGTACGCCGTCTCCATCTCCTCCCGCGCCGGGCGCCCTTCGAGGCCGCGGCCGTACGCGTAACCGCCCCACACCGTGTAGACCTCGGCGAGGTCGGCGTCGGTGCGCCAGTCGCGGGAGTCGATGAGCTGGAGGAGTCCGGCCCCGTACGTCCCCGGGCGGGAGCCGAAGATCCGCGTGGTGGCCCGGCGTTCGTCGCCATGGGCGGCGAGGTCGGCCTGCGCGTGGGCGCGTACGAAGTTGTCGGCGTCCGGCTCCTCCAGCGACGCGGCGAGGCGTACCGCGTCGTCCAGCAGGCCGATGACGTGCGGGAAGGCGTCCCGGAAGAAGCCGGAGATGCGCAGCGTCACATCGATGCGCGGGCGGCCGAGCTCGGCGAGCGGGATGGGCTCCAGGCCGTTCACCCGGCGCGAGGCGTCGTCCCAGACCGGGCGGATGCCCAGCAGGGCCAGCGCCTCCGCGACGTCGTCGCCCGCCGTGCGCATCGCGCTCGTACCCCACAGGGACAGACCCACAGAGGTGGGCCATTCGCCGTTGTCGGTGCGGTAGCGCGTGAGGAGCGAGTCGGCGAGGGCCTGGCCGGTCTCCCAGGCGAGGCGGGAGGGGACGGCCTTGGGGTCGACGGAGTAGAAGTTGCGGCCGGTCGGCAGGACGTTGACCAGTCCGCGCAGGGGCGAGCCGGAGGGGCCGGCCGGGACGAAGCCGCCGTTCAGGGCGTGGACCGCGTGGTCGAGTTCGTCGGTGGTGGCGGCGAGGCGCGGGACGACCTGCTGGGCGGCGAAGCGCAGGATGTCGGCCACCTGCGGGCCGTGGTCCGCCGCGACCGTCGCCACGGCGGCCGGGTTCCAGTCCGCCTCCTCCATCGCCTCGACCAGCGCTCGGGCCGTGGCCTCCGCCTCGTCGGCGGTCTTCAGCGTCGCGGCGGACTCGTCGAGACCGAGGGCCTCGCGCAGTCCGGGCAGGCTGGTCGTACCGCCCCAGATCTGCCGGGCGCGGAGGATGGACAGGACGAGGTTGACCCGCTCGGGGCCGGTGGGCGCGCCGCCCAGCACATGCAGACCGTCGCGGATCTGGGCGTCCTTGACCTCGCACAGCCAGCCGTCGACGTGCAGCAGGAAGTCGTCGAAGCCGTCGTCGTCCGGGCGGTCGTCCATGCCCAGGTCGTGGTCGAGCTTCGCGGCCTGGATCAGGGTCCAGATCTGGGCCCTGATGGCCGGGAGCTTGGCCGGGTCCATGGAGGAGATCTGCGCGTACTCGTCGAGCAGCTGCTCCAGGCGCGCGATGTCGCCGTACGAGTCGGCGCGGGCCATCGGCGGGACGAGGTGGTCGATGAGGGTGGCGTGCACGCGGCGCTTGGCCTGGGTGCCCTCGCCCGGGTCGTTGACCAGGAACGGGTAGACGAGGGGCAGATCGCCGAGGGCGGCGTCAGGAGCGCAGGCGGCGGACAGGCCGGCGTTCTTGCCGGGCAGCCACTCCAGGTTGCCGTGCTTGCCGAGGTGGATCATCGCGTCGGCGCCGAACCCGCCGTCGTCGGCGGAGGCCGCGATCCAGCGGTAGGCGGCGAGGTAGTGGTGCGACGGCGGCAGGTCCGGGTCGTGGTAGATCGCGATCGGGTTCTCGCCGAACCCGCGCGGCGGCTGGATGACGACGAGGAGATTGCCGCGGCGCAGGGCGGCCAGCACGATGTCGCCCTCGGGATTGCGGGAGCGGTCCAGGAACATCTCGCCGGGCGCCGGGCCCCAGTGCTCCTCGACGTGCTCGCGCAGCTCCTGCGGCAGGGTCGCGTACCAGCGCTTGTAGTCGGCGGCCGGGATACGGACCGGATTGCGGGCGAGCTGCTCCTCGGTGAGCCAGTCCTGGTCGTGGCCGCCCGCCTCGATGAGCGCGTAGATCAGCTCGTCGCCGTCGCCGGACGCGAGGCCGGGGATCTCCTCGTCGCCGAAGTCGTAGCCCTCCTCGCGCAGTCGGCGCAGGAGCGAGACGGCGGAGGCGGGGGTGTCGAGGCCGACCGCGTTGCCGATGCGCGAGTGCTTGGTCGGGTACGCGGACAGGACGAGGGCGAGGCGCTTCTCGGCGTTGGGGATGTGCCGCAGACGCGCGTGGCGCACGGCGATGCCGGCGACCCGGGCCGCGCGCTCGGGATCGGCGACGTACGCCGGGAGGCCGTCCTCGTCGATCTCCTTGAAGGAGAACGGGACGGTGATCAGGCGCCCGTCGAACTCGGGGACGGCGACCTGGCTGGCGGCGTCCAGCGGGGAGAGCCCCTCGTCGTTCTCCTCCCACGCGCTGCGGGAGCCGGTGAGGCAGAGCGCCTGCAGGACGGGTACGTCGAGGGCGGCGAGCGCGCCCGCGTCCCACGACTCGTCGTCGCCGCCGGCCTGCGCGTCGGCGGGCCTGGTGCCGCCCGCGGCGAGAACGGTGGTGACGATCGCGTCGGCGCCGCGCAGCTGGTCGAGGAGCTCCGGCTCGGGGGCGCGGAGCGAGGCGACGTAGAGCGGGAGGGCCTGGGCGCCGGCGTCCTCGATGGCGTCGCAGAGGGCGCCGACGAAGGCGGTGTTGCCGCTCATGTGGTGGGCGCGGTAGTAGAGCACGGCGACGGTCGGACCGGTGGTGCCCTTGGGAGTGCGCTCCAGGGGGCCCCAGGTGGGCGCCGCGGCCGGGGGCTCGAAACCGTGCCCGGTGAGCAGGACCGTGTCGGACAGGAACCGGGCGAGCTGGTCGAGGTTGTCCGGGCCGCCGTGGGCGAGGTAGGCGTGCGCCTCGGCCGCGATGCCGATGGGAACCGTGGAGGCCTCCATCAGCTGGGCGTCAGGGGCCTGTTCGCCGGTCAGGACGACCACGGGCCGGGTCTGCCCCTCGGCGAGGAGGATGTCGAGGCCCTCCTGCCAGGCGCGGAGGCCGCCGAGGAGGCGCACGACGACGAGGTCGGTGCCGTCGAGGAGTCCGGGCAGGTCGTCGAGAGCGAGCCGGGAGGGGTTGGCGAACCGGTACGCGACCGGGCCCGCGGCCGCTCGGGCACTGAGCAGGTCGGTGTCGGAGGTCGACAGCAGCAGGATCGTCGCGTGCGTCATCGCGTGCGCAGGCCTTCCTCGGGGTGTCCGCGCCCCGGGTGGTCGTGGGACGGCGGGAGTTCCTGACTCACCGGGCCGGTGCAGCCCGATTCACAGTGGCGGGACCGCGCCGGACTCTCACCGGGCTTCCTCCCTAGGGCCCTGGGACCCCGTGCCGTTCTGCATAGTAGATCCTGCCCCCGTCGCACGGGTGGCTACCTCGAAGATCGCGGGTAGGGACGTAGGTATGCTCGCCGCCATGCCGCCCTCATCACCAACACCCTCGGACCGGGGTGAACCTCACATACGCGACCGGGGCGACGCCTGTCCGGGCGCGCTGCGACTGCACGCGGCGGACGACGGGCGACTGGCCCGACTCCGGTTGCCCGGCGGCTTGTTGACGTCCCGTCAGGGCGCTGCGCTGGCCGATACGGCCGACTCGCTGGGCGACGGCCGGCTGACCATCACCTCGCGGGGCAACGTGGAGCTGCGCGGCCTCGGCGAGGGGTGCGGGGCGGAGTTGGCGGAGGTGCTGCGGGCGGCCGGGCTGCTGCCCTCCGAGACGCACGAGCGGGTACGGAACGTGGTGGCCTCCCCGCTGTCCGGTCTGGACGGACTCGGCCACGCCGACGTCCAGTTGTGGACCCGCGCACTGGACGCGCTGCTGTGCGCGACCGGCTGGGCCGCCGGGCTGTCCGGCCGTTTCCTCTTCGCCCTGGACGACGGGCGGGGGGATGTGGCGGGCCTCGGCGCGGATGTGACCTTGCTCGCAGAGCCGGGGGGTGCGGTGGTCGTCCGGGTCGGTGGGCGGCACGTGCGCGTCGCCGCGGCCGACGCGCCCCGGGCCGCCCTCGCGGCGGCGGACGCGTTCCTGACCGCGGCGCGGGCGGCCGGCACGGGGGCGTGGCGGGTCCGGGACCTTCCGGTGGGGCAGGCGGTGGACGTGCTCGGGAGCCTGGACCGGGCGGGGGTCGCGGCCTCCTCGCGGATGATCACGTCCTGCGAGACGTCCACCAGACGACGGGTCAGGTAACCCGAGTCGGCGGTACGCAGGGCGGTGTCGGCCAGACCC
>NZ_JBEPDM010000084.1:0-17482 GCF_040300305.1 Streptomyces sp. NPDC000410
CCAGACCTGGTTGACCTTCAGCTCAAGGTCTATCACCGTGCGGACTCCTCTGACCTGGGCACTGGTTTCGTGCCTGCCGTGTGAAAGGTGAAGCGTACGGGCCCGCGCGGCGCCGACCACGGTGAGGACCCGCCGGTCCAGTCGCGGCCCTGCGTGAACTGGTGGCCCATCGTAGGGCTTCCATGCACGCCGTGGTGCGGTGTGCCGGCGATTGGTGCCGGGTAGGACGCGCGGCAGGGCGAACTGGATGGCCAGGGGGTGGGGCTGGTGGCTGGGGTTCGGCGGCGCAGGTATGGGACGGTCCGGCAGAGCGGTGGGCGTCTGGCTCCGGAGCACTGTACGGGCCGGCCGGGCGCCGGTTGAGGTGCTGATCTCGAGGGTCGGCTGTGTGTTCTGCGGGTCGGGGAAGATCCGGATCGCGGCGTCGGGCGGGGAGTGTGAGGCCTGCTACCAGCGGCGGCGCGCTCGTAGTGCCCGGCGCACACGGCTGCGCCGGAACGCAGCGGGCCAGCCTACGGGGCGGCTGATCGCCGACCGGGACCGGGCGGCGGACCGCATGCGCACCCTGCACCGCGAGTGGGAGGCGAAGGGCCCGGCTCCGCTGCCTGCGGCCATCACGCTGCTGGAGCGGTTGCGGGCGGCTCTGGACTCGGTCGCTGTCCTGGACACCGAGCTGGGCCGCCGCTACCTCGCGGGCACCCGCCCAGGCCCGGACGGCGCGGTACCGCGGGAGGAGGTCGCGTTCCGCCGCAGACTCCTCATGGCCCTGGAGTCAGGCACGCGCACCGTGCACAACGTGCTGGACCAGGCGAGCGAGGTGCACGAGAGCGAGAGCGCCACCATCGTTGCGGACACGCACGCCTTTGCGATCGTGGCCGCCGCCGTCGGCCACCGCCGCACCCTGCCCTCCGCCGACACCGGCTCGCTCTCGGCGCGCCCTGGAACGGCGTCCGCGACCAGATCGCCCCGCTCCTGGCCGACCTCACCCCGGCCAGTGCCGCGGACTTTGATGTCGATGCGGGGCCGGGGCGGAGCTTGTGCCGCAGCACGCCCGGGCCTCGGCAACCAGTTTGGCCGAGGCTCGGCCGTGGTACCCCGTGGTTGTCGTTCGGCGTTGCTGGCGGCTACGCGGGGGTGAATCGGCAGCGGTCGGATTCGAGCTGGAGCGCGACTGGGGGAGTGTGCTTGGTTCCCGTCAGCAGGCTCAGGGTGGCGGCCGGATTCTTGGAGCTGGTCCAGTAGACGCCGGGGCGGTCAAGGAGCAGTACTCGTTGTGCGTGCTCGGCGATTCCGTGCGGCAATGGGGCGTTCCTTACTGGCTCCTGTTCGTAGTCGGTGAGCACCTGTGCGGTGACGAGAACGGCCAGCTGGTACTCGCGGGCAAGGGCACGTAGCTGGCGCATGGTCGTGGCGATGTCGAGTCCGTCATCGGTGATGTCGCTGAAGTGCTGCACGGTGTCGACGATCCAGAGGTCAAGGGGGCGTTGGTGCCGTTTCACTGCGGACAGGGCGCCGCTCTCAAGGCTGTCGCGGGGGCTGCTCCCGACGATGGCGCCGTGAAGGTAGAGGGGCAGGGCCTCCATCTCGGGCAGTGCGGTGGCTTTGAAGGCCGGCCACCCGCCCGGCGGTTCCTGCCTGCGAGGGTCGAAGCCGTACTGGGCGGTGATGACCTTCTGCCGCAGAGCCGCGGTACGGATCTCGCCCGAGGTGAACAGGGCTGCGCGGCCCTGCTCGGCGGCGTGGAGAGCCATGTTGAGGGCGAGCGTCGACCTGCCAGCCGTCGGCAGGGATACCAAGGCGGTGACGGTTCCGGGGGCAAGACCGGCCAGCGCGGTCGCCCCAGGCCACGGCAACGGGCACACTCCCTTCGACCGGACCCCGGTTGCGGTCGGCCCCTTGCCTGCGGTTTCGGAAAGGAACGCAACCGCCGCGGCACGCCCCGCCGCATCGAGCCGACCCGGCAGCCGGCCCGCGGCGGCGGCCTCCCGCACGCGGCGCAGCGCCTCCTGATAGCCGCATCCGCAGGCACGGTGCAGCGCCTTGGCGATTGTCTGCTGGTGAGTGGTGTTCGCCCTGCTGTTCGGCTTCGTCATTGACAGACTCCAGTGCACCCCGACCGCCGTCCCACCCCAGCGCGCCAGGTGCACCCAGTCTTCGACGACATGCTGCAGCACCGGGTCAATCCGCCTCCGAGCGGCCGCTCGGTTCGCTCTCAGCCGGAGGTGGGTCCAGGCCGCAGCACGCACACGACGAGTACGTGAACCTTAAGAATAGCCAGGCAGCCCCGAACGCGGGCGCCTCCCGCAAAAATGTCGGGGCCCGCACGACAACTGGCCCAAGGCGCAACCGCATCCACACCAGAGCGCTTCAACTGCGTGCCAATGGCGCGCTCGCTTCCTACCGGCTCTGTCCTCCGGTCCTTCACCCCAAGTCGGCACGGCATCGCGACGACGGCTGCCAACCCGCCGCGCGCCCTGCTATTGCGATAGGCGTAACTTTTTGCGATGATCGTAATCATGGATTTGGTCAATGACATTGCGGCGATTCGCTTTCCGCTGCCCCCGCCGGGGTCGGTCACCCCGGCCGATCTCTACTTCGAGGCCTGCGAGCAGGCCGAACGTCTCCGTGCCGAGGAGGCGGAGAGCCTGGAGGCGGCGAGCGAGGGCCTGGATGCCGACCCGCTGCTCCTGGCCCTGCAGGACGCCCGGGCGCGCAAGGCCGCTGCGGATGCCGAGATCCGCCGGCTCCTTGCCTATGGCCGGGAGTTCCACGGTGCCCGCCCGTATCGCCTGGAGTCCCTGGCCGAGGCGAGCGGCATGACGATCTCCGGGATCCGCACCGCGTACGGGAACGACGAGATCACCGAGGTGGCCCGGGAGGTCCGCCGGGACCCGAACCGGCGCACCGCCAATTCACCTACCAAGGAGGCCCATGACCAATAGTCAGGACACCTGCCTCTGCCCCACCCCCTGGCCCCGCCTCATCACCGTCATCGAACAGCGCGAATACACCGTCACACCCACCCCCGCGCACAGCCCCGCCTCAGCGCTCTACCTCGCCCACTGCGCCGCGTGCGGGGCTTCCTTCACACGCCCGTGGAAGAGGGTTCCGCCTGCCCACCCGGCCCCGGGGCATCGGGATCCGGTTCTACTGCCGTAGCGGGTACCTATCCCGGGAGAACGCACGCCGCCGGCAACGGCCAACACCCCCAGTGATGATCTGCATGGGTGTGTCGGGGTGGGTTGGGCGTAGAAGTATCAGCGTTCTTGGCGGGGAATGTCATGGTGCGCAGGGCGAGGAAGCGGCACAGGCCGGTGTCCCGGCCGGGCGCTGGATGGGCCGCGGGCTCGGCGCCCTTGGGCTGGTGGCGGGACAGGAGGTCACCGAGGAGTAGCTGCGCCGGCTGTTCGGTGAGGGAGGTCGGCACCCGGACGCCGAGCGGCTCGTGGCCGAGCGGCTCGAGGCGGGGGACTCGCCGAAGGTGGCGCGGCGGGCCGGGGCGCTGGGGCGCTGGGTGATGGTCCTCGGCTTCGACTTCGTCTTCCGGCCGCAGCCGACCATCTACCTCCTGTGGGCGCTGGGGGATGAGGAGACCCGGCTGGCGATCGAGGCCGCGCACGAGCGCGCGATCGAGCAGGTCCTGGAGTGGATCGAGGACCATGTCGCGGTGATCCGCTTCAGCGCGGGCGAGCAGGGCCGGGGAAGGAACGCCGTAGACGGGCGGCTGGAGGCCGCGGCTTGCCGACCGCATCGGGCAACGACTCCAGCAAGCCCAGCGGCGGCACCGTGCATACCCCCGGGCGCGTCCAGGACTTCGAATCCCGCATCGGCGAACAGCAGCGCCAGCAGGAACGCCGCTACTGCACCGTCCTCGGCTACCAGCCGCACCTGACCGCCAGTCATGGCTGCCACCGTCCAGGTACGCCCCTCGAACCGCACCCGGCACCCCAGCTCCATCACCGGCCCGCCAGGGATCCCGCTACCTGTCCTCACTCTGCTGTCTGGCCCACACCGGCATCCGCTGATGCATTGCCGCACCCAGGTCCGCCGCAAGCCGTCCCGCGCACAAGGCATGGAACAGCGCGGGAAGCACGAGCATCGGATCCCTGATCCCGCGTACGCCCTCCCACAGCGGCGCGGGCTCGGCGAACGCCTCCTGCAGCGCGGCAACCAGTAGCTGTCCACCGTGGTAGCGCGGGTGTCGGTACCCGGCGAGCCAGGCCACATCGGGCCGGTAGACCGGGTCCACCGGCCCGAGCACCCAGTGCCGCCAGCCCACTGCCGTACAGATCTCTCCCACCACGGCCGCGAGGGACCGCTGACGCTGCGACAGCTCCGCCCTGGCCGTGCAGTCGGCCAGCACTCCCTGGCCATCAGCCAGCCGGAGCATCAGCTGAGGAGCATGCGCACGCACCTCACCCAGCTCATGCCACCGCAGCTCCAGCGGCCGAGCGGCCAGGCCGTTGACGCGCGGGTCACGGTCGAGCGCCGACGAAGCCGACGAGTACCGTGTCTGGCCCGCGAGCGAGGCGGCAGTGGAGTTGGAGCGCGAGCGGCGGGCGATCTTCGCCAGGTGGAATCAGCGCTATGAGGCCGGGACGGCCAGGCCGGAGAGTCATCCGGGCCACGGCGGGATCGACGCCCGCTACGACGAACTGGATCTGCTACTGACACCGCACCGCCAGGCGTCAGACAGGACGCGGAGGCTTGTCGGCGAGCTGCGATTCGATGACGGCGCTCGCTACCGGGCGGACGGGCTCGACTACTGGTTCCGGTGGCGTCCGGCAGATGAGGCCGTCGTTGACCCTTGCGGGCGAGCAGTTCACGGTCCGCGAGCGTAGGCTGGAGATCACGTTCCGCGAGCATGGCGCCGAGGCTTGCACTCGCGTCCGGGTAGCCGCAGGAGCGGGGTTGGCAGGCGTGATCAACTACCTGTGCATTCCTCTGGTGACGGTGGTGTTCCGCCAGTTGCGGGCTTTCAGAGGCCATGAACCTGACCAGAAAGCGGCATAGGAGGTCGCTATGGGCACCGCAAAGCAGGACGGCGCAACGAACGTCGATGAAGTGCCGGCCATGGATATGAATCTTGAGGTCGTCGTGATGCCGGTGGCTGATGTCGATCGTGCCCTGCGCTTCTACCAGGGCTTGGGGTGGAGGCTCGATGCGGACTACGAGGCGGGCCCGGAATTCCGGATTGTGCAGCTGACGCCTCCGGGGTCGGGATGCTCGGTCCATTTCGGCCGCGGAGTCACCCCTGCGGCAGCAGGCTCCGCCCAGGGCATGTACCTCGTCGTCCAAGACCTTGACCAAACCCGCGCCCGACTGATGAGCCAGGGTGTCGAGGTGAGCGAGATCTTCCACCGCGTCTACGACACCGGCGCCCAAGAACAGGTGGACGGCCCGGACCCCAATGGTCGCAGCTACAACTCGTACGCGACGTTCAGTGACCCGGACGGCAATGGGTGGCTGCTTCAAGAGGTCCGGGTGCGACTGCCTGGACGATGACGGCCGTAGGAACCGAGAAGATCACGCCACGGCGGTCACCTGCGTGAGACCTGTTAAAGACCGAGGCAGGACAATCCCACGCCGCATCCCCCAGCGGCCATGCGGCAGGCGCTTCACACGAGCGCACCGGTATGGACCATAGACGCAGTCACCACCGCTGTCCGATCAGGACGGGCCGGGACGGTTGTTCACCCCGAACCGGGGGCTCTGCGGACGCTCCTACCGCTGGTCTTGCCGTCGTCCACTCACACGTCCTGCGATGCGCAGCGCCCACGGAAATGGGACTCTTGAAGCTCAGCCTCGGGGTACGGGTCACCGACTCGAGATTGATTGCTCAGCAGGAGGACCGCCCATGATCAGAGTTATGCGGCCGCTTCTTCACGGCGCTGTTGCGGGACTCGCCGGTACGACCGCGCTCAATATCGCAGGTTATGCTGACATTGCGCTTCGAGGCCGGCCTATCAGCGATACACCTGAGATCACGGTGCGTAGCCTTGCTGCGAAGCTCCGTATTCGAATCCCCGGGGACGATCAGATCCTGGAGAACCGGATCGCCGGCCTTGGCCCCTTGACCGGATACGCCGTGGGGCTGGGCATGGGGGCGGCGCTGTCATTGGCACAGGCTGCTGGTTGGCTTCCGATGAAGGCTTCCCGCTATGTCGTTGCGTCTCTCTTTGCCCTAACTGCCACAAATGCGCCGATTATTCTTTTGGGAATTACGGATCCACGGACCTGGACAGCCTCGGACTGGGTCTCAGACATCATCCCGCATGTTCTCTTTGCGGTAGTCACAGTCAGCGTCCTTGACAAGCTGGAAGCGGCGGGCCAGAACGCCTGACCGGCCCCTTGAGGTCACGGCATGTGCCCGCACTCACGCGCAGAGGAGCACGCCAAGAGCTGTCCCCGGCTGGCCGACGTCCGCAGTGAGTCAGGGCCGCGGTCTGGGTCGGGCGATGAGCACGGACACGTCGTCGTGGTCGTCCGGATCATGCAGTGTGTGCAGGAGCCGGTCGCAGGTTTCTTCCAGGGAAAGGTCGTGGCCGTCGAGTACGCGGAGGAGGAGGTCGAGGCGTTCGTCGATCGCGTCGTGGCGTGTTTCGACCAAGCCGTCGGTGTAGAGGACCAGTTGATCGCCGGGGCGCAGGGGCACGGTGGTCGTTTCGAAGGGGACGCCGCCGACCCCGAGGGGTGCACCAGATGGTAGGTCGAGCAGTTCGGGGGGCCCGCCTGCCGGTGTCAATGCGGGGGGGTGCCCCTATGGGTTTGGTCAACCCGTGGGGGCCCACCGCGCCGCTGATCAACGCGTCCGGAAGGCCAGCAAGCCGATCAACCAGACTCCACGAAATGCCTGGACAGCCCGCTCCACCGGCTGTTACGGATGAAACAGGAAGCCCTCGACCGGGAGATGACGCTCGTGCCCAGAACCACCGACCGCACCACGGAGCCGGCACCCGCGCTGCCCGTCCTCCCCACCGGCACCGACCCCCTGCTGCAACTCCATTACGAGACGCAGCCGGCCGACGGCCCCGGCGCGACACGCTGCGTCAGCCACCCACACGAACTCGCACTCGGCGGCATCCCCGTGATGTGCTCGGCCTGCCGAGCCCGACGCGACTGGCTGCTCATCAACCACGGCCGCAACGTCTGGATCCGCTGCCGGTGCAGCAACCAGTGGCTCGAACCCGAGATCAGCCGCGCCGACTTCGACGCCCTGATCACCAGCCCGTACGGCACGACCTACCCCACCGTCGAGGAGGGTCTCGCTGCGCTCGGCTTCGACGGCGCCTTCGCCGGCACCTACCTGGGGTAGGCGAGCGCGGTACAGAGAGCCGAGGGCTGGCGCCTCCTACGGAAGCTCCGCTGTAGCACCAATGCATCACAGCGATCGTCCAGGCCGTCCCCGTCCTTCACAGCGCGTCAGCGTGAGTTGGAAGAGGCTCACTGGCCCCGACTGGCTCGCGCTGCCGCCTCGGAGGTGGCGCGAGCCAGCCGCAGTCGCGACTACGACAGAAGCCTCGCAGCTCCCGCGATCACGTCCACATGGAACAGAGGCTCGAACGGACTCGGCTTCCAGCCCGTCAGTTCCTGGATGAAGCCGCCCTTGTCGGCCCGGCCGCCATGCCACAACCTGTCCCGCACGGGCACCCGAACCCAGTTAATGCGCTCGCCCGTCTCTGCGTGCATAGGCCACGTGTAGAAGGTCAGGAAGTCCTCGGGAAGCGGGTTGTTCTTCGAGAAGGGTGCGGCTTCGAGCCCCATGCCCGTGGAACCGTCGTCCACCACGGACCAGTAGATCTTGACTGGCCCGTCCTTGGCGTACTGCGAGACCCACATGTCCCAGAGTTCTCGCGCCGACATCTCGTCCGGGAGGTACTGGTCGGTGATGGAGTCGCCGTTCACATCCCAGCTCAAGATGAGGGGGCCGGTGCGTTCAAAATTGGCCTGCTGGCTTCGGTAGGTCCAACGGGTGTCAGCCGGATACGGCTCGTAATTGGTCATAGTGGCCATCCTGGTCTCGTTGATCGCCGGCCGGTGAGTGTGACTCACTCCCTGGAGTGGAAAACAGGCAGTTGACTGGACAAGTGCCGGAAAGGCTCCAGTGCGCCTCCGCCAGCGATCCGACGGCCCAGCGCGGGTACTGACAGAGCGTCGCTGTTCGTCGTCTTGAGAGGGCCCAGCGGTCTGCCGGGTCTGGACGACATCACGGCGGACATCCGCGACGACGGACTACTACGGACAGCATCGCCTGGGCGTCCCCCCACGGCGCAGGACATCGCGAAGCAGATCTGGGGCGCGCTGCACTTCATCCCGGGCATCGATGGCGTCGCCGACCCGGGGCGGACTGCGGGGATCAACGGCCCGCTGGAGCCGGGCGACGCCATGCGGCGGGACATGCGCGATACCCAGCCGCCCTTCTGGATGGACTACCCTCAAGCGGCCCAGCACTGGCGCCAGGACTACGAAGGCAAGGCCGTCCGACTTCGGATCAAGTGCACGCGGAGCAGCTACGAGCCGTGGCACCTGTTCAAGGACGTCGTCATCACCCCAGCCCCCGAGGCTGCCGGGCGGTAAGGCGGCGCCTCCACACGGGACCCCAGGGGTGAAACAATCCTGCGGATGATCGACGCCACCTGATGCGCGAGCCGGGCAGTGCAGCTAGAACAGCGCCGGGTGCTCGTCCTCGGCGCTCTGCTCGGGAAGCTGGAGCTGGTGGATGTCCGCCAGCTCCACGGCTCGGAGCGAGACCCGGCACGACACGAGGACGCCCTTGAAATCGCGGTGCTTCCCGGGGTGGTCGTGCTGGGCGATCTTCCACAGGCCGACGCCGGAGGGGATCGCGGCGACATCCCGGCCGCAGTCGCGGCAGTTGACGCGGGGCATCTTCATGGCGTCCATCGTGCCGGACGGGGGTGACAGCTGGGGCAAGGTGGGGGAGAAGGCGCCTGGTGGTCGTCCGTCACCAGCGCCCGGCAGACGCTGTGAGAGTCAGTGCAGGTGGTGGCAATCGCCAGCGGCGGGAGGTCCGGAGCAGTCGAACGAGGAGGACACCTCGCTCGTGACGTACGCGCGCAGCCTCCGAGGTACGAGGAGGCGAGCACGTACGGCGCTGTGAGCCAGGTCGACGAGCTGCCCTGCCGGCGCTGTCTCCTCCCCGCCAACGGTGGCCGGCTCGCGGTGCTCGGCCTTCGCCTCGATCACCTCAACCAAGGCGTCGCGGTACTGGTCGGTGAGCTCGAGGTCGTCGAGGTGCTCTACCGACATGGAGTCCATCAGGGCGAGGGCGTGCTCGATCTCCTCCTCGGTCAGCTCCGTCTCGTCCGGGCGGAGCTCGTCGGGGGAGCGGACCTCGTCGTCCCAGCGCATCGAGTGCAGGAGGAGCGCGTCGCCGTAGGGGCGGAGCAGGCCGAGGCGCTCGCGGCCACGGAGGGCGAACTTGGGCACGGCGACTTTCTCGGTTCGGCCGAGTGCCTTGTGGAGGAGGGTGTACGGCTTGGCCGCGACGGGGCCGTCCGCGGTCAGGTAGTAGGCGCTCTCGCCGATGCGGCGGGGATCGATGCTGTCCCAGGGTACGAACGCGGCGATCTCGATGACCTTCGCCGTCGGCAGGGGCATGTTGGCCAGGTCGTCGTCGGTGATCGGGATGACGTTGTCCTTGGAGACCTCGTACCCCTTGCCGATCTCGGCCTCGGTGAGCTCCTGGCCGTCGAGCTCGCACACCTTGCGGTAGCGGATCCGGCCGCCGCAGCCGTCCGCGAGGTGGATCTGGCGGAAGCTGATGCTGTGGCTTTCGGTGGCGTTCTCAAGCCGTCAGGGCACTGTGACCAGGCCGAATGAGATGGCTCCCGTCCAGATCGGACGACCGGGCATCGTTCCTCCAGGTGCCCCCCTGGGGTGGCCTCAGGCTATGCATACCCCGGCCGTGATCGCACTCCCCGGCCCCATTCCCCGGGCTTTCCGGGCGCACCGTGCGCCACTGGGAGCAGGGCAAGTGTGCCATTTCGGACGGTGTTCGGCTGGAGATGGAAGACCTGGAACGACGTACCGGCGAATTCGTCGCGGGCGTCGTCGCTCCGCTTCTCGACATCCCCTCGGCCCGGCGTCCTCACACACCGGACCGACGAGGATTACCACGCTGCTCACCCCGACATTCCGTTCCCCGCCTCTTGGCGCCGCGCGGTGATCGCTCGCGTTGCGCAGGAGGTTCCTGGCCTGGCAATCGCGTACGCCGACCTGGGGGAGGCGGCCGGACGCTGATCCACCCTCGGGCCGTACGCCCGGCCCCTTCCCGTGGGGGTCGGGAAGGGACCGGACGTCGCTGTCAGAGGGAGCGCAGCACGGCGACGACCTTGCCGAGAATGATCGCCTCGTCGCCGGAGATCGGCTCGTACGCTGTGTTGTGCGGCATCAGCCAGACTCGCCCGTTCTCGCGGCGAAGCCGCTTCACCGTGGCCTCGCCGTCGAGCATGGCGGCGACGATGTCCCCATGGTCGGCGGAATCGGCCTGCCTCACGGTGACGATGTCGCCGTCGCAGATCGCCGCGCCGATCATGCTGTCGCCGACCACCTGAACCCGACGAGTTCGCCGAATCTTGGAGGCCCCACGCCAGGAACCGGTGGCACACTGCACCCGATCATGCGCAGTTTGGCGTGGGTTCGCACGCTTTGGGTGATGCGCCGTTGCAGCCGTGAGGATCTCCCTTCTCGGCGAAGAGCGCCCTGGTAACGGTCACGTCCTTCGTGACCGTCGTTCTCGCCGTACCGTCCCGGCGGCGGCGGGCGAGGGGATGGTCTGCCAGTCATTAGCTCGCCGGGGTCTCGGGCTCCATCCAGGTCGAGGGCACGAGTCCTGAGTTGTTGCCGTAGCGCCAGCGTTCGACGACGTGCTGGCTGAAGGCTGGGTCGTCAAGGTCAGCGTGTTCCATGACGATGACCTGCATCTTGCCGTCGAGCTGCTGCAGCGTGCGGTGTATGGCCTTGTAGATGTTCAACAAATGTGTACGGTCGTTGGTCTGCAGGACTTCCTCGCCGGTCGGCTCTGCGGGGAAGTACACCTGCGACGGCTGGTCGAGGACCAAGACGTGGGGAACCGGGCTCTGGTGGTTGGTGAACCACTCGTGGAGGCTGAGGAGGGTGGAGACGTGGTAGCCCAGGTGGTTCTCAGCACTTCCCATGTCCTTGAGCTGGACTGGTCCGTCAGCGGTGTCGGCGATCACCGTGAGTCGGTCAAGACCTTCTACTCGCGGAAGCGAGCCGAAGGCAAGTCCCACAAGCAGGCCGTCCTGGCCCTGGCCAGGCGCCGCCTCAACGTGCTCTGGGCCCTCATACGTGACCACCGGACCTTCGAGCTCAGCGCGTCCCATTCCGCTGCCCCAGCGACATGAAGCCATCACGAGGCGTCACCACCGCAGCTTGACAGCATGATTGGGAATCCCTGCTGTTCTTCACCCGCTCAAGCGCCGCCGAGCGGGACTACTCGGGGCGAGCGGGGAGATATCTGGCCGTACGCGGGGAAACCCTTGGCCATAAATTGCGCGGTAAGTGGCCGCCTACGGGGAGCTTACGGAGACCGCCGTCACGGCAGGCCGCCGGCCGAGTTCGAACGAACCATCACCGAAGCACGCAAGAAGAGCGACCAGAGGCGCCAGGCCGCATAGGAGAGGTCTCTACGAAACCAGGGGATTGACAATAGGGGGGATCAGCCGGGCCGTCGTCTCGCCTGTACAATGCTCCCGAACGTGGACTGGCCGCCAGCCAAAGCTGACGGCCAGTCACGAAGGGTCGATGCTAAGTTGTAGTTGCTTGGCATCAAGGCCTTCGAAGTCTCCGGCATTGGAACAGCGCTTTACGCACCCGAGCGGGGATACGCAAAGTTGAGAACCACGACAATTGGGCACTTCCTGAGCATGCGCCAGTAGGCCGTTGGCCGCTACTACGTGGCAATCAAGTGGTAGCGGCCACGATTCCTGGCTTCGCTAGTCAGCCCTACCAGCCGAATCTGAAGGAACTGATCCTGTTGTTCCAGTAATTGCTCTGGAAGTTGGCGTAGGTCTTCGCCCAGACGAAGTCGGCGGCGCCGCCGTAGTTGCAGTGCTCGAAGTAGTGCAGGTACCGGGAGTCATTGTTCTGGATGCTGCCGATGTCATCGTTCATCCCTTCCGCAGGGATGGTCCCGGCCCATGTGTCGCCGACGAGGCACTGGTCGTCCCAGCCGTAGACGATGTCCAAACTGCCGTTGGTGTTGGGCAGGCTGTGCAGGCACGTGTAGTGCGGGGTTGTGCAGGCCTGCGCTTGGGCGGGGGATGCCATGAGGGTGACGCCGACGAGGCTGGTGAGGGCGAGGGCCAGAGCGGTCAGTATGCGGACGAAGACGCCTCGCGAGTTGACCTGTGGGATTTTGTCGAACACGGTGAGGCCTTCCTTGTTCATTGTTGACTGGCTGGGTGCCAGACGGCCGTGGTGTTGGCCGTTGTTCAGGGGGTGACGGCTGCTCGGGCGTGGGCGAGCTGGGTATGAAGGAGTTCCTCCACGGCGTTGAGCGCCGTACGGTTTTCCTCGACGACTGCGTGTTGGTAGGCGGCCTCCACCACCATCCAGATGCCGGCGAGATTCGTCCGGTGCTTGCATCTCACGTCGGCAACGGCAGTCTTGTTTTCCTGGGCGGGGTCTTCCCAAGTCGGAATGTCGTTGGGTTCCCAGGGATCCTTGTAGGTGTGTCCGGCCTCGGCCATGCATCGACTCCAGGCTGCGAACGCCGCCCTCACCCGGGGATCCTCTTCCGCCCAGCGGAAGGTCAGTTTGGAGAGGTTGTAGGGGAGCTGCTGGTCGGCCTCCAGTGCGCCGGAACGCAGCATCCGGGTGGCCTCCCCGACACAACCGCCACGCGGCACAGTGCGGCCTCTGATTTTGGTCGTGGCCGTGCCGACTGCGACAGCTTCCTGCTCGGCGGACGGCGCCGTTCGGCTAGAGGGATGTGGACGGTCCGGCTCGCTGCCCCTGTATCCACCAGCGACGGCCTCCGCAGCGTCGAGCAGCCCGTACCGTCGCTCATTGAGCAACTGTGGAGTTCCGGCGGGCAGCGGACGAGGGGGCACAGTGAAACCGAACGTCTGCATGCATTGGCGGAACAGGGCGTCGAGGCCATGGCTCACCACGCCTGCCTGCTCGCCCGAAAGGAGATACCGGTCGAGAGGGAGTCGGATCTGTGCCGCCGATCTCACCACTGGAATCGCGCCGACAGCGGGCGGGGGCGGGGGAGTAACTCGATGCTCGGGTGCGGATGCTGAAGGCCCAGGAGTACTGGAAGTGTGCGCCGAGCAAGCTGCTGTCATCAACACGACCGCCGCTGTCAGCGTCAGGTGAGTGGACCTCATGCGTTCCTCCTCAGGCCGCTCGTTCCGTGCTCTTGTTCAGGGATACGGGGACCTCGGGAGTCGAGTTCGGCATCGGCCTAAGATTTTTTGAGGTTTTCTTGAGGCTTCGAGGAGCGGCTGGCAGACCCATGAATCGGATCCCGAACCACAGGGTTCCCCTGTGGTTCATCCACTCAGTCGGCGTCTCGCTCCCCTTGCCCATGCCGGATGGCGCGGATGTCAGCCAACTGGGCTGCTCGGTTGACGCACTGGCGCGTGAACCCGGCGCCGGCGGCCTGGGCCGCGTCGTGGGCAGCCGCCACCGCGTCCTCCGGATCGGAGTGGACACCATTGACGGCGCCCGGCAGCCCGGCCGCGGCGGACGCGTTCACGAGGATCGAGCGGGCTCACTCCTGGTCGTGACGTCGGCCGGGCACATCGGCGGGTAGCTGGTCGTCGATGCCCCGGTTACTCATTGCCAGCCGTACGACGCTCGGACGGCACGCGATGGACACCGCCTGCGACAGGCCGTCCGCCGCTGTGGACTCGGCGGTAGTTGAAGTTTCCCCAAGGCCGGGTAGTTAGCGTTTTCGCAGGTCATGCGAGGGATCTGTTGTCCTGGGCGATAGCTGTGTAGCGGCCTGTGCGGACTCTCTTGATCATTCCTTTCTCGGTCCAGCGGGCGAGTTGTCGGTAGGTGGCGACGAGGGTGACGTCGCCGAGCAGCTCGGCGATCTCCCGTGCTCGCCAGAGCCGTTCGGGCTCTGCCTGCAGGATGGCCAGGACGCGGACCATGCGGCTGCTGGTCTTTCTGGGACCGGCGTACTGGGGGACGGTCGTCGCGGGTAGCGCGGGCCGCGGCGTTGGCGGCGGCAGGAGAGTGATCGTCGTCGAGGTCACGGCCCGGCTGTTGTCAGGGCGGCCGTCCAGTTTCCGTTCCGCGTAGCGCGAGATGGGTGACTTCACCTTGCGGGTGCTCACGCGGGACCTGCCGGCAGCGACGAGATAGATCTCGCGCTGGTGGTTCGAGGTCGGTGGGGCCGGGCGGAACTGGATCACCAGCCGGTACGAGACCGAGGGGTCGACGTAGACCTTGTGGAAGCCGGCGAGGCGGCCCTTCAGCGGCAGGCAGTCGTCGCTTCCGCGGACCAGGTTCTGCAGCTCCAGCAGCGCCAGGTCACGGATGTTGTCGGGAAGTTCCCGAAGGTCCGCGATGGCGTCAGGGTGTGCGGCGAAGGCGAAGCGGGCGCGGCTCACATCAGCCTCCCCTGGATCGGACGCTGAACCGGTCGTGCCGGTGGCATACGGGGAGCGTCGAGACCGGTCTTCGGTGCTGGGGCGACGCTGGCCGACCGGGCGAGTGCGATGCGGGCGACGCGGGCTCGGACGACGGCGCCGTTGTCATCGCGGTACTCCGGCGGCTCGGGCAAAGGGCCGCCGCGGTCGTCCAGCCACGAGCGGGCGGCGCCGACGTAGGCGAAGGCGCCCTCGCGCATCGTGTACGTGCCGGCGTCGTGGTCCCACTCTTCGTGGAAGACCCGGATCGGTGCCTCATCGGCGCGGGAGTCGCGCGTCAGCGTCCACGTCTCGCACGGGTCGGAGTCCGAGGTGTTGTTGTCGAGGACCTCGTACCGGGTGCCCGACTCTCGGATCTGCCGTTCGACCCAGAGCGTGAGGTCGTCGGCGGGCTTCACTAGGCCGTCGCGGATCTTGGCGATCTTCTCGGGCGGACAGCCGTGTTCGACCAGCCAGTTCTGGGCGAAAGACACCGTGGCGTGGTGGCTCGTCTCCAGGGCATACGTGAACTGGGTGAGATCCCGGGCGACGGCGATCGCCATCACCTGAGAAGCGCCTGGCGCTCCCCACGTGGCCGACTGGTCGTCAAGCCCTCCGCGTAATCAGGGATTTTGTCCGGCAGGAGCTCCCCAACCCGAAAGTCACGATCGACGACATCGTCAACGTCATCACACCCAACGCCAAGTCAGTCAACCTCTGGTTGCTCACCGAAACACAGAGGCGCGATTTCGCCGCTTTCGTTCACCGGCGGGCAACGGAAGCATGGAAAAGTCAGCAGATCGGAAATCTTGCTCGGGATCATCTGGGATTGGATGATCACTTCACAGGTGACCAGGTTTACAGAGTGGCTATAGGGAGTTGGGTGTTTGCGAGGGCCTGGAAGCCGAGTGCGGAACAGGTGGGACTGCTCAGGGAGCTGAAGCTTGATTATGATCGAGGTGGTCCCACCACACTTCTCGGCGCTGTGCACGCGGGTGCCTCGGAACACATCAATGTCATTCTCGAAATTGAGGAAAAAGGGATCTCGAATTTTGGCGAACAGATTCATTCCCTGAAGGAGTATATGGAACAAAGTGGCTTGGGTGTATCAAAAATCCAGGGGTTCGCCAGCATGCTGGACCTTCGGATCACGCTGCATCGTGAAGGACAGCTCAAGCCCGAGGTGTTTGGCGACGAAGGCGCTGCCGGTGATGTTCACATCCTGGCAACGCCCGGTGATGACGGTGTCAGCGAATGCGTTCGTGATGCTGAAATCACCGAAGAGCCCGCAGCCGTATGGCCCCTCTGCGTTGGTAGTACCGACTGCGGACAGCAGCCCGCGGCAGGCCGTATTCGACGGCCGGCCGAGCCCACCACCGCTCTCTGCTGCCGAGCAGTCCCACTCCACCGACACCAGCCAGGCCAACACGAAGGCACCCAGTATCGCTTCCAATGGCATCGAAGTTGACCCCGTGGTCATCACCTCCGACGACGAAGGCGATGACAGTGCGTCTGCCCCCGTGGTCGTCGCGTCGTCGACCGAGGCTGTCGAGGGCGGGTTGGTGTCCGGTACGGGCGTTGAACCTATGAAGTTGTCCTCCAAGGAGGGCGAGTTCGACAGCGCACTGTTCGGTGGTGGAGAGTTCGGCATCCCTGCGGACTTCGGCGTCATCTTGCCGACGCATGCCGATGCCGACGCGCTGTTCAATAAGCTTGCCGCTGAAGGCATGGATGTCTCCCTCGACGGCACGGGCAACAGCAGCATGCCTGGCACAGGGGATTTGCCGGACTTCAACACCCTGTTCGCTGTGCATGCCGACGAGACCGACGCCCAAACCCTGGCGATGGAAAACCCCACACTCACAAACGTGGGGCCGTTTCCCCCTGGGCCGGCACCTCAGGTCGACGGGGCTGGCCTGGGGGAGGCGCAGACGCCCGGTGATTTCTGGTCGACCGAGACCGTGAATGATGCCGAGAATGACGACAACTCTGATGACTCGATGGGGGTGTTCTTCGAGGAGTGGGCGTTCAGCGGCCCGCCTGGCGGGGGTGGAACCGGGTCGGATCTCAACCTTGGTGAGGGGCAGTTCAACCCCGATGCGGTCACCAACCCGTTGAACCTGCCCGATCCAGAGGTACTCGGCACTCCGGCTGACTTCGAGATGTTCCTGGCGTCAGGCGCCGGCACCGACGAGCTGTTTGCAAGTCTTGCGGCTGAAGGCGTGAACGTCTCTGTGGGCGGCGACGACAGCACGTCCGCCACGGGAGAGTGGCTGGATCTCGACACGGTGTTCCCGGTCGGGCCGCCCTTGTTCGCGGTGCAGGCCGACGAGACCGACACCCGAACCCCGGAGATGGACAACCCGACACACTCAAACAGGGAGTTCCTCCCCCATTCCTCCTTCGAGAACGTCCCCACCGCCCAGCAGATCGCGAACGTCCTCAAGTCACCTTTCCCGCCCAAGGACACCCAGCCGCCGCAAGACCGACACACGCCGGACCACCCCACACCACTACCAGGCTCCAACATCGACGCCACCTTCACCCAATGGCTGCACGACGACTTCGACACAGTCAACAGCCCCGACGGCATACCCAACCTCGACAACCAAGCAGCGCCCCTCAACGAAACCGAACAGCTTTACACAAGCTTCCTGAGCTGTACTGAGATTTGTGGAGTCCCTGATGCCAGGGTTACCGTCCTGGCGAAGGAGAACCACCAGCACCATGGCAGCACCCCGTAAGTACCCCGACGAACTCCGCGAGCGCGCGATCCGCGAGGTCCGCGCCACCGGCCGCCCGATCGCCCACGTGGCGAAGGATCTGGGCATCCACAAGGAGGCCCTGCGAGG
>NZ_JBEPDM010000085.1:0-16644 GCF_040300305.1 Streptomyces sp. NPDC000410
CACTCATCCGCGGCATCGACATCAACGAAACGGCAACCGCCGTCAAAGTCCACGACAGCACCGCCCACCGCCAATGCCAGCTCTACCCTCTACCCGCCTGGGCGCGCTGCCTCATACGCGCCGCCGGCATTCACGGACAGCTCAAGAACCGCGCACCGGACAACCCACTCTTCCCCCTCATCGCGGCCCAAGGCGGCGAACAACTCCGCCTCACCGCAACAGGAATCCGCTACAACCTGAAACCGACACCGTAGAAGGCCACACCGGCTGCCCCTCCCCAACTGTCAGCACCCAGCCCCCTGCCACCACAGCCCTGACCAGCAACAACACACCCCACGCCATACCGACCGGCAACCAAATGACCTGCAACATCGCCAAAAAGGTCAGCCCCAGATCGGCATCCATGTCAGCACCCGAACCACTCACCACGACCAGCTGAACAGCAGAAACCCGATACCCACCACACTGACATCACAATGACGAACCACCACCGACAAAAACCCGCAGATCATCACACAGGAGCGACAAACACCCCACCCACCAAACGACAACGTCCTTCACCAGCAAAACGACACCCCAGCACCCCAGCCCAGCACCAGTGAAAACCGATGACGCACACCCCATGCACATCACACGAAGCCCATCATCATGGAGGAGGTCTCGGCCAGACTCGGGTGGGCGTGGGAACCGCGCGAGGTGACACCCGGCCGCCGCCCGGTCATGGAGATCGCCGGGATCGACCAGCGGCTCATCGGCTGGCAGTCCACCCGCCGCCAGCAGATCGAGGACGCCCTCCCTGTCCTGACGGCCAAGTACCAGGAGCGGCAGGGGCACCCACCGGGGGAGCAGGCCGCCTACGCGCTCGCCTGCCAGGCCGCCGACCAGACCCGCTCGCCAAAGCGCACAGAACTGCGGTCGCTGTCCGAGCTGCGCGCCGCCTGGCGGGAATCGGCGGCCCGAGCGTACGGAGCCGACGTCGTCGCACGGCTGGCGGAGCGCGCCCGAGCAGCGGCCGCAGCGATCTGGGCGCGGGTGCGCCCGGTCGTCGACGTCGCCCTGGCCGCCGTCGAGACCATCGCCGTGGTGTACGTGATGCGCGGTGCGTTCGCGCACCGCCACCTCCTCGCCGAGGCCCGCCGCCACCTCTCCTACGCCCTGCGCGGCCGACCCCATCAGCGCGGCCTGGACGAACAGATCGTCCAGGCGGCCATCGACGGCTACACCCGCCCGGTGGGCCGGGGCCGGATGATGACCGCCGACCTGAGCGCCCTGTACCCGCACGACACCGAGGACCAGGCCGTGCTCCGCGCGCTGACCCGCAAGCGCGCCGCCTCCCCGTACGAGCGAGCCCGTCTTGCCGCTGCCGCACTGACCGCCCGCGTCCATGCGCTCCGCCGCGCGGACCGCCTGAACTCCCGGCCCCGGCCGCACACCGTCACCGTGCCGACCACTCTGAGCCCCCGCCCCGGGCGGAGGATCGGCCGGGACCTGGAGCCGATGACGGACGTCGCCGCGGCGGCGCAGACCAGCCGGACGCTGGAGGCCGCCGCCGCCGAGATGGCCGCCCGCCTCCAGGCAGGCATCCGCGAACGAGCTGCCGCCCACAGCCCTGCACCACAGCCCGCCCCGGCGACGGCCCCGCCGCCGCGCCCCCAGCAGCCTGTCCAGCCCGCACAGGGACGGACACCACCCACCGGAGGAATCGCATGACCAACATGCCGCCCGCGGACCCGAGGATCGAAGCCGTCGCAGCCCGGCTGAAGGCACGCGTTGGACACCGAAGGAAGAACAGGCTGAGTTCGCGGCCGATCCCGGCCCCGCCCAACCGTAGGGTCACGCTGGAGGAGTTTCCCCGGCGGGCTCGGCCGGTTCGGTAGTCCGCGCGTACCTCAGGTGCCTAAGCTCGTCCTTGTGATGGCGCAGGGCCAGGGACACGGCGCCCGAGGTGTACTGGGAGATCCCGACCGCCGCCAACGGCAGCGAGAGCAACAAGAGGCCGAGCATGTCGGCGGGATCGCGGGCGATGGCGCACCGGATCCCTTCGGCATCCTCGTACGTCTGCCTGCGTGACTGCCGGCTGTCGTCGTCACCGTCGTCGTAAAAGACCCGAGAGGCGCATTCGATGCTGCCATTGGCGTCCCGCTTAATGCTGAAGGGGGCGAACAACTGGTAGGCGAGCGCCAGCCAGATGCAGCCAGCCACCATGAGCAGGAAGATCCCCCGGGTCTGCATGCGGTCCGCTCGCTCGCGGAAGGCTATCTCGTGCGCGTCTGCTGTCATGACCAGAATCTAACCCCGCCAGAATTCGGCCGGGCACGCGGTCCGGCCTCGAAGGGCCACCACCACCGTCGCAGGCGCCCTCCCTATGCACGGTGGGAAGCCGCAGCCTGCAGCATCGAGACCGGGGCCAAAACGTCGCCCCAGCGCCCCCTTGCTTGGCCTGCGCACCAAGGCCGCCGTCAACCCGGTGTGTGAAGTTTCCCCGTGAACTTGGACACTCGTTCGTTATGCCGCGAGGGCGTGTTGATGCCGCTGTTTGGTCTCGGACGGTGTGAGGTAGCCGAAGGTCTTGTGCTTGCGCAGGCGGCGGCGGTTGTAGAAGGTCTCGATGAAGGTGAAGACCTCGGCTCGGGCGGTGGCCCGGTCGGGCCAGGTCCGGGTTCCGGTCTCTTCTTTGAGCAGGGCCCAGAAACTCTCCGCTGCGGCGTTGTCGAAACACGATCCGGTGCGTCCGCAGCTCTGTCGCAGCCCCAACTCCTATACTCGATTCCTGAATTGTGCCGAGGCTCAGTGGTTGTCACCGCCGGCACCAGATAGCCTGCGAAAGAAGCAGGTCGAAGCAGTCGGGCTGTCACCAGAGAGGCGCTGCAGTTGTCACACATGGGCGACGCCTGGGTCGTACGGGTGCCGGTGCGCAGCATTCCTCGCGAGGATCTCATCGCCATGCTTCGGGAACAGACCCCGGCATGCGGACCTGCCCGTGACGTCCTGGTTGCCGGAGGCACCTTCGACATCTCGGACGGTCTGGTCCCCGCCAGTCGGCACGCGGGTGTGTTCGCGATTCGTATCCGCACAGCTGCTCGGCGTGGCCACACAGTCGGGGGCCTTGCCGCCTCTGTCGACATCCTCCGGCATGCCGGGGAAGAGCTTGTGCGTACCGGTCTCATCGACTCCGTGGACAGGACGTCCGTGTTCACGATCTTCCTGAACTCCTCAGCGACAGAAGTGCTGGCCTGTGCAGGCGGGCTCCGGCCCAAACCACTGCAGTTGCCGGAAGATGCCCTCGAGTGACAACACACCTCCCTTTGTGTCAACTCTCATGCTTCGGCTCACGAATATGGTTTATAGCAGCTCCGGAATTCGGCCGTGTCAGAACCGGAATTCTATGGACACAACGTGTGTGAAATCCGCACGCAGGCCCTTGGTCCGGGTGCCCCATTCCGTGAAATAGGACTCGGTGATGGCCTCGGCGACGAGCGGATGCAGGTCCTCCTCCGTCGCTCCGGCTGCCTGGAGCTCAAGGATCTGCTTGGCGTAGGTGGGTGAGATGTCCGTGGTGATGGAGCGCTCGCGGCCGTCGTCCGAGCTGCCCTTGCCGACGAATCCGAAGTACGCTGTGACGTCCACCATCATGCCGCTGGTGGTGGACGCCTGTTCGCGTACCTGGGCTCTGAACTGCGGTTGCCACTCGGATTCGGTCTCCTCCACCAGGGCGGCCTGTAGTCGCTTCTGCGGGGTCGTCAGGGTCCCGGCGCGGTAGCGCTCCACCGTGCGGCGGGAGACACCCAGGCGCTCGGCCAGGGCCTTGGTCGAGCCCTTCGCGCACGTGAGGAGGAATTTCATCTGGGCCTTTGCGGATTTCGGCGCCGTCCGGGTGAAGACCTTCCTCTCTGCCTGCGCGAGGGCTTCCAGGACCTTGCCGCGGCCCGGGGCCGGCTGCTCTGAGTTGTTGATTGCCATAGCCGCAGGGTGTGGGACCGGGCCTGTGGACAGAGTCGGCGTTAGCCTCGATCTTTCGTGACGGTCCGTCGGTTCTTTCGGCGGGCCGTTTCGGCTGTTCGGGCTGGTGGCAGCCAGGCTGATGGCCCGGCTGTCGCGTCGGGTGGGCGCCGGGTTCCACGGCTCCGGTCGGGGTAATGCTGCTCGCAGGGACGGGAACGTGCTGCTCAGCCGGGGTTCGGGAGAGCTTCGAGCCGTGCCAGGGCGTCGGTGATCACGCCGGTCCAGGGCCAGTGGCGGGCGAACCGCAGATAGCGGCGCCGCGCCTGCACGGTCAGTGCCGAGAGGGCGAGCAGGCCGAGCACTGCGAGCACCAGGAGCAGCCAGACCCACCATTCCATGGACCACACCTCCGAGGTCCGAATGAGCGGAACCTTCTCTTCCGGATTCTGCCCGATCACGGGAACCTCGAACGCGCGATGATGCCCAGGTTGCCGTGGTCGAAGTCGGCTTGTGTGATGGAGACGAGCCTTCATCGGGCCCAGACCGTATCGCGGAGGGGTGCAGGGCTTCGGGGGTCCGGACGCGTACGGCGCGAGAGGAGGCGGCCGTGGACGAGCAGCGCGTGAGCGGCTCTGTGTTGGTGGGAGTGGTTGACGCCGAGGAACAGCGGCTGGTCGTGCGCCACGCCGCTGAGGAGGCTGTTCGGCGCGGA
Source organism: Streptomyces sp. NPDC000410 (assembly GCF_040300305.1). Taxonomy (NCBI): domain Bacteria; kingdom Bacillati; phylum Actinomycetota; class Actinomycetes; order Kitasatosporales; family Streptomycetaceae; genus Streptomyces; species Streptomyces sp. NPDC000410. The sequence continues at coordinate 4,655 of NZ_JBEPDM010000085.1, forward strand.
ACTGTCCTGCGCATTCTGCATGCAGTTGAATGGCCGCTGCCCGCGGGATCGGCGAAATCCGTCGGGAGGACACCGACGTATGTGGAACTAGCAGAGCGCGTGATCGCTCCTTTTGCCGAGGCAATGGCTCAGCAGTTTCCGCAGCTGGAGGTCGTGCCGGACCTGGTGTCCGGGTCTCCGGCACCGGCGCTCATCGGCCGGTCTTCCGAGGCGTCGCTGATCGTTGTCGGCCACCGGGGTACGGGAGGATTCCCCAGGTTGCCGCTCGGCTCGGTGAGTCTGCAGGTCGCCACGCACTCCGCGTGCCCCGTACTCGTGGTCAGGCCGGGGGAGAGCGCAGAGCCGAAGGAGAACCGGGTGGTGGTGGGTGTCGATGTGGAGGACTTGCCGTCGGGGTTGATGAAGTTCGCGCTGGATGCGGCCGACTCCCGCCACGCTGCCCTCGAGGTGGTGTACGCGGACACGCGGCCCGAGCTTCTTGCCGCCGGCCCCAGCGGGCCCCTGCTCGCCACCGGCGAAGCGGTCTCGAGCAGCGCTGACGAGGCGCTGGAGAAAGTGCTGGCCCCATACCGGTCCCAGCACCCGGACCTGGACGTACGAGTGCGCGTCGAGCGGCGCCGGCCCGCACACTCTCTGGTGGACGCCTCGCGTCACGCGAGCCTGCTGGTGGTCGGCTCTCATGGCCGCACCGGGCTGAAGCGGCTGCTGCTCGGCTCGGTGAGCGGTGAGGTGCTGCATACCGCCGCGTGCCCCGTAGTCGTGGTGCCGACAGCGCATCAAGGGAGCGTGGAGCCGGGCGGCAGCCGCTGACGCGACAGGCCACGTGACATGAACGGCCCAGGCGGCACACGCGGGCCCGCCCGGTGAACCGTGTTTACTCGCTGCTCTGGGCCCAACGGAGCCGTCGGCCGGTCGGATCTCCGGCGGCAGCTATCCGAACCATGCCTGAGTGGACAGCTCTGGCCGCACACCGCGTTCGGTGCGGCCGAGCACGACGGCGCTGGACAGCAGACCGACGTGGCTGAGGCCTTGCGGGAAGTTGCCGAGAAAGGAACCGTCGGACGGGTCGATCTGCTCGGGGAGCAGGCCAAGCGGACTGGCGTACCCGCACAGTTTCTCGAAGAGTTCCATGGCGTCGTCGGTGCGTCCCTGTCCGGCGAGATTGTCCACCATCCAGAAGCTGCACAGCAGGAAGGCGCCTTCGGGTTCGTCGATCCCGTCAGGGGAGACCTTCGGCAGGTAGCGGTACAGCAGACCGCCACCGGCGTCGAGTCGGTCCGCGATCGCCCGCGTGGTGGCGACCATCCGCGGGTGGTCGGCGGGCAGCACGCGCCGCAGGGGCAGTGCGAGCAGTGATGCGTCCAGAGCGCCGCCACCGTCGAGGTGCTCGGTGAGAGCGCCGGCCTCCTCGTCCCAGGCATCGGTGAGGATGCGGCGGGTAAGGCTCTCGGCCTGATGGCTCCATCCGTCGGGGTCGCCGGGCAGGTCCAGTCGGCGGGCGAGCCGTGCCGCCCGGTCAAGGGCCACCTGACACATCGCGGCCGAGTACGTGAAGCGCCGTCCGCGCGTGCGCACTTCCCAGATGCCGTGGTCCGGGCGGCTCCAGGCGGTACTTGCTTGTCCGGCCAGGCCGGCGAGCTGCTCCCACAGCGCGTGGTCGAAGCGGCCCCCGGTGGCGGCCCATTGAAAGGCGCAGTCCAGGATCTCCCCGTAGACGTCGTGCTGCACTTGGTCCGCGGCGGCGTTGCCCCAGCGCACCGGGGCGGAGCCCCGATATCCTTCCAGGACGTCGTCTTCCACCTCGGCGGGCGGCGGCATGCCATCGAGGTCGTACAGAACCAGGGGGCGCTCGCTGCGCTCCACCGCGGTAAGCGCCCAGTGCACGAAGCCCTCGGCCTCCATCGGCAGTCCGATGCGCCGTAGCGCGAAGACCCCGTAGGCCGCGTCTCGTATCCAGGAGAAGCGGTAGTCCCAATTGCGCGATCCATGGAGGGTCTCAGGGAGGGACGATGTCGGCGCGGCCACGATGGCACCGTTCTCGATGTGGTCGAGCAGCTTCAGAGTGATCGCCGAGCGGCGCACCAGACCGGGGCACGGCACATCGTCCACCACCTGGGCCGTCCAGCGCCGCCACGCCCTCGCGGTCGCCTCGAGTTCACGGTCGGGCTCCTCGACAGCACGACCCGCCAGCCGATGCTCGTTCCCCCAGCACAGCCCCAGCGTGAGATCTTCGCCCGCTTCCAGAATCACAGTGGTGTCGAGACCGGGCAACGGGCGGGAGGTGACGATACGAGGCGACGGCCTCCGCTCCGGGCATGCCAGCCTCCAGCTGTACCGGTCGATGCGCGCCGGGCGGTGATGGCGAGGGTCGACGAGGACGCGAAGACGGACGGTGCCGCTGGTCACCTTGGCCCAGCGGAGCAGGATGCCCTGGCCGGCACGAAAGTCCTCCTCAAGGCGGGCAACGGACCGGAGCAGGAAGGCGTCCGTCACCTCAGCTGTCCCGTGCGGCCCCCGCATCTCGGTGACCAGCACACCCGTGTCGCGCAGATAGTGCTGGCTGCTCTCGCTCACCTCATCCGGCCCCAGTACGAACGTGCCGCCTCGGTGCCGGTCGAGCAGGCCCGCGAACAGCGGAGGGCTGTCGAAGCGGGGCACGCACATGAAGCTCACTCCGCCGTCGCGTCCGACGAGCGCACAGCCACGCCCGTCGCCCACCAGTCCGTGGTCAGCGATCGGCAGGTATCCCGCATGGCGTGTCAGAGGACGCCACTCGCTCATATACCAGGTGTACCCACTAAGCACGAGCCCAGTCCGTTTCCTCACGGGCACCGTAGACCCCGTCTCGGCAAATCGTGCGGTGGGCTGCCACGTGCCCCTGTCCGTGTTGACAGGCCGGGCAGCGCCCGCCTGTCAGTCGCGTTGCCGACACGGCGCATCCCGACGCGTCGGCTGCTCGTACAGAACCCGGCCCACGAACGCACCTCCGTAGAGGACGAACCCGACGCCGACGAGCCACGACTGGATGATCAGCACGGTTCCGATCGGGCCGTAGGCGAGGGCTTGGCTCACGATCAGAGGGGAGAACACGTGCTCGGAGAAGAAGCGCAGGCCGAGCATGCCGAGCAAGGTCGCGACCGCACCGGGCAGGAGAGCTCTCCAGCCGACCCTGCGGCCGAGGAGGAACTTCTGTGATCCCCAGAGGAACAACAGCGTGACGAGAACGGCACTCGATGTCCCCTGGGGCGTGGACAGGAAGTCCTGCCTACGCAGAGGGGTGTTGGTGAAGATGAGCAGATAGCCCACGAGGAGGCAGAGCCACAGGAGTTGGCCACCCAGTAGGCAGGGCCGGGAAGCCGACCCTCGGGCCGGCGCCAGTCCCCACATCCTCTCGTAGCCGGCCTGCACCGTAGCGGCGAACGTCAGACCGAAGATCGTGAGAGCGGCCAGACCCAGACCGGTCGTTTCCCTCAGCGCACGTCGTGGCGGCGCAAGCAACTCCTGGATTTCACGCTGCGCCGTCGTGGACGCGCTCAAGCCCCTGCCGAGCCAGCGCGCGAAGCCAGCCGCCTGCGTCGGGTCGGCCGCCGCAACAACGATCAGGAGCGGCACGAGGGCGAGGAAGCAGAGTGCGGCGAACACCATGCAACGATTCATCAATTGCAGTTCGCCGACTGCTCTCCACCCTGCGCGCGTCGCCACCAGTGGAAGCCTCCGGCTCAGCCGACGCCGCGATACCCCGTCGTGATCCTTGGAAGAACCCATGCCACTCGACTAGCACGTGACGATCCTCGGCCGATGTTCCTGCAGTGCGGCGTTGCGAGCGTGTACGAGCCGTCCGAGACGTCGGGCCGGTGCCACCGGCCTGATGTCCCTCCCATGGGCGTGGGCCGATGCGGCAAGGACGGTGAATCCTGCAACGCAGGTGGCGTGTTGATGCGCTCACGCATCACTCGCACGGCGGACACCCGGACGATGTCGGCGAAAGATCGGTGTGCCCTGTTCAGCTACCTCACCGTGCCAGCGTCCAGCGCCGCGACGCTGTCCCCGGAGCGGATGGAGCAGCTGTCCGCGATCGGGATGCGGTGGTCGTGATGGGCGTCGTCGTCACCGCGGTCGTCGCGTTCGCGGCCAGCTATCTGCTCGGGCGGCTGCCTCCGTGGCGGCATCTCGGCGGCTGGGCGGCCGATCAGGTCCGCCACGCCGGGGCATGGGTCCGGGGCGGGCCGGGCGGCAGGCCGTCGTCGTCCTGGTCCACGCCATCACCGCACCACGCACCACGCACCACGCACCACGCACCACGCACCACGCACCACGCACCAACTGGCGCATCATGCGCGCCCCTGCCACCGAAACGCGGAGGCTCTGAACCGGTGGCCGTACAGGGCGGCGCAGCAGCGCCGCTCGCTGAGGTTCGGCATCGAGGCCGCCCTCGCCCGGCGTCTGGGGGTTGACGAGAGAGTCAGCCTGGCCTGTCCCGGGCACGTTCCGGCAGGACCAGGCCGTGCGACTGCTGATGCCGGGTCCTAGGCTGCGGCCATGACCGAGACCCAGACCCCGACGCCCCGCGACGCCTTTGACCTGCTCATGGCCGGTAACCAGCGCTTCGTCTCAGGTGCCCCCGAGCACCCGAACCAGGACGCCACCCGCCGCACCGAGACCGCACCGTCCCAGCAGCCCTTCGCCGTGCTGTTCGGGTGCTCCGACTCCCGGCTGGCCGCCGAGATCATCTTCGACCGTGGCCTGGGCGACCTGTTCGTGGTCCGCACCGCCGGGCACGTCGCCGGTACGGAAGTCCTCGGGTCCATCGAGTTCGGCGTGAGCGTCCTCAACGCGCCGCTGGTCGTCGTCCTCGGCCACGACTCGTGCGGCGCGGTCGCCGCGGCCTGCTCCGCCCTGGAGAACGGGCAGACGCCGGGCGGCTTCGTCCGTGACGTCGTCGAACGCGTGACCCCGAGCGTGCTGGCAGCCCGCGCCGCCGGACGCGAGAGCGCCGAAGAGATCCTGGCCGAGCACATCGAGCACACCGTGGACCTGCTGCTGGAACGCTCCCGCGTCCTGGCCGAGGCGGTGGCCGACGGCCGCCTCGGCGTGGTGGGGCTGTCCTACCGGCTGGCCGACGGCAGCGCACAGCTCGTCGCCGCCCGCGGCCTCGACGCGGCGGTTCCCACCGCGTCCTGATTGCCCCGGCCGTGATCGCTCAGCATGCTTCGCTGCGGTTGGTGGACCTCCGTATACGTGGAGAGGACCCCCGTCGGGCTCGCCGCTTGATCACCCTCGGAAGGGCACCTTGATGGCTCACGAAGCAGACTGAACGCCCGCGCCCCGCACCGACCTGGCGCGGGGCGCGGACTGCGTTGTGCCGGGGATGGGGAACGGTCGCCACTGACTAGGGGCGGCACGAGCTGTGTCTGGCCTGCCAGAGTGCTGAGCCCCGTCCCGAGCCGCCCGCGGGCCTCACAGCCCCAACGAGCGGGAGCAGTGAGGGCACGGCGTCGGTGCCGGTCACACGGTGGGCCGGGGCCCCGCGGCGCGGCGGAGCCGGTTCGCGATCGCCAGTCCCAGCCCCTCCTCCACCGGCAGCGACGCGACGATCAGGTCGCACCCCTGCTGGTCGAGCTCGCGCAGGAACCCGTACAGCCCCCGCGCATAGCCGGACATCGAGGCGGGGAGGGCCACCACGGCGTGTGCCTTCACAGGGGCGTCGGCGAAGGCTGCGGGCAGGAAGACGCCCACCTGGTGCCCCAGCTCCTGTGCCAGCTCCGCTTCGGCAACGACCTTCTCGGGGTCGACGAGGACGACCCGCGCACGGGGCGCGTAGTGAGACGGATGCTGGCCCGGCACCCGAACGTGGCTGGTCGAGGGGACCGCGAACGGGCGCCCCAGCACCGCTTCGAGGTCCTCGCGCGTCACCCCGCCGGGCCGCAGGATGCTCGGGATCTCGCCGGTGGCGTCGACGATGGTGGACTCGACGCCGACCTCGCAGGGGCCGCCGTCCAGCACGAAGTCGACCCCGTCACCGAGCTCGGCACGGACGTCGCTCGCGGTGGTGGGGCTGACCGAGCCGAAGCGGTTGGCGGACGGGGCCGTGATGCCGCCGCCGAAGGCCGACAGCAGTGCGAGCGCGACAGGGTGGTCGGGCACGCGCACGGCCACCGTCTGAAGGCCACCGGTCGCTTCGAGGGGCACACGGGGCCCACGGCGCAGGACCAGCGTGAGGGGTCCCGGCCAGAAGTGTTCGGCCAGAAGGCGGGCAGCCGGGGGCACGTCCTGGACCCAGTCGTCGAGATGCGCCGCGCTGGCGATGTGGACGATCAGCGGGTGGGAGGGTGGACGCCCCTTGACCTGGAAGATGCGCGCGACGGCGGCAGGGTCCTCCGCGTTGGCGCCCAGACCGTAAACGGTCTCGGTCGGAAGGGCCACCAAGCCGCCAGCGCGCAGCACACCGGCCGCCTTCTCGATGTCACTGGTCACCCTCGCAATCCTACGAGCACGAAAGACCGGCGACAGTCATGATCAATATCAGCGCAGTTCCATCGCCCCAAGGCCGAGGAAAGCCGACGCCCTTGGTGGCCAATAGGTGGGGCCGAACGAGTTCGGGTTCCCGAACGTGCTGCGGCCCCGGGCGCCGGGCGCGATGCCGGGGGCCGCTGACCTGCACGAGTCCCGTGGGGTCTTGACGACCCGTGCACGCGTCACGTGCCCAACGCTCCCGGCGCCGACAGGACACGGCCTCTATGCGGCCGGATGGAGTTCCGCGCGGCCGAACAGCAGCGCGTAGCCGGTGGGGAGCTGGGCCAGGATGCGGGTGATCAGGTCGGGTCCGGCGTGGGCGTTGACGGCGGCGAAGACGGAGCCGGTGTCCCAGCGGGTGGTGGCCAGGGAGGCGCCGGAGCGGGTGGCGAGGTCCTTGACGAAGGCCCAGCCGGTCAGCTGCTGGGTGTCGGGGATCTGCGCGGTCAGGACGCGTGCGGCCTCCAGGGGCAGGCAGGCGGCCAGGTCGACGCGCTCGTCGCCGGTCAGCTGGCGTCCCAGTCCGGCGAGGACGAGGCGGACGGCTTCGTCGGCCCGCTCGCGGGTGGGGTAGGCGCCCTCGTAGCGGACCTTCTCCAGCATCTGCTCATACGCCGTCCCGTACGGCTGCTGGTGCCCTTGCGGTGCGCGCACGTCGGTGATCACTGCGATACATGCCTTTCGTGAAGCAGGCCGGGGCGGTACCGGTATGGCACCCACCCCGGGTCGTGGTCAGGTGGGCTGGGGTCGGCCGAAGAGGAGGTCGTAGCCGGCGGGGAGCTGGAGCAGGATCTGGCCCAGGAGGTCCTCGCCGGCGGCGTCGGCGGCGGTGGACAGTACGGCGCTGACGTCCCAGGTCGCCGTCACTTCGGTGGCGCCCTCGATCCAGGCCGCCGTGGCCCGTACGAACCGTTCCGGGGGAAGGGGTTCGGCGCTCTGCAGCGGGTTGAGAAGGATCAGCGCGAATTCCTCCGGCAGGCGTGCCGCAAGCTGGGCGCGGACGTCGCCGACCAGGTGTGCTCCGAGCAGGGCGAGCACCACGCGGGCCGCGCGCTCCGTCTCGTTCAGCGTCTCGTACTCGCCGCGTTCCCGCACATGCTCCAAGAACGCCTCGCGTCGCCAGGTCATCGGCCGTCACCCCTTCGCGCCCAGGTTGTCCGTGGGTGCGGAGGGCGGGATGGAGGGGGAGATCAGGCGCCCGCCCCTCCGCACCGGTCCGGCCGGTGTCAGCCGGAGATCTCCTTGCGGCCGGAGCCGACGCCGATGGAGATCTTGCGGGGCTTGGCGCGCTCGGCGATCGGGATGCGCAGGGTGAGCACGCCCGCGTCGTAGTCGGCCTGGATGTGCTCGGTGTCGAGGGTGTCGGCGAGGACGATCTGGCGGGAGAAGACGCCCAGCGGCCGCTCGGACAGTTCCATCTGCACGTCGTCGGCCTTCGCCACCGGCCGGCGTTCGGCCTTGACGGTGAGCATGTTCCGCTCGACGTCGATGTCGATCGCGTCCGCGGTAACGCCGGGGAGGTCGAAGGCCACCACGTACTCGTCGCCCTCGCGGTAGGCGTCCATCGGCATCGCCGACGGCTTGGACCAGGTGCCCGGGCCCATCAGCTGCTGTGCCAGCCGGTCCAGCTCACGGAAGGGGTCAGTGCGCATCAACATCGTGAAACACCTCCAGCGGGTTTGTCGGCAGTTGCTGCCAATGCGCTGCACTGACACCGTTGTAACATGTCATCCAATGGATGACAAACATGATGTCGTCGAGTCGATGACAAGCCGGAGGAGGTGCCCATGACCGCAGCCGACCAGCCGCCCACGACCAGCACCGACGCCCACAGCCCGGCGTCCTTCCTCGCCGCCGCGGCGGCCCTGATCGCCATAGACGACGCCCTGCGCGACGCCCAGGACGAGGCCCCCGACACCGGCGCCGGACCCGGTGCGGAGCAGGCCCTGGCCTCCCTGATGCTGCTGCGGCAGGTACGCGAGCAGCTCGCCGGATGGGAGACCGGCCTGATCGAAACCGCCCGCGACGCGGGCGCCAGCTGGGCCGACCTCGCCCACCCCCTCGGCGTCGCCAGCCGCCAGGCCGCCGAACGCCGCTACCTGCGCGGCCGCCCCGGCCCCACCGGCACCACCGGCGAACAACGCGTCACCGCCACCCGCCAGGCCCGCGCCGCGACGCGCACCACCGCCGCCTGGGCCCGCACGAACGCGGCCGGCCTGCGCAGCCTCGCCGGCCAGATCACCGCCCTCACCGACCTCCCCGCAGCCGCCCGCCGCCCACTCGACAAACTCCACGCGGCCCTCGCCCAAGACGATCCCGCCGCCCTCATCGACCCGCTGGCCGCCACCCGCCCCCACTTGGCCGCCACCCACCCCGACCTCGCCGCCCGGCTCGACACCCTCACCCCCTCCTGACCCTGCTGCGCGGGTACAGGCCGGGCAGCAGGCCCGCCTCGCACGGCCGGTACGGGACGACCTCGAGTTCGCGTGGGGGCCGCGCATCCGCCTCAGCCGGTAAACAGCCGGGAACGGGCAGCGGGGCCGGGCAGGGTGATCCTGCCGGCCCCGCTGTCGTCTCGTCAGCCGAAGTCGCGCGTGCCCGGAACGGCGTCAGGGTGTGTCGCCGGACCAGTCCCAGCGGTTCCGCTCGCCGGGCCGCGGGTCGTACAGGGCCCGGCCGCCGGCGCCGAACTGCCCGAGCTCGGTCGTCAGCGCGACGCCGGTCTGGATCTCGTCCGCGCTCCAGCCGGTGATGTCGAGCAGCAGCCCGTCGAGCGGGCCGCCGACCAGTTCGGCGTAGTCGCGGTGCGGGCGCGGGCTCGGGTGGTCGTGGTCGGCGCCGTAGACCCGGCCGCGCAGCAGCTCCTCATCCCTGTCCATGGGGCTCAGCCTCCCAGCCGCCACCGACAGCCGGGCCCGGTACGTGTACCCATCGCGCCTGCCCGCCGCCGGCGGCGCGGGGCTTGCCCAGGGTGGCCTTGGGCTTGCCCGCGTCCGCCGGCGGCTTGCCCGGCTCAGCGGCGCAGGCGCGAGAGCCAGCCGATGGTCTTCTGCTCGGGCACGGCCTGGTCCTGCTCCTGACCCTCCTCGTCCTGGTCCCGGCGGATCGGATCGCCCGGCCAGGCTTCCTCCCAGTCGATCTCCTGCCGCTGGTCGCAGTCCCCGCACAGGGTCGGATAGTGCTCCTGAGGAAGGGCGTCCCAGCCGGTGCGCTCCACCGCCTGCCACCGCTCGTCCGTGAACGCCGCCCTGCACTCGGTGCAGCGGGGACGACTGGCGTAGCGCAGGAAGCGCTTCCGCTTCGCCCAGTCGGGAGATCCCGAACCACGGGTCGGGGTCGGTCCGGGTGTGCATGTCGGCAGGCACCTCGACGCCGTTGAGCTGGTGCAGCTCAACCGCTGTGACGGGTGAGTCGTCGGCGATGTTGTAGATGGGGCCTGTCACCGCCGGTGCGTACAGGAGGCGCATCAGCCCCTGGGCGACATCGACGTGATGAGCCATCTGCAGCCGCTGGGCGGGTGCCCAGTTCGCGGCCCAGCGCAGCGACTGGGCGAGATGCGGGTCGCCGTCGCCGTAGACAAAAGGCAGCCGGCCGATGCGCACTTCCATTCCCTCCAGCGCCAGCAGCTCCCGCTCGGCGGCTGCCTTGGACTCCGGGTAGGCGCCCCACAGCTCGCCGCCGGGCCGGCTCTCGTCGTCCTCGGTCATCGGACGGCCACGCCCAGTGCCGTACACGACCCCGGTGCTGACCTGTACGAATCGCCGTACACCGGAGGCCAGCGCGGCCCGCCCCAACCCCACCGCCGCATTCCGGTTGACGGCCCACGCCTCCTCGTCGGGCACCCCGCGGAAGGACGCGGCGACGTTCACGACCGCGTCCACCCCGGCCACCGCCTTGCCGAGGGCCTCGTCGTCCCGCAGATCTCCGAGCACGACCTCGGCGCCCAGTTCCGCGAACCGCTCCCCGCGCGCGGCGTCGCGTACCAGCACCCGCACCCGCTCATCCGCCTGGGTCTGCGCCAGCAGCCGCGGCACGAAGCGCCGCCCGACCTGCCCCGTCGTACCCGTCACCAGTGTCAACACGATCCTTCTCCTCACAACCTGATGCCTCACGACCTGATGCCTCACGATCCGGCACCACCACCCTCGGACCGGACCGGGCCCAACGGGAGGGACCTTCAGATCAGGGGACCGCCGGTCCCTGGATAAGCCGGGCGGTCCGGGCCACCCTGGAGGGGTGAACCGTGCCGAACTCGCCGACTTCCTGCGCCACGCCCGAACCCGCCTCCATCCCTCGGACGTGGGCCTGCCGGCCGGCGCCCGGCGGCGCACCGTGGGTCTGCGGCGCGAGGAGGTGGCCTCGCTGGCCGGCATGTCGGCCGACTACTACACGCGCCTCGAACAGTCCCGGGGCCCGCGTCCGTCCCGTCAGATACTGACGGCGCTGGCCCGCGCCCTGCGTCTGACGGACGACGAACGGGACCACCTGTTCCACCTGGCCGGCGAGGTGCCGCCACGCCACGAGGTCCCGTCCGGCCACGTCCGCCCCGGCCTCCTCCTCGTCCTGGACCGCCTGCACGACGCGCCCGCCGCCGTGGTCACCGACCTTGGCGATGTCCTCGCGCAGAACGCGTTGTCGAAAGCACTCTCCGGCGACGCCTCGGCCCGCCCGCCGAGGGACCGCAACCTGGTCCGCCGCTACTTCCTCGACCCGACCACGCGCGAGATCTTCCCTCCGGAAGACCGCGAGGAGCACGCACGCGTGCACGTGGCGAACCTGCGCGCGGTGGCGGCATCCCGCCCGGCCGACCCGGCTCCCGCTGCCCTGGTGGCCGAACTACGTGCAGCCAGCGCCGAATTCGCGACTCTCTGGGGCCAACACGAGGTCGCGGTACGCCGAGCAACCACGAAACGCTTCCAACATCCCGTGGTGGGCCTCCTTGAACTGGACTGCGAAGTCCTCCTCAACGACGAGAACCACCATCTCCTCGTCCTCCACACGGCACGCCCGGGCACGGAATCCCACGAACGACTCCGGCTCCTGCGGGTGGTGGGCCTGCAGGACATGGCACCGAGGGCCCGTCAGGGCGCCAACGAGCCCTGACGGCACGGACCCGTCTCCCGCGATCGAGCGCACGGTGCTAGTAGGGCTTGGTCAGGTTCATCCGTCGGTGGCGTGTCTGGATGATCGGTTGTTCCGTTGATCGGGTGTGACGCCTGAGGAGCTGGCCGCGGTCCGGTGCGATTTGGAGGACTTCGCGGCGGATGTGTTCGAGCCGTTCACGCGGAACGATCAGCGTCGGTGGGGGCAGGTCTACCTGCGGGGGCTGCTTCTGGACGGGCAGCGCAAGTCGGTCGAGCCGATGGCCGCCCGGCTCGGTGTGGACGGCAACCGGCAGGCCCTGGCCCACTTCATCACCTCCAGCCCGTGGGATCCGTCCCATGTGCGGGCCCGGCTCGCGTGGAAGATGCAGGACG
>NZ_JBEPDM010000086.1:0-15975 GCF_040300305.1 Streptomyces sp. NPDC000410
CACCAGTCCCAGCCGAACGTGTCAAACCCCGCCGACGCGAACTGCCCCACCCGATCCCCCGACCCCACACCCAGCCACCGAGCATGACCCGCCGCGAAACTCGCGAACCCGACATGCGACACCAGCACACCCTTCGGCACACCCGTCGACCCCGACGTATAAATCACATACGCCGGATGCGACACCGACAACGGCGCAATCCGCTCACCATCGGACACCACCACGCCATCAAACGCAGCCAACTCCCCGACCACCCCCGGCGCATCCAGCACCACCCGAGGAAGCGACCCGGGCAGCACATGCCCCAGCGCGGAGGACACCACAGCCACCCCGGCACCCGCATCCCCGACCATGAACGCGACCCGCTCCACCGGATACTCCGCATCCACCGGCAGATACGCGCCCCCCGCCTTCAGCACACCGAGCAACGCCACCATCAGATCCACACCACGCTCCACCGCGACCGCGACCACCGACTCAGGCCCCACCCCACGCCCGATCAACAACCGCGCCAAACGATTCGCCCGCGCATCCAGCTCCGCATACGACACCTCGACCCCATCAGCAGCCACCGCCACCGCATCCGGCGTCCGCGCCACCCCCGCCTCGAACAACCCCGGAATCGTCGAAACCGGCACCTCAACCCCGGTGTCGTTCCACTCCACCAACACCCGACGACGCTCGTCCTGCCCCAGCACCTGGACCGATGTCAACGGCAGGTCCGCACCACCACCGTCCAGCGTCGCCGCCAACGCGGCCACCACGTTCTCGGTCGCGGTGCGCACCAGCCTGCCGACGGCTTCCGGGTCGATCGGGGCCACCGCGTCCACGGCCAGCCTGATTCCGGCCCCGTCACCGTCGTCGTCGACCGACACGGTCAGCGGATAGTTCGTGCGCTCGCGCACGGACAGGGTCCTGACTCCCTCAAGTCCCTCGCTGTGTGCTTCGTCCGCGCTCTGGCCGGGGCGGCGCAGGCCCGCGTTGTGCCGGTAGTTGAGCAGCGATGTGAACAGCGGTACGTCCCCGGCCACTCCACTGGCCTGCTGGGCCACGGCCAACGGCGCATGCTCGTGCTCGAGGAGCCCGGCCAGCTGTGACCGTGTCCCGGCGACGGCTTCCCGCACACCGACCTCGTCGACCCTTACGCGTACGGGCAGTGTGTTCATGAACGGGCCAGGAACCCGGTCCGCGCCCGCGCCCGCGTTCATGCGGCCGAACAGCACGGTTCCGAAGACCACGTCGTCACGGTCACTGACCGACGCGAGCGTGCGCGCCCACGCCACGTGCAGCACCGTCGCCGGGCTCACACCCAGTCGGCGCGACACCTCCCGCAGCCGCGCGGCCGACTCCGACGAGAACGCCAGGCCTGCCCGGACGACACCGGTTCCATCGCCGCGCGCGTCCATGACCCCGAAGGGTGCTGTCGGCTCGCTCACATCGCCCAGGAGGTCGCTGAAGAACCGTTCGTGCTCCGACCGGTCCACTCCACCCCGCGCCTGCGCCACGAAGTTCCGGAAGGGCAGCGGCTCGGCCAGCTCGTCACCGCGTCCCGCCAGGAACGCCTCCACCTCCTCCAGTACCACTTCCAGTGCCGTGTGGTCCTGCACCATGTGGTGCGTCCGTACCGACGCCAGCCAGCGGTCCGAGCCCGGCTCGGCGGCCGTGTGCACATCGATGAGCGGGGCACGCCCCAGGTCCATCGACAGACCACCGGCCGCGAGCAGCTCGGCCGCCGGGTCCGTCCCCTGCGGGTCCAGAGCCACTTCCTGCACCGGCAGTACGGCGTGCCGCCACACGACCTGCACCGGCTCCCGCAGTCCTTCCCACACCACGCTCGTGCGGAAGATGTCGTGCCGGTCCACCACCCGCTGCAGAGCACCAACGAACGCGTCAAGACGTGCCCGGGTGTCGAACTCCAGCACCGTCGGCGTCACATACGCGTCCTCGCCGTCACCCGCCAGGAGGTGGTGGAACAGCAGTCCCTCCTGCAGTGGCGCCAGCGGATACACGTCGGCGACGTTCGCCGCGCCGCCCTCGACGCCGGCGACCACGCGCTCGATCTCCGCCGCCGAGAGCTCCACCAGGGGCAGCATCTCCGGTGTGATGGCCGACGCCCCCGCCGGAATCGCGTTGGGCGGCACCGCGACGCGCTCGTTCGCCGCCGTCGCCGCGAGGGTCGCCGGCGTCGGTGCCTCGAACAGCGCCCGCACCGAGATCGCCACTCCGCCGGCCCGCAGCCGCTCCACCAAGGTGACCGCCAGCAGCGAATGTCCGCCCAGGTTGAAGAAGTTGTCGTCCACGCCGACGTTCCGCACACCGAGGACTTCGGCGAATGCCGCGCACAGGACTTCTTCGCGGGCGTTGGCCGGGCCCCGGCCCGTGCCGTGCGCGTACGCGGGGGCGGGCAGGGCCTTGCGGTCGAGCTTGCCGTTCGACGACAGCGGCAGCGCGTCCAGGACCACCACCGCCGAGGGCACCATGTGCCCCGGCAGCCGGGCGGCCGCGGAAGCGAGCAGAGCCGCGGGCAGCCCGGTGTCACTGCCCTCTCCGGCAACGGGCACGACGTAGGCCACCAGCCGCTTGTCTCCCGGCACGTCCTCCCTGGCCACGACCACGGCCTGGGCGACGGAGGAGTGCTGGGTCAGTACGGTCTCGATCTCGCCGGGTTCGATCCGGAAGCCGCGTATCTTGACCTGCTCGTCGGCCCGGCCCAGGTACTCCAGCTCGCCGTCCGCGTTCCAGCGCACCAGGTCCCCGGTCCGGTACAGCCGCGCGCCGGCCGCACCGTACGGATCCGCGACGAACCGGTCGGCCGTCAGACCGGGACGCCGCAGGTATCCACGCGCCAGCCCCGCACCGGCGATGTACAGCTCGCCGACCACGCCCACCGGTACCGGAGACATGGCTCCGTCGAGTACGAATGCCCGCGCGTTCGAGATCGGTCGGCCGATCGGCGGAGTCCCCTGGACCGCCCCGTCCGCGAACCATCCCGTCGAGTACACCGTCGCCTCGGTCGGGCCGTAGATGTTCGCCACCTTCGCGCCGGGCAGCGCCTCCTGAATGCCCCGTACCGCCGACGCGGAAAGGCCCTCACCCGCGAGGACCACCGTCCGTGCCTCGGTCCGCACCCCGCCCCCGGCGAGCACCCGCGACAGAGCCGACGGCACCGCGCTGATCAAACTCACCGGCCAGGCGTCACGGTCCCGGTCGGCCAGTGCCAGCACGTCCCGTACCAGCTCGATGCTGCCGCCCGACACCAACGGGCCGAACAGCTCGAACACGGACACGTCGAAGCTCAGCGATGTCGACGCCAGTACGCGGGAGAACTCGCCCGAGGAGAATTCCGTGGCTGCCCACGACAGGAGGCTGGCCACCGACCGGTGCTCCACCACCACGCCCTTGGGCACCCCGGTCGACCCCGACGTGTAGATCACGTACGCCGGATGCGACGCCGACAACGAACCCGTTCGCTCGCCCTCGGACACGCCCGCGGCCGGCTGCCGTCCCAACTCGGCCAGGACCGCGGGCGAATCCAGCACCAGCACAGTGGCCGCATCCGGAACCACCGGGGTGGTGTCCTCCTCCGCCAGCACCAGTCCGGGTGCCGCGTCGGCGAGCATGAAGGAGATCCGCTCGGCCGGGTAGTCCGCGTCGATGGGCAGATACGCACCGCCCGCCTTCCACACCGCGAGGATCGCGACGACCATGTCGGCGCCGCGCTCCAGGCACAGGCCCACCAGCGTCTCCGGTCCCACCCCTCGGCCGATGAGGAGTCGGGCCAGCCGGTTCGCCCGCGCGTCCAGCTCGCCGTACGTCACCTCGGCCCCGTCGCACGCGATCGCCACCGCGTCCGGCGTCCGCGCCACCTGCGCCTCGAACAGCCCGGTAACCGTCGAAGCCGCGACCTCGGCGCCCGTGTCGTTCCACTCGACCAGAACCCGGCGCCGCTCGTCCTCGCCGAGTACGTCCACCGCGCTGAGCCGGGTCTGCGGCCGGGCCGCCAGCAGTTCGAGTACCCGGACCCACCGCCGCGCCAGCTGCCCGGCGCTCTCGGCGTCGAACAGATCGGCCGCCACCCTGACCGAACCGTGCAGGCCCGTCGGCGCGCCCTCTGCGTCGAATGCCTCCCGCACACTCACATCAAGATCGAACTTTGCCGCGGTCGGCTGCGCCTCGAAGCTCTCGGAGCTCAGACCGGGCAGTTCCAGGGCGGCCTCGTCCGTGTTCTGAAGGGTGAGCAGCACCTGGAACAGCGGGTGCCGCGACAGTGAGCGTGCGGGGGCCAGCTCCTCCACCAGGCGCTCGAACGGCACGTCCTGGTGCGCGAAGGCTCCGAGTCCGCTCTCCCGTACCCGTGACAGGAGTTCGGTGAATGTCGGGTCCCCCGACAGGTCGGTGCGTATGACCAGCGTGTTCACGAAGAATCCGACCAGGTCGTCCAGTGCCTCGTCGGTACGTCCCGCGATCGCCGAGCCGATCGGGATGTCGGTGCCGGCGCCCAGCCGCGACAGCAGCGTGGCCAAGGCGGCCTGGAGCACCATGAACAGGGTCACGCCCTCGGCACGGGCCAGCTCCGTCAGCTGTGCGTGCAGTTCGGCCGGTACGTCCAGCGGCACACTGTGTCCCTGGTAGCCGGCGGCCGCGGGCCGGGGCCGGTCGAACGGCAGCGTCAGTTCTTCGGGTGATCCCGCCAATGCCGTGCGCCAATAGTCGATCTGGCGCGTCATCAGGCTGGTGGTGGTCGTGTCGTCCCCGAGCAGTTCGCGCTGCCACAGCGTGTAGTCGGCGTACTGCACCGGCAGTTCGGTCCAGTCGGGCGCCGACCCCGCGCGTCGCGCCGCGTAGGCCACAGATACGTCCCGGGCCAGCGGGCCCATGGACCAGCCGTCGCCCGCGATGTGGTGCACGACCACGACCAGCACCTGCTCGTCCGGGTCAGGTCCGGTGGTGAACAGCCAGGCGCGAAGGGGCACTTCCGCCGACAGGTCGAAGGTGTACTCCTGGGCCGCGGCGACCGCACCGGGCAGCTCCTGCGGCATCACCTCCACGACCTGGAGCTCCCACGTCAGGCCGTCGGGGCGCAGGACGTGCTGGTACGGCTCGCCCTCGGCCGTCGGGAAGACCGTGCGGAGCACCTCGTGCCGCCCGATCACGTCGAGCAGTGCCGCGTTCAGTGCCGTACGGTCCACATCGCCGTTCAACCGCAGTGCGACGGGAAGGTTGTACGTCGCGCTCGGGCCTTCCAGCTGCCCGATGAACCACAGCCTGCGCTGTGCGAACGACAGCGGCACCCGCTCCGGACGGGCCACGGCGGTCAGCGCGAGCCGGGCCTCGTCGGCCCCTCCCAGCCGGTCGGCGAGACCGGCGACCGTGGGCGCGTCGAACAGGGTCCGCAGCGGCAGCTCGACGCCGAGGACGGTTCGGATCCGGCTCACCAGCCGCACCGCGAGCAGCGAATGCCCGCCCAGCTCGAAGAAGCTGTCGTGCACCCCTACGGCCGGCACCCCGAGGACCTGCGCGAACACTCCGCACAGCAGCTCTTCCTGCATGGTGGCGGGACCCCGGCCGGCACCGGTGGTGTACTCGGGGGCAGGCAGGGCCTTGCGGTCCAGCTTGCCGTTCGACGTCAACGGCAGCGCGTCCAGGACCACCACGGCCGAGGGCACCATGTGCCCGGGGAGGCGTTCGCCCACGAATCCGAGTACGGCCGCGGACAGGGCGCCGCTGTCCACGTCCGCGCCTTCTTCGGGCACGACGTAGGCGACCAGTCGCTTGTCCCCCGGGCTGTCCTCACGGACGAGGGCCACCGCGCGGACGATGCCGGGGTGCGCGGTGAGAGCTGCCTCGATCTCGCCCGGCTCGATCCGGAACCCACGGATCTTCACCTGCTCGTCGGCGCGCCCGAGGTACTCCAGGTGCCCGTCGGCGTTCCACCGGACCAGGTCCCCGGTGCGGTAGAGCCGTGAGCCCGCACCGCCGAACGGGTCCGCCACGAACCGCTCGCCCGTCAGTCCGGCGCGGTTCACGTATCCGCGCGCGAGGCCCGCCCCCGCGACGTACAGCTCTCCCGGGACGCCCACCGGCACGGGGGCCATGGACCGGTCCAGTACGAAGGCGCGTGCGTTGGCGATGGGCCGGCCGATCGGCGGAGTTCCGCCCACCTCGCCCTCGGCGAACCACGCCGTCGAGTACACCGTCGCCTCGGTCGGTCCGTAGATGTTCGCGACGCGTGCTCCCGGCAGCGCTCCCTGGATACCCTGCACGACCGAGGAGGAGAGCCCCTCGCCCGCGAGCACCACGGTCCTCGCCCGAGCCTCCACCGCGCCCCCGCCGAGCACCTGCGAGAGCGCGGAGGGCACGGCGCTGATCAGGCTCAGCGGGCCGCTGTCGGCTCCACGGTCGGCCAGCGCGAGGACGTCCCGTACCAATTCGATGCTGCCGCCCGACACCAGCGGGCCGAACACCTCGAACACCGACACGTCGAAGCTGAGCGACGTCGACGCCAGCACCCGGGAGAAGTCGGCCGACGAGAACTCCGCGGCAGCCCACGAGAGGAGGCTCACAACGGACCGGTGCTCGACCACCACGCCCTTGGGCACCCCGGTCGATCCCGACGTGTAGATGACGTACGCCGGATGCTCCGGCAGCAGCACACCCAGCCGTTCGCCCTCGGTCACCGCATCGCCGTCGAGAGCGGCCAGCTCGGCGACGACCGCCGGGTCGTCGAGGGCCACGACCGGCACACCGGTGCTGTCTTCCAGGCCCGTGTCTCCGGCGCCCAGCACGGACACGGCGCCCGCGTCGGCGAGCATGAACGCGATGCGCTCCGCCGGGTACGCCGGGTCCAGCGGCAGATACGCGCCTCCGGCCTTCAACACCGCCAGGAGCGCCACCACCACGTCCACGCCGCGCTCCAGCGCAACGCCCACCACCGACTCCGGCCCGACCCCTCGGTCGATCAGCAGCCGCGCCAGCCGGTTCGCCCGCGCGTCAAGCTCCGCATACGACACCTCCGCACCCTCGAACACGAGCGCCACCGCACCCGGGGTCCGCCCCACCTGGGCCTCGAACAGCTCCGCGATCGTGGAGTCCGCGACCTCCACCTCGGTGTCGTTCCACTCCTCCAGCACCCGCCGCCGCTCGTCGGCACCGAGCACGGCCACGGCGCCCAGCGGCAGTTCCGGGCCGCCCTCCAGTGCGTCTTCCAGCGCGGCGACCAGGCCGTCCAGGGCGGTGCGCAGAAGCGCGCACACCGCCTCCGGGTCGATGGGTGCCACGGCGTCGACGGCCAGTTCGATCCCGTGCGCGTCGTCATCGACCGACACGGTCAGCGGATAGTTCGTGCGCTCGCGCAGGAGCAGCGTGCGGATTCCTTCCAGCCCCGCGTCGCCGGCCTGGTCCGCATGCGCGTCGCCGGCCTCGTCCGCGTCCGGGCCGGAGACCCGGCCCGCGTTGTGCCGGTAGTTGAACAGCGCGGTGAACAGCGGCGCATCCGCCGGTACGCCACTGGCCTGCTGGGCCACCGCCAGCGGGGCGTGCTCGTGCTCGAGCAGTCCCGCCAGCCGCGCACGCATGCCGGCCACCGCCGCCAGGACACCCGCTTCGTCGACGCGCACCCGTACGGGCAGTGTGTTCATGAACGGGCCAGGGACCCGGTCAGCGCCCGCGCCCGCGTTCATCCGGCCGAACAGCACGGTGCCGAAGACCACATCGTCGCGGCCGCTGACCGCCGCCAGTGTCCGCGCCCATGCGACATGCAGCACCGTCGCCGGGCTGGCCCCCAGCAGTCGTGAGACCTCCCGCAGCCGGCCCACGAGCTCCGGTGAGAAGGGGAGGTGCGCCCGTACGACCCCCGTCCCGTCACCGCGCGCGTCCAGCACCCCGAACGGCGCCGTCGGCTCGGTGACGTCCCCGAGGACGTCGGCGAAGAACCGCTCGTGCTCCGAGCGCTCCACGCCGCCCCTCGCCTGTGCGACGAAGTCGCGGAACGGCATCGGCTCGGCCAGTTCACCACCCCGGCCCGACAGGAACGCCCGTACTTCGTCCAGCACCACGGCCAGCGCCGTGTGGTCCCGCACCATGTGGTGCATCCGGACCAGTGCCAGCCAGCGGTCCGCACCGGGCCCGGCAGCGACGTGGACGTCGATCAGCGGCGCCCGCCCCAGGTCCATCGACAGCCCACCGGCCGCGAGCAGCTCGGCCGCCGGGTCCGCGGCCTGCGGGTCCAGGACGACTTCCTGCACCGGCAGTACGGCGTGCCGCCACACCACCTGCACCGGCTCACGGAGTCCCTCCCACACCACACCCGTGCGGTAGATGTCGTGCCGGTCCACCACCCGCTGCAAAGCGTCCACGAACGCGTCGAGCCGCGTCCGGGTGTCGAACTCCAGCACCGTCGGCGTCACGTACGCGTCATCGCCGCCGGCCGCCAACAGGTGATGGAAGAGCAGGCCCTCCTGGAGCGGGGCGAGCGGATACACGTCCGCGACGTTGGCCGCGCCGCCCTGGACACTCGCGACGATCCGCTCGATCTCCTCGGCGGACAGCTCCACCAGCGGCAGCATCTCCGGTGTGATCTCCCGCGCGCCCGCGGGGATCGCGTTCGCCGGGACCGCCACGCGCTCGGTGCCCGCCGCCGCGGCGAGCCCGGCCGGAGTCGGCGTCTGGAACAGCGCGCGTACGGACACGGGCACGCCGCGCACCCGCAGCCACTCCACCAACGACACCGCCAGCAGCGAATGCCCGCCCAGGCGGAAGAAGTCGTCGTCCACGCCGACCTGCTCCAGGCCGAGCACCTCGGCGAACGCGGCGCACACCAGCTCCTCGCGGGTGTTGGCCGGCGCCCGGCCGGTACCTGCCGTGTACTCGGGTGCGGGCAGCGCCTTGCGGTCCAGCTTCCCGTTGGCCGTCAAGGGCAGAGCGTCAAGGATCACGAACCCCGTGGGGACCATGTGCCCCGGCAGCCGCCGTGCGGCGAATTCCCGGACGTCCGCAGCGAGTTCACCGGCCGCCCCTGTGGCGCCTGCGCTCTCGGCGCGCACCAGGTAGGCGATCAGACGGGTGTCACCGGGTGTGTCCTCGCGGGCGACGACCGCCGCCTGCGCGACCGCCGGATGCGCGAGCAGGGCGGACCGCACCTCCCCCGGCTCGATCCGGAACCCACGGATCTTCACCTGTTCATCGGCCCGGCCGGCGAACACCAGCTGCCCGTCCGTCGTCCACCGGGCCCGGTCACCGGTCCGGTACATCCGGTCGCCCGGAGCGCCGAACGGGCACGCCACGAAGCGCTCGGCGGTCAGCCCGGCCCGGCGCACGTACCCGCGCGCCAGCCCCGCGCCGGCGACGTACAGTTCGCCCACCACACCCGGCGCCACCGGAGAGAGCGAGGCGTCAAGGACGTACAGGCGGGTGTTGGCGATGGGCGTGCCCACCGGCACCGCGCCATCGGCCACCAGCGCGGCGGACAGCCGTCCGGTGGCCACGCCGATCGTGGTCTCGGTCGGCCCGTAGTGGTTGAAAACCTCCCGGTCCCCCGCCGCCGCCACCAGCTCCCGTACCCACGGGGCCGGCGCCGCTTCGCCGCCCAGCACCAGGGACCGGGCGGGAAGCACCGCCGCGACACCGCCCGCACCGCTCAGCGCCGCCAGGTGCGAAGGCACTGCCTTGACGTGGTCGATGGCGTGCTCGGCCAGATACTCCGCCACCGCCACCGGGTCAGTGACCGCTTGTTCACCCAGGATGTGCAGCTGCCCGCCCGTGGCCAGGCTCGCGAACACGGTCGTGTTGCCCAGGTCGGTCACCTGCGCCTGGAGCAGCGCGTACCGGCTGCCTGGTTCGCCGAACCCGACCCGGCCCGGCGCCGAGGACACATAGTTGGACAGCGAGTCCTGTGTGACGGCCACACCCTTCGGCGTGCCGGTCGACCCCGAGGTGTACATGACGTACGCAAGACCGGCCGGCGCCACCTCCACTCCCGGCGTGGTCGCCGGGAGCTGCGCCATGTCGGCGACGAGAGCCGGGGCGTCGAGAGCGAACGAGGACACCTCGTCCGTCGGGAGTCCGTCGAGCACCTCCCGCGTACCGAGCAGGAGCACGGCCTCGGAGTCGGCCAGCATGAACGCGATGCGCTCCGCCGGCAGCTCCGCGTCGATCGGCAGGTACGCACCCCCGGCCTTCCACACCGCCAGGACGGCCGAGATCATCTCGATCCCGCGCGGCAGGCACAGCCCCACGACGGACTCCGGCCCGACCCCGCGGTCGATCAGCAGCCGCGCCAGCCGGTTCGCCCGTGCGTCCAGCTCCGCGTAGCTCAGCTCCTCGCCCTGCGACACGACCGCCACCGCGTCGGGGGTTCGCGCCACCTGCGCCTCGAACCGTCCGACCACCGGCACCGGCGACACGTCGGCCGCCGTGTCGTTCCACTCCAGCAGCACCCGGCGCCGCTCATCCGCTTCCAGCACGTCCACCGCGGCGAGCCGCACCTGGGGATCGGCGGCCAGCAGTTCGAGCACCCGCACCCAGCGCCACGCCAGCTGCCCGGCGCTCGTGGGATCGAACAGGTCCGTCGCCACCGTCAAGGAGCCGTGCAGCCCGGCCGGAGTTCCCTCGGCGTCGAACGCCTCCTCCAGGCTCACCGCGACGTCGAACTTCACCACCGGCAGGTCGGCCGGCATCTCCTCGACCCGAAGGCCGGGAAGGTCCACCACCGCGTCGGCGGTGTTCTGAAGCGTGAGCATCACCTGGAACAGCGGATGACGGGACAGCGAACGAGCAGGCGACAGCTCCTCCACCAGCCGCTCGAACGGCACGTCCTGGTGCGCGTACGCCCCCAGCCCCGCCTGCCGCACCCGCGCCAGCACCTCACGGAACGTCGGGTCCCCCGACAGGTCCGTGCGCAGCACCAGCGTATTCACGAAGAATCCCACCAGCTCGCGCAGCGCCGCGTCGGTACGCCCGGCGATCGCCGCGCCGATCGGGATGTCGGTGCCTGCTCCGAGCCGTGACAGCAGTACCGAGAACGAGGCCTGCAACACCATGAACACCGTGACGCGCTCGGCCCGCGCCAGCTCCACCAGGCGCGCGTGCACCTCCGCGGGGATCTCCAGTGGCACGCTGTGCCCCTGATAGCCGGCCACCGCCGGACGCGGCCGGTCGAAGGGCAGCTCGAGTTCCTCCGGCACATCGGCCAACGTCGCGCGCCAGTAGTCGACCTGACGGTTCAGCAGACTGTCCGGGTCGTCCTCGGCGCCGAGCAGCTCGCGCTGCCACAGGCTGTAGTCCGCGTACTGCACGGGCAGCGGCTCCCACTGCGGAGCACGTCCCTCGCGCCGCGCCGCGTACGCGATCGACACGTCCCGGGCGAGCGGGCCCATGGACCAGCCGTCGCCCGCGATGTGGTGCACGACGACCAACAGCACGTGCTCGTCGGGCCCGGTCGAGAACAGCGACGCCCGGATCGGCACCTCCGCCGACAGGTCGAAGGCACGCCCTGCGGCGTCGGCGACAGCGCCGTCGAGCTCCGCAGGGGCCACCTCGGCCACGGTCAGCCGCCAGTCCAGATCCTCAAGATCCAGAATGCGCTGGTACGGCTCACCGCCATCGACGGCGAACACCGTACGGAGCACTTCGTGGCGTCCGAGCACGTCCCGGAACGCCCCGGCGAGCGCCTGTCGGTCAAGGTCGCCGAACAACCTCAAGGCGATGGGAATGTTGTATGTGGGGTTCGAGCCCTGAAGCTGCTCGACGAACCACAACCGGCGCTGCGCGAACGACAACGGAAGCATCAGGACTCCTCCTGCTTGCGCATCGGCCGCAACGCCGGCCTAGCTGACTTTTTGTCTCCGACCAGGCTTGCGAGCCCGGCCGCTGTGGGTGCCTCGAAGATGTCGGCGATCCGTATGTCGATGCCGAGGGATTGCCTGATCGAGCTGACGAGTTCGGTGGCCAGCAGGGAATGTCCGCCCAGCAGGAAGAAGTCGTCGTCCACGCCGACGCTCTCCAGTCCGAGGACTTCCGCGAACGCGGCACATATGGCTTCCTCGCGCGCGTCGGCCGGGGCACGGCCGGTACCGGCCGCGTACTCCGGGGCGGGCAGCGCCCTGCGGTCCAGCTTCCCGTTCACCGTCAACGGCAGCGCATCGAGCACGACCACGGCAGACGGAACCATGTACTCCGGGACTCGGCCCGATGCGAATTGCCGCACAGCATCCGGAAGTTCACTGCTGCCGCCTGATTCCGGTACGACGTAGGCGACGAGGCGACTGTCGCCCTGGGCGTCCTCACGGACCACGACCGCCGCCTGCGCAACCTGCGGATGGCCGGCGACCACGGCCTGAACCTCACCCGGCTCGATCCGGAACCCCCGGATCTTCACCTGATCATCCGCCCGCCCCAGATACTCCAGCGCACCATCCGCACTCCACCGCACCAGATCCCCGGTCCGATACATCCGCTCACCGGTTTTCGTGTACGGGCCGGCGACGAACCGCTCCGCCGTCAGCCCCGGGCGCCCGGCATAGCCACGTGCCAGCTGCACACCCGCCAGATACAGCTCACCGACCACACCCACCGGCACCGGCTGAAGCGCACCGTCCAGCACGAACGTCTTGGTGTTCGTGATCGGCCGGCCGATCGGCACCGAACCCTCGCCGGGCGCGCACTGCCAAGCGGTCACGTCGACGGAAGCCTCCGTCGGCCCATACAAGTTGTGCAGCTCCACACCGTCGATGAGGTCGAAGAACCGCTCCACCACCGCAGCAGGCAGCGCCTCACCGCTGCACACCACCCGCCGCAGATCCCAACAACCTGCTAGCTCGGGCTCGCGCAGGAACACTTCCAGCATCGACGGCACGAAATGCACCGTCGACACCTGCTGCTCACCAATGAGCTGCGCCACATAACCCGGATCCCGATGCCCACCCGGCCTGGCCACCACCAACACCCCGCCCGTCAACAGCGGCCAGAACAACTCCCACACCGACACATCGAAACCAAACGGCGTCTTCTGAAGAACCCGCTCCCCCGCCACCAACCCGAACCGCTCCTGCATCCACACAAGACGGTTCACCACACCCTCATGCGACACCACCACACCCTTCGGCACACCCGTCGACCCCGACGTGTAGATCACATACGCCGGATGCGAAGGCAACAACGACCGGTCACCCACCGGACCACCATCAAGCCCGGCCGATTCCTCCACCACGTCCGGTGTCACGACATGGACCGCGCCCGCATCCGCGAGCATGAACTCGACCCGTTCTTGGGGAAGTTCCGGGTCGACCGGCAGATAGGCCCCTCCGGCCTTCAACACGCCCAGCAGCGCCACCAACAGATCCACCCCGCGCTCCAACGCCACCCCCACCACCGACTCCGGACCAACACCCCGACCCATCAACAACCTGGCCAGACGATTCGCCCGAACATCCAACTCCGCGTACGACACCTCCACACCCTCGAACACCACCGCCACCGCACCCGGAGACCGCCCCACCTGCACCTCGAACAACCCCGCCAACGTCCCAGCCGGCACCTCGCCCACCGTGTCATTCCACTCCACCAACACCCGACGACGCTCACCCGCATCGAGCACATCCAGCTCACCCACCCGCACCAGCGGATCAGCAGTCAGCGTGTCCAGCACCCGCACCCACCGCGCCGCCAACCGCTCGGCGCTCTCCACGCCGAAGAGGTCCGCGGCTACGATCACGACGCCCCGCAGCCCCGCCGGCGCACCGTCACCGTCGAACTCCTCCCCCACACTCACCTCGACGTCGAACTTCGCCGTCGGCTCCCCCGGCGGCATCGCTTCGGAACGCAAGCCGTTCAGGTCCAGAACGGCCTCGTCGTTGTTCTGGAGCGTGAGCATCACCTGGAAGAGCGGATGCCTGGCCAGGGAGCGCGTGGGGGCCAGTTCCTCCACCAGGCGCTCGAACGGCACATCCTGATGGGCGAACGCCCCCAGTCCTGCCTCCCGCACCCGTCCCAGCACCTCACGGAACGTCGGGTCGCCGGAGAGGTCAGTACGTATCACCAGCGAGTTCACGAAGAAGCCGATCAGATCGTCCAGCGCCTCATCCGTACGACCGGCAACCGCCGACCCGATCGGAACATCCGTACCCGCACCCAACCTGGACAGCAAGGTGGCCAAAGCAGCCTGCAAGACCATGAACACCGTCACACCCTCGGCCCGCGCCAGCTCGACCAGCCGCGCATGCACCTCCGCCGGGATCTCCAGGGGCACCTCATGGCCGCGGTAGCTCGCCACCGCAGGGCGCGGACGATCGAAGGGAAGGTCGAGCTCCTCCGGTATCTCGGCCAGTGCCTCGCGCCAGTAGGCGATCTGACGGGCCAGCAGGCTCTCCGGGTCGTCCTCGGCACCCAGCAGCTCACGCTGCCAAAGGGTGTAGTCGGCGTACTGCACCGGGAGCCCGGTCCACTGCGGCGTCCGTCCCGCACACCGGGCCGCGTACGCGCTTGTCACATCGCGCGCCAGCACACCGTTCGACCAGCCGTCGCCCGCGATGTGGTGCACGACCACGACCAGCACATGCTCGTCCGGTCCGGCCGTGAACAGCCAGGCCCGGAAGGGCACCTCAGCCGACAGATCGAAGGCATACCCCTGCGCAGCGGCAACCGCACCGGCCAGCTCCTCCCGCGCCACCTCCACCCTCTGCAGCTCCCACGCCAGGCCCTCGACATCGAGGATCTGCTGGTAGGGGCGGCCACCTTCGGCCGGATAGATCGTGCGCAGTGCCTCGTGCCGTGCGAGGACGTCCCGCAGCGCCGCATCCAGTGCTGACCGGTTCACCTGGCCGGTCAGTCGTACCGCGACCGGGATGTTGTAGGTGGCGCTCGGGCCTTCCAGCTGGCCGAGGAACCACAGGCGGCGCTGTGCGAACGACAGCGGCACCCGCTCCGGGCGTACCGCTGGTGTCAGCGCCGGCCTCGCTGGGCCTTCGCCGGCCAGTCGGGCCGCCAGGCCGGCGACCGTCGGCGCCTCGAACAGCGCACGGATCTCGATCTCGACACCGAGCACCGCCCGGATCCGACTCACCAGCCGCACCGCCAACAGCGACTGCCCACCCAGCGCGAAGAAGTCGTCATCAACACCGACGCTCTCCAGGCCGAGCACCTGAGCGAAGGCCCCGCACAGCAACTCCTCCTGCACACTGACCGGCCCACGACCCGCGCCCGACAACGACGCCAGCTCCGGCACCGGCAGCGCCCTGCGGTCCAACTTCCCGTTCCGCGTCAACGGCAGCTCGTCCAACACCACCACCGCCGACGGCACCATGTACTCCGGCAGGCGCGCCGCCACGAACTCCCGCAACACCCCCGACACCTCGCCCCGAACAACACCGGCGAGTACGACGTAGGCGACCAGGCGCTTGTCACCCGGCGTGTCCTCACGGACGACCACCGCCGCCTGCCCGACCTGCCCGTGCGCGACCAGGACCGCCTCGATCTCACCCGGCTCGATCCGGAAACCACGCAACTTGACCTGATCGTCCGTACGCCCCGCGAAGACCAGCTGACCATCCACCGTCCACCGCGCCCGGTCACCCGTCCGATACATCCGCTCACCCCCGGCACCGAACGGATTAGCCACGAACCGCTCCGCCGTCAGACCCGCACGCCCCACATAACCACGCGCAAGACCCGCACCCGCCACATACAACTCACCAGCCACACCCACCGGCACCGGCGACAACGACTCATCCAGCACATACACCCGGGTATTGACCACCGGCCGGCCGATCGCGACCTCACCCGCCTCCGGATCACACCGCCACAACGTGGCATCCACCGTGGTCTCCGTCGGACCGTACGAGTTGAACATCACCCGACCCCGAGCCCAACGCGCCATCACCTCCGGCGGGCACGCCTCACCCGCCACCACCAACACCACACCCCGATCAATCAACCCCTCATCCAACGTCGCCAACACCGCAGGCGGCAACGTCACATGCGACA